>DASSPI010000158.1:0-36057 GCA_035699705.1 Xanthobacteraceae bacterium
GGTCATCTTTTTCCGGTCTGGCTCGGATTCAGAGGCGGCAAAGGTGTCGCGACCTATATCGGCGTGCTGCTGGCGCTGGTGTGGCAGGCGGCGCTCGCCTTCGGCGTGATCTGGATCGCCGTGGCGGTGGCGACGCGCTACTCATCGCTCTCGGCGCTCGTTGCCAGCGCCGCCACGCCCGCGATCCTCTGGTTCATGGGCTACCCCGCCGAAGCCGCGCTGTTTCTCATTCTCACGGCGCTGATCTGGTTCATGCACCGGGCCAATATCGCGCGCCTGCTGAACGGCACCGAAGGCAAGATCGGGCGGTAGGCACGCTCAGGGCGAGGCCGCAATAACGGCGCTTGCGCCTTGGCGGCGTAACGGCCGCTTCGCGATTTTTTCCGCGCTCGCGGTGATGGCCGCTTCGCGATTTTCTGAAACTTCGCCGGGCGGGCGATGGCCTGGCGACGACCGGCTCCACGTCACCAACGCGGCCTGCAGCGCCTGCTCGATAACCCTAACGCTCAAAACACGCTGCATGACGATAGCAGCCCCCGGCTTCGGCCGGAGTTTTCCGCTAAAAAGACCTGGCAACCGGAAGTCGAGCCAACCGTCCCGGCTATGGCGGAAACGATATGGTGTCCAACAATAAACCCGCGCCAAGCAGCAGTAAGGCCGAAAACTACACAGGCTTTATTGTTGCCGCTGCCGTGGCGCTCCTCCTGCTCGGCGTTGTCGTCTTTATATCTGATCGGCTCCCCGGTCCCGTGAGCAACCATACGATCCTGTCCGAGCCGACGACCACCGGCTCCACGAGGAAAGATCCAGCCTTATCTGAGCCCGCGACATCAGCTCGCTAACGTTCCTCGCGCGCTGAGCAATAAATTGGCGTTTGAGAAAACCTCAAGCCTCGCGGCGCGCGCAGAAGGCTTGAACGCCTCAACGCAAGCAAGAAGCCTCCAAAACGGGCTGCTTTCGCGTCCTTTTCTTCTCTCTTCCCTGGCTTTTCGGGAGCTCAGCGCTCCTATCTGGAACCAGATGAGCGGTAGGGCCGTTACACATGCAGTCAAAAGGGAGGAAATCCCATGACAAGATACGGCGACTTGAGAAGCTACCGCGCTGGTAGCAACACGGGTTGGATTGCAGGCGCCGTTGCAATGCTCTTCATCCTCGGCGTCATTGCTTTCACCTGGAACTCCACTCCGACCAACGTGGCGAGCTACAAAGGTTCGGCGCCCGCCACCACGAGCGGGGCAATGGCCCCTTAACCTACGCATTCCTGATCTGATGACAAAGCACCCCCGGCTGATGGCCGGGGGTCTTTGTTTGGCAGCGCCTTATCTGGCGCTTCGGTCTTTTCCGGATACGCGGTGTCGCCGGCAGCACGGCGACGCCACACGCGGGCCTACGGCCGCGGCTCGTCCTGCACGGCGACGCGGCCGCGGAAGACCAGTTCTCCGCCCAACCATCCGGTAAAGGCCATGATGATAGCGGCGACGACGGAGAGACTGAGCCCAAGCGGCACGACCGCGCTCGCCCCGTAGCGATAGCGTTGGTAAAAACTGAAAGCCTGGACGAGCACCAGGATGACATTGCCGATGGCATGCTGCCAAGCCGTTCCCAGCGCGCGAATGCGTTGATCGCCGAGAAAATCGATCAAGCCGGTAATGGCGGCCAGCGCCGCTCCAATCAAACCGGCGCCGAGCAACCAAAGAGCGCCTGTTGCAAAGGCCTGATTGCCTGTTTGCCAGAACACCAGATCGAAAAGAAACGTCGCCAGAAAGAAGCCGATCGGAATCGTAATCAGGATGGGGTGCAATGGATGTCCGTTGAAGCTCGCAGTGCTCACCGGATTGCGGCTTTGCGTCGTCAACATGATCGCCTCCGAAAACAAATTATTGAACACCGAAAGAACCCCGCTCGCTGGATCAATGTTCCTTGCCGATTCGTTGGGCATTCAGTTGGCCAAGCACAGAGAAATCTGCACCAGGTGTAGATTATTCGGCCGCTTCGTTGGCGACGGAAAGGTTCATTCGCGGAACAAACAATCATTGCGCGCGGTTGCTTGGTCATCATGGAGCCAGATCGGCTTTAGACTAGCGGAGGCATTCATGACGAACAGATCATCCCGGCTTTCCCGTCGCGGCTTTCTCGAAAGATCGGTATGTGGAGCGGCGCTTGCCGGCGCTGCTGTGCTGCCGGCCTGGGCGCAGGCGCGCGGAAAGGTCAGCAAGGCATCCGCCCGCTACCAGGACCGCCCGAATGGAAGCCAACAATGCAGCGGCTGTACCCACTTCCGCGGCGGGACGTGCGAAATCGTTGAAGGACAGATCAGCCCGAACGGCTGGTGCCGGCACTTCGAGCGCAAGGGCGGCGGCGGAGGTGGCGGAAAATCGAGCGGCGGATCGGGACGCAGTAGCGGCGGTGGTGGCGGTGGCGGTTCAGGCTATTGACCGGGCGCAGTGTCCATAGAATCGGCTGAACGGCGGCGGTTGGCGAATGAGTTTAACCGCCGCCGATACCGGTTCGATCTGCAACAGAGTGAGATCTGCCATCGCCCTCTGTGAGTAATGTCAGGACCGGACAGGGTAAGCCGGTTTCCCCGTCACACTGCGCTACAGCGTGCGACAGCATGGCCTCGAGTTTCACCAGGCCGGCTACTTTTTTGCGAAGCCTTTGCAGGTGATCCGCGGCCAACCGCTCGACCTCCCGACATGCGGGTCGGGTTGGATCGGCAAGAACAAGCAGCTTCCGGATGTCTTGGAGGCTGAATTCCAGTTCGCGCGCTCTACAAATAAAGAGCAGTCGTGCCAGGTGATCCTCTGTGTAGTTGCGGTGTCGGCCCGGCGTGCGCGCTGGCGGAGCCATCAATCCGGCCCGTTCGTAGTATCGAATGGTGGTAATTTTCACGCCGCTTGCAGCCGCGAGCGTTCCTATCATCATCCTTTTCATGCCAGTTGTCCGAAAGAGTGCTTCCTACACTTTGTGCGGTTTGTAAAAAAGGAAAGATGAATCTTTTCCCAGGGAGTCAGCGGGTCCACCGACTTCCGCAGAGTGGCTGCTTGTGCATTCCGGGACGGACCGATAACCCCGCGGGGTTGGCTTTATTCCGTTGTCAGACGGATTAGACCCAGCCCGGCGTCAAAAGGTTCCCAACAATCGCGGCTAGCTGCCTGTCCGTCGGCCCAGTTGCCCGGCCTACGTTTTGTTTGCTACGCGGCTGCAGTTATTATAATGCCGTTCAGGCAAAGATGGATTCTCCGTCTATTCCACCCTGCAGTGTTTCCGGAGTCTTTCCGATTCCTGCACCTGCAAGGCTGCTTTGCGCCCTGGATTGACATGCGGGAACCTCGCGACAGTGAGTTGCTCGACCGCGCCCGAAAAGGCGATGCCGCTGCGTTCGACACCCTGGTACGGCGGCATGACAAGCACCTGTATCGCATCGCGCGAAGTGTGCTCTCGGATGACCAAGAAGCAGAGGATGCCGTGCAGGAAAGTTATATCCGAGCCTTCACCGGGCTACGCGACTTTCGCGGCGCTGCCAGTCTGCGAACCTGGCTCACGCGCATCGTTTTGAACGAAGCAATCAGGCGCAGACGGCATCGGCGGTCTACGGTCGATCTCGATGCGCTGCACGCCGCACAAGAGCGGACGCGACGGCCGGTCCATTCGTCATCGTTGACGGCGCAAGATCGCGATCCTGAGCGTGCGGCGGCCCAGAGCCAGATACGAAAGACGCTGGAGAAGGCGATCGACAATCTGCCTGCCGCTTTCCGCGTCGTCCTTGTCATGCGAGACGTGGAAGAGTTCAGTACCGCGGATACTGCGAAGCTGCTTGGAATACGGCAGGAGACGGTCAAGACGAGATTGCATCGTGCGCGGCGCATGCTGCGAGAGAGCCTTGGCGAGCAGCTTGCACTGGCGCTGAAGGACGTATTTCCGTTCGAAAAGCCGCGCTGTGATGCGCTGGTGCAAAGGCTGCGAGGTCAGCTCGGCTTTGCGGGCAGCCTGAGCCTGATGCGGAGCCTATAGGCAAGCATCGTCGCGATTACCCGGGGCCAACCGGGCGCCCTTGGCAGGACGCCATCACGGTCTATTGTTTATCCGTGCCGGTCATCTCCGCCGAAGCGCCTTGCACCTACACTTGGTGCAGTTTGTACAAATAGTAAGCGCAACGCGGGTGCGCGCGGCCTAATGATCATTTTTGAACATTCGGCATGCGCTAAACGGAGCTGGTCTCCTGTCCTATCCCACCATCAAGGAGGCGACTATGGCAAAGGCTGTTTCGACGTCGATCTCAAGACGAAGCGTGGTCGCAGGGCTGGCACTGACCGCCGCCCCGGTGACTTTGGCAGGGAAGAACAAAGCATACGCCCAGGCCAAGCAACCGACCCCTGAGAAAAGTGAGAAAAGTCTGTACGAGCGGCTGGGCGGCATCTTTGCCATCGCGGCGGTCGTGGATCACTTCAGCGACGCCGTCGTGAAGAATCCCGTCGTGGGTCAGAAATCCAAGAACCCGCAACTGCGGGAATGGCACACTAACAACCTGAAAAGGCTGCCCGGCCTCAAGTTCATGCGAACGCTGTGGGTCGCCAACGTTTCCGGTGGACCCTATCAGTTCAACGCCACCAAGCCCGGCAAGACGGCGCTCGGCCTTGAGGAGGCGCACCGGGATCTCAAGATCTCCCCCGCAGAATTCGACGCGGTCGCAGCGGAGCTCGGACGGAGCCTGGACTTCGCCAAGGTGCCGAAGCGCGAGAAGGACGAAGTCCTGGCAGCATTCGCCGCGCACAAAGACGAGGTCACCGCCGGCTCCGGCGGCGCCAAGCGCGGCTGATGCATCTGGTATTTCCACTCCAGACCAGCCAGATCTCGTCGAGTGTCCGAAGACCTTGTAACAGTGCGCGGCTGAAGCGGGCGCGCGCAAAATACCTGCGCAATTGCAGCCAAGCCAAGCTCGCCGTTAAGCAAGAACACAAGGCCTTCGCGGCGCTATTCGCCTCTCCGCGCGGTTGCTAGTAAATTGCCGGGGGCCGGCGCCTTTATGCCGGCAGCGCGGGGGACAGCGTGAACCGCATTGACCTGAGCGACCGCGTCCGGCTGACGGACGAGCAACGGCTCGACTGGCTGCGGCTGATCCGCAGCGACAATGTCGGCCCCCGCACTTTCCGCACCCTGCTCAATCACTGCGGCGGCGCCCGGGCGGCGCTCGCCGCCCTGCCCGATCTGGCGCGGCGTGGCGGCGCTTCACGGCCTGCGCGCATCTGCTCGCGTGATGATGCCGAACAGGAGTTGGAGGCGGCGCTCGCGATCGGCGTACGCTTTGTCGCGCTGGGCGAGGCGGAGTATCCGGCGCGGCTGCAAACCATCGACGATGCGCCTCCCCTGCTGGCGGTGCGCGGCAATAGTGATGCGCTCGCCTCGCCGATGGTCGCGGTCGTCGGCGCGCGCAACGCCTCCGCCGTGGGGGTGAAATTCGCCGAGCGGCTGGCGCGCGAACTCGGCGATGCCGGCTTTGTCATCGCATCGGGCCTCGCGCGCGGGATCGATGCCGCCGCCCATCGCGCGAGCCTCGCCACCGGCACCGTTGCGGTGCTGGCCGGCGGGCAGGACAAAATCTATCCGCCCGAGCATACCGGCCTGCTCGAGTCGATGCTGACCGAGGGCGCGGCGATTTCCGAAATGCCGCTGGGCTGGGAGCCGCGGGCGCGGGATTTTCCGCGCCGCAATCGCCTGATCTCCGGGCTCGCGCTCGGCGTGGTGATCGTCGAAGCCGCCAAGCGTTCCGGTTCGCTCATCACCGCCCGCATGGCGCTGGAACAAGGGCGCGAGGTTTTCGCCGTGCCCGGCTCGCCGCTCGACCCGCGCAGCGAAGGCACCAACAGTCTGCTGAAGCAGGGCGCGACCCTGGTGACCGAAGCCGCCGACATCATTCCCGTGCTCCGCCCGATCATCGGCGAGCCGCCCGATCTGCTCCTGCAGGAGCCGGAATTCTCTGCCGCCGATGGCGCGGGCTCCGCCGCCGATGACGAGCGCTCGCGCATCGTCTCGCTGCTCGGGCCGACGCCGGTCGCGATCGACGATCTCATCCGCCTCTCCGGCTGCTCGCCGACGGCGGTACGCATCGTCCTGCTCGAACTCGAGCTCGCCGGCCGGATCGAGCGTCACGGTGGCGCCATGGTCTCGCTTCTATAAGGCACATGATGGTTTCGCGGATTATCTCGATCGCGGCGCTCGCCATCGCGCTTTATGCCGTTCCGGCCATCGCCCAGGCGCAGGGCGAAGACAAAAGCTGGCGCGCCTTCCTCGCTCAACTCTGGATCGATGCCAAGGCGAAGGACATCAAGCGCTCGACCTTCGATCTCGCCTTCGCCGATGTCACGCCCGATCCGCGCGTGATGCCGATCACCAAGCGGCAGCCGGAATACATCAAACCCGCCGGCGCCTACGTGAATTCCATCGCCTCTGCCACCCGTGCATCTGCGGGCCTGAAGAAGGAGAAGGAATGGAGCAAGACCTTCGACGCGATCGAGAAGCAATACGGCGTCGACCGCTGGCTGATCCTCTCGATCTGGGGGATGGAGACTTCCTTCGGCGCCATGAAGGACAAATGGGACGTCATTCGCTCGCTGGCGACGCTGGCGCATGCGAAATTCCGCGATCCCTATTTCCGCAACGAGCTCATCGTCGCGCTGAAAATCCTGCAGGACGGCCATGTCGCGCGCAACGCCTTCGTCGGATCCTGGGCCGGCGCGATGGGCCAGACCCAGTTCATGCCGACGAACTTCATGGATTATGCGGTGGATTTCTCCGGCGACGGCCGCAAGGACATCTGGAACAACGTGCCTGACGTGCTCGCCTCCACGGCGAACTACTTCATCAAGGAAAGGTGGACGCCCGGCATGCCCTGGGGTTTCGAAGTCTTCGTGCCGAAGGGTTTCGATTACCGCCAAAGCCGCGGCACATTCGGCGAATGGAAAGAGCGTGGCGTCAAGCGCACCGACGGCGGCGCTTTCCCCGCGAACGGGGACGCGATCTTGTTTTTCCCCACCGGCTCGATCGGTCCGGCTTTCCTGATCACGGAGAATTTCAACGCCATCAAGCGCTACAACAATTCCGACGTCTATGCGCTTGCCATCGGCCTCCTCTCCGACCGCATGCATGGCGGCGGGGTGATTCGGGCGAAATGGCCGGAACAGGCGACGCAGCCGTCGCGCGAGGACCGCATCGCCCTGCAGAAGAAGCTCGCGTCCCTCGGCTATAAGGTGCGCAACTTCACCGGCCATATGGATTTCGACCTGCGCGACGCCATCCGGCTGGAGCAGGTGAAGCTCGGCATGCTGCCGGACGGGCATCCGAGCCCCCAATTCCTGCAGAAGCTCGGGGCCAAGGCGCCCTAGGCCCGCCGGCCGCGGCGTCCGGGTTTAAGTCAAACATTCGATGCCTTTCGCCTCGAATTCGCCCGGGAGTTTTCGTTGATAAGGCCGTTCCTGCACATCCTGAGGATGCTTCGATGCAGCAACTCGCCTGCAGGTTGTTAAAATCTTGTTCGCATGCGTCCGCTATAAGACGTCCCAACGCCCGCGCCGGAAACCGGATTATTTGACAGTGCAAGTTCCATTACCCATCTTCCGGACGACTCGCGGGAGCCGGTGCAGCCGGACAGCGGCCGGAATTTCCCTTTAACCCATTGGGTTTTCATGAAAATTGTCGTCGTGGAGTCGCCCGCCAAGGCGAAGACCATCAATAAATATCTCGGTCCTGGCTATGAAGTGCTGGCCTCTTTCGGCCATGTGCGCGACCTGCCGGCCAAGGATGGCTCGGTCGATCCCAAGCAAGACTTCAAGATGATCTGGGAGGTGGATGCCAAGGCGGCCAAGCGGCTCGCCGACATCACCAAAGCCGTAAAGGGCGCCGAAACGCTCATTCTCGCGACCGACCCGGATCGCGAAGGCGAAGCGATCTCCTGGCACGTGCTCGAAGTGCTGAAGGAAAAGCGCGCGCTCAAGCAGCAGAAGGTCGAGCGCGTGGTGTTCAACGCCATCACCAAGCAGGCAGTGACCGAGGCGATGAAAAACCCGCGCGCCATCGACAGCGCGCTGGTTGATGCCTACCTCGCGCGCCGCGCGCTGGACTATCTGGTCGGGTTTACGCTTTCGCCGGTGCTTTGGCGCAAATTGCCGGGCGCCCGCTCCGCCGGCCGCGTGCAGTCGGTGGCGCTGCGGCTGGTCGCCGATCGCGAGCTTGAGATCGAGCGTTTCGTGGCGCGTGAATATTGGTCGCTCGCGGCCACGCTGGCGACCCCGCGCGGAGAAAGTTTCGAAGCTCGCCTTGTCGGCGCCGACGGCCAGAAGATCCAGCGCCTTGATGTGGGCACCGGCGCGGAAGCCGAAGCCTTCAGGAAGGCGCTCGAACAGGCGCGCTTCACCGTCGCGTCGGTGGAAGCCAAGCCGGCGCGGCGCAATCCCCCGCCGCCCTTCACGACCTCGACATTGCAGCAGGAAGCCAGCCGCAAGCTCGGCTTCTCGCCCGCCCATACCATGCGGCTGGCGCAGCGGCTGTATGAAGGCATCGACATCGGCGGCGAGACCGTCGGCCTCATTACTTATATGCGTACCGACGGCATCGACATGGCGGAGGAAGCCATCGGCGCCATTCGCGGGATGATCGGCAAAGACTACGGCAACCCATACGTTCCGGATGCGCCGCGCCGCTACCAGAATAAATCCAAGAATGCGCAGGAAGCGCACGAGGCGATCCGTCCCACCGATCCCAATCGCTCGCCGCGCGGGGTAGCCTCATCGGTCGATCGCGACCAGGCCCGGCTTTATGAGCTGATCTGGAACCGCGCGGTCGCGAGCCAGATGCAGTCTGCCGAGCTGGAGCGCACCACCGTCGAGGTCGCCGCCAAGGTGGACGGGCGGCAGATTGATCTGCGCGCCACCGGCCAGGTGGTGAAGTTCGACGGCTTCCTCACGCTTTATCAGGAAGGTCATGACGAGGATTCCGAGGACGATGAATCCCGCCGGCTGCCCGCGATGAGCGAGGGTGAGACCCTCACCAAGCAGGCGATCGCCGTCGAGCAGCATTTCACCGAGCCGCCGCCGCGCTATTCGGAAGCCGCGCTGGTCAAGCGGATGGAGGAACTCGGCATCGGCCGTCCCTCCACCTACGCCGCCATCCTGCAGGTGCTGAAGGATCGCGGTTATGTCCGCATCGACAAGAAGCGGCTCTATCCGGAAGACAAGGGCCGCGTGGTCGTGGCCTTCCTCGAGAGCTTCTTCACCCGCTATGTCGAATACGATTTCACCGCCGCGCTGGAAGAGCAGCTCGACCGCATCTCCAACAACGAGATCGACTGGCGCAAGGTGCTGCAGGATTTCTGGGTCGATTTCATCGGCGCCGTCACCGAGATCAAGGACCTGCGCGTCACCGAGGTGCTCGACGCGCTCAACGATCTGCTGGCGCCGCATATCTTCCCGCCGCGTCCGGAGGGCGGCGATCCGCGGCAATGCCCGAACTGCGCCGTCGGCAAATTGTCGCTCAAGCTCGGAAAATTCGGCGCCTTTGTCGGCTGCTCTAATTATCCGGATTGCCGCTACACCCGGCAGATGACGCCGGGTAGCGACGCGCTGGGCGACGGCGGCGTGAAAATTCTCGGCACGGATCCGGTCACCAATCTGGAGGTGACGCTGCGGAGCGGCCGCTTCGGTCCCTATGTGCAATTGGGCGAAGCGGTCGACGGCGAAAAGCCGAAGCGCGCCGGCCTGCCAAAAGGCACCGAACTGGATTCGGTCGATCTCGACTTCGCGCTTGGACTGTTGGCACTGCCGCGCGAAGTTGGCCGGCATCCGGAAAGCGGCGAGCCTATCAAGGCGGGCGTCGGCCGTTTCGGGCCGTACGTGCAGCACGAGAAAACTTACGCCAATCTGGAAACCGGCGACGACGTGCTCACCATCGGGCTGAACCGCGCGGTGACCCTGATCGAAGAGAAGAAGCTGAAGGGCCCGAGCGGACGCCGCTTCGGCGCCGATCCCGGGCGCTCGCTCGGCGAGCATCCGGTCAAGGGCGGACCGATCGTGGTGAAGAACGGGCGTTATGGTCCCTACGTCAGCCATGCCGGGATCAACGCGACGCTGCCGGCAGACAAGACGCCAGAAACCGTCACGCTGGAAGAAGCCGTTGGCTTGATCGACGCCCGCGCCGAGGCAGGCGGAGGCTCGCGCTCGCGGCGCAAGGCGCCTCCGCGTAAGGCGGCCAGCGGGGCGAAGGCCAAGACCACCAAGACGCCTGCGGCCAAGAAACCGGCCAAGAAGACAGCCGCGGCCGCCAAAGCCCGGGCGGCGAAGAAATCGCCCGCGCGAGCGAAAAACTGAGCATTTCTTAGGGTCCGGCCGATAGGGCACGGAACGCGGGAACCGGGAAATGGTTCCGGCCGCCAAGCGGCGTCGCCACATTTCCACCTAGAAGCCGCACGAAATCCACAAAACCGTCGGCTTCCCACTTCACAAACCCGTGACGTTCGCCGGGGGAAATTCTCCTT
This sequence comes from Xanthobacteraceae bacterium, assembly GCA_035699705.1. GTDB lineage: Bacteria > Pseudomonadota > Alphaproteobacteria > Rhizobiales > Xanthobacteraceae > CANKHA01. The sequence goes on from DASSPI010000158.1 coordinate 10,526, forward strand.
CCAACAGAAGCGCTTCGAGGACGCCGGAGCAAACCGGGTCCTCTTACAGGGTGGGTTTTGCATGCGGAAATCACTGACTGCTCTTTTCACTCTCTTTCTTGTGATCGCCGTTGTGTTTTCCGTGTCCTCTTATTCACCAGCGCTGGCAATGCCGGCGCCCATGCCCGGCAACATCGAACGCAGCATCGGGCTCGCCCAATGGGGTGCCGAGACCGCAGAACCGCAGACGATGAGCAAGGAAGAGGCTCTGGCGAACCTGCTGGATCTCGCGCGTCCGTATCCTGCCGCCAATACCAGTACCAAGACCAAGACTGCGATGTGCGAGACGCTGGCGACAGCGGCGCAGATGCATGACCTGCCGGTCGGCTTTTTCGTCCGCCTGATCCAGCAGGAAAGCGGATTTAATCCGGAGGTCGTCAGCCCGGCCGGTGCGCAAGGCGTTGCGCAATTCATGCCCAAGGTCGCTCAGGAATGGGGCCTGAAGAATCCGTTCGACCCGCATGCGGCGCTGGTTGCCTCCGCGCGCTTCCTGCGCTCGCTTTACAACCAGTTCGGCAATTGGGGCCTCGCCGCCGCCGCCTATAACGGCGGCATGGGCCGCGTGCAGAAATGGATCGACAAGCGCGGCAAGCTGCCGGACGAGACCCGTCATTATGTGATGACCATCACCGGCGTGCCGGCGGACAAGTGGGTGAACGGCAAGCCTATGGGTGCGAAGTTCAGCATTCCGGCGCGCGCGCCCTGTCAGGAGATCGCGCATCTCGCCGATGCTCCCACCAAAGTTGTTCCGCTGCCGCCGTCGCGCACGCAAGTTGTTGCCGTCCCGCCGACCACGCAGGTTGTTGCCGGGCCACCGAGCAAGTCGACCAGCGTTGCCGTGGCCACCGTGAAACGCGGAACGAAAGTCGCCGTGATCAAGGTCAAGCGCGAGGATAAGCTCACCGCCGTCGCCAGCAAGACCGAGACGCAGAAGGCCGCCGTCGCCAGCGCCGGCTTTGCCGCTGCCCTGCCCAAGGACAAGCGCGGCCAGGCGGCCAAGGTGAGAGTGGCGGAAAAATCCCCGGCCAAGGCTCAGGCCAAAGCCAAGCCTGGCAAGAAGGACTCCGGTAAGGCCCGCGTCCGGCTGGCTGACGCGCGCAAATAAGATCGGACCGGATCAAAACACCTCCTGTGGCTAAATCGCCGCCGGTCCCCTAGATTGAGGGAGCGAAATTCCTCGCTCCCGATATCTCCTTGGCCAAGACCCCAAGCAAGAAACGCGCGCAACTGCCTTCCAAGGACGAGCTTGTCGCTTTCATCGGCGAGCAGCCCGGCAAGGTCGGTACGCGCGAGATCGCGCGCGCTTTCAACCTCAAGAACGCCGACCGCGCCGCGCTCAAGCGCATGCTGCGCGAATTGGGCGACGAAGGCCGCCTGGAGCGCCGCCACAGGAAGCTGCACCCGGCCGGCGCCCTGCCCTCCGTCGTTGTTGCCGACGTCACCGAACGCGACCGCGACGGTGAGCTGATCGCGCTTCCCACCGAATGGGACGAGGAGGCGCACGGCCCCGCTCCGCGCATCCGCGTGCATGTGCCGCGCCGCGCGCGCCCTGCCGAAATCGCCGGCGTTGGCGACCGTGTGCTGCTGCGCACCGAGGAAACGGAAGAAGACGGCGGCATCCGTCACAGCGGCCGCGTCACCAAGATCATGGAGCGCGCCAAGCTGCGCGTGCTCGGCATTTTCCGGCCGGCGCCGGGCGGTGGCGGACGCCTGGCGCCGATCGACAAAAAGCAGATGGGGAAAGAGCTGACGATCCCTCCCGACGCCACCGGCGGCGCGCAGGAAGGCGACCTGGTGGCGGTGGAGATCGGGCGGCAGGGAAGGCTCGGTCTGCCGGTCGGCCATGTGAAGGAAAAGCTGGGCTCGCTGAAGAGCGAACGCGCGGTGAGCCTGATCGCGATTCACGCCCATTCGCTGCCGCATGTCTTCCCGCGCGAGGTTCTGGCGGAAGCCGAGGCCATGCAGGCGGCGGCGCTGGAAGGCCGCGAAGACTGGCGCAAGCTGCCGCTGATCACCATCGATCCGCCCGACGCCAAGGACCATGACGATGCGGTGCATGCCACCCGCGACAAGGATCCTGCCAATCCGGGCGGTTTTGTCATTACCGTCGCGATCGCGGATGTCGGGCATTACGTGCGGCCCGGTTCGGCGCTCGACCGCGAGGCGGCGGAGCGCGGCAACTCGGTTTATTTCCCGGACAGGGTCGTGCCGATGCTGCCGGAGCGCATCTCCAACGACCTTTGCTCGTTGCGCCCGGAAGAGGACCGCGCCGCGCTCGCCGTCCGCATGGTGATCGGCGCGAACGGCCGCAAGCGCTCGCATAGCTTCCATCGCGTGATGATGCGCTCGGCGGCCAAGCTGCATTATCTGCAGGCGCAGGCGGCCATCGACGGTCAGCCGGACGAGGTCACGCGTCCGATCGTCGGCTCGATCATCGAGCCGCTCTCTGCCGCCTATGAATTGCTCAAGAAGGAGCGCGCCGAGCGCGAGCCGCTCGATCTCGAACTGCCGGAACGCAAGCTGATACTGACCGCCGCCGGCATGGTGGACCGGGTGGTCACGGCGGAGCGCCGCGACGCGCACAAACTGATCGAGGAATTCATGATCCTCGCCAACGTGGCGGCGGCCGAAACGCTGGAGCGAACGCAGACCCCGCTGGTCTATCGGGTGCATGACGAGCCCTCGCCGGAAAAGGTGCATGCGCTGCACGAATTCCTCACCACGCTCGATATTTCTTTTCCGAAAAGCGGCGCACTGCGCCCTCACCTGTTCAACGGCATCCTGAAGCGGGTTAAGGACAGCGACAACGAAGCGCTGGTCAATGAAGTGGTGCTGCGCAGCCAGGCGCAGGCTGAATATGCGGCGGAGAATTACGGCCATTTCGGATTGAACCTGCGCCGCTACGCGCATTTCACCTCTCCGATCCGCCGCTATGCCGACCTGATCGTGCATCGCGGCCTGATCCGCGCGCTGAAACTCGGCAGCGACGGGCTGCCGCCGGCGCAGGACGCCACCACGCTGGGCGAAGTGGCCGCCCGCATTTCCGCCGCCGAACGCCGCGCCATGAAAGCGGAACGCGAGACGGTCGACCGGCTGATCGCGCATTTCCTCGCCGACCGCGTCGGCGCGCAGTTCGAGGGCCGCATCGGCGGCGTCACCCGCGCCGGGCTCTTCATCAAGCTGAACGAAACCGGCGCCGACGGATTTATTCCGGCGCGCACGATCGGCGATGAATTCTTTCGCTACGACGAGCGCAGCCATGCCCTGATCGGAAACCGCAGCGGAGAAACCTACCGGCTCGGCGACGCGGTGAGCGTGAAGCTGGTGGAGGCCGCTCCGGTGGCCGGCGCGCTCCGCTTCGAACTGCTCTCCAGCGGGAAGATCGAGAAGGGCAAACGCCATCGTCCGCGCGCCGGGCACGAAGGCCGACGCTCCCGCCGCGACAAAAAGCGCGAGCCGAAGTCCGCGTCGCGCGGCAAAGCGCGGCGCCGCTAATTCCGATGAGTGATGCCGTCGACCGCCTGAATGCGCTGGGCAAGATCACGCCCGCGCATCCTGCCATGCGGCCGAAGGACGCCGCCACGCTGATCATCCTCGACCGGAGCGGACCGGAGCCGAAGGTGCTGCTCGGCCGCCGGCACGAGGGTCACGCCTTCATGCCCGGCCGATTCGTCTTTCCCGGCGGCCGCGTGGAAGCCGCCGATGCACAGATGCCTTCGGCGAGCGAGCTCGATCCGAAAGCCGTGGCAAAATTGATGCAGGGCGCGAGCGCGCGGAAAGCGCGTGCACTGGCGCTCGCCGCCATCCGGGAAACGTTCGAGGAAACCGGCCTGATGCTCGGCGTGAAACGCGATCCGCCGCCGGCGGCCCCCGGCGGCTTGTGGTCCGCCTTCGCCGCTGCCGGGATCTATCCCGATCTGGCCGCCCTGCAATTCGTCGCCCGCGCCATCACGCCGCCCGGCCTCTCGCGCCGCTTCGACACCCGCTTCTTCGCCGTGGACGCGCAGGCAATCACGCAACGCACCGATGGCATCGTCGGGCCGCAAGCTGAATTGGTGGAACTGCTCTGGGTTCCGCTGGCGGACACGCAAGCGCTTGGGCTTCACACCATCACGGCGGTGATCCTGGAGGAGCTGGCGGTTCGCGCCGCGGCAGGCATGGGCCATGGCCTGCCCGTGCCCTGCTATCGCATGAAAAATCGGCGTTTCGTGCGGGAATTGCTGTAATTCCTTGACATTTCAGGCCTGATCGCTAGGTTCCGGCCCAACTCCACACCCTTTTGTCGAGGTTCTCATGGCCAAGGCCGCATCGCTGAAAATCAAGCTCGTGTCGAGCGCCGACACCGGCTTTTACTACGTGACCAAAAAGAATTCGCGCACCATGACCGACAAGCTGGTGAAGAAGAAATACGACCCGATCGCCAAGAAGCACGTCGAGTTCCGCGAATACAAAATCAAGTAAGACGCTTTCCCGCACACAGCGGTTGAACGCCGGGGCCTAGCCCCGGCGTTTTTATTCGTCGCGAAGATTATGAGCCGGCCGCTTGACGCGATCCGGCTGGCCATGTATTGAACCAATAAGTTAATTAACCTATTGGTTATTTATGCAGCCTGACCGCCTCAGCGCCACCTTCGCCGCCCTCGCCGATCCCACGCGGCGCGCGATCCTTGCGCGGCTCGCTTTGGGCGAAACCTCCGTCACCGAACTGGCAAAGCCTTTCGACATGAGCGCCCCTGCGGTGTCGAAACACCTGAAGGTCCTGGAGCGCGCCGGCCTGATCGCCCGCGGGCGCGAGGCGCAGTGGCGCCCTGCCCGGCTGGAAGCCGGCCCGCTGAAAGACGTCGCCAAATGGATCGAGCAATACCGCCGTTTTTGGGAAGAGAGCCTTGACCGTCTCGACGATTACCTCCGAAAGATCCAAGCCAGGGAGAAAAAACGTGGACGAAAGAAATAACCTTCAGGAATTCGTCATCACCCGCGTCTTCGATGCTCCGCGCGATCTGGTGTGGAAGGCTTTCACCGAGCCGCAGCGGATGAAGGAATGGTGGGGCCCGAAAGGCGTCACGGTCATCAAATCGGAAATGGATCTGCGCCCGGGCGGAAGTTATCACTACGCCATGCGCACGCCCGACGGCCAGGTGATGTGGGGCAAGATGGCCTATCGCGAGATCACGCCGCCCTCGCGCATGGTCTTCGTCAACTCTTTTTCCGACGAAAAGGGAGGCACCACACACCATCCCATGGCGCCGACCTGGCCGCTGGAAATGCTGTCCGTCTTCACCTTCGAGGAGGAAGGCGGCAAGACCCGGTTCACCGTCACGTGGACACCGCTGAACCCGACCGAGGAAGAACGCGCCACTTTCGCCGCCGGGCATGCCAGCATGCAGCAGGGCTGGGGCGGAACGCTCGACAAGCTGGTGGCCTATCTGGCGAAAGCCGCGCCAGCCGCCTGAGTGCTGCGCAAGCGGAGGGAACTGTCCGATGTCTCTCAAGCTCTATTTCCATCCGCTTGCGTCATTCTGTCACAAAGCGCTCATCGCCTTGTACGAAAATAGCATCCCATTCGAGCCAATCATCGTTGACCTCGCCGACGCAGCATCGAGCGCGGCCTTCAGGAAGGTATGGCCGATGGCCAAGATGCCGGTCCTGCGCGACGAGGCACGCGATCGCACCGTCGCGGAGTCCAGCACGGTCATCGAGTACCTTGATATCTTTTATCCGGGTACGACGCGGTTCTTGCCAAGCGATCCGGACCGGGCGTGGCAGACGCGCCTGTGGGACCGCTTCTACGACCATTATGTGCAGGAGCCGATGCAGAAGATCGTCACCGACCGGCTGCGCCCCGCGGGACGGAGCGATGCCCACGGCGTGGACCAGGCGAAGCTGCTGCTGCTGGAGGCCTACAAAGTGGCCGAGCCGATGATGCAATCGAGAACCTGGGCGATGGGCGAGGATTTTACTTTGGCCGACTGCGCCGCGGCGCCGGCGCTGTTTTACGCCAATACCGTTATGCCTTTTGGCCGGACGGAGAAGAATCTGTCGGGCTATCTGGACCGGCTGATGGCGCGGCGCTCTTTTGCGCGGGTGCTGGAGGAGGCGCAGCCTTATTTCGCGCTGTTTCCGATGGAGAATAAACCTCAACTGGCGCGGCCGAACATCGCGGCCGAACGATAACCTCGCGGCGTCACGGCAGTGAACAAAGGGGAAAATCCATGCAGTTGAACCCTTATCTGTTCTTCAAAGGAGATTGCAAGGAAGCCTTCACCTTCTATGCAAAAGTCCTGGGCGGAAAAATCATCGCCATGACGACGCATGGCGAGACGCCGGCAGCCGAGCAGACCAAGCCGGAATGGCAGGACAAGATCATCCACGCCCGCATGACATTCGGCGATCAAGTGTTGATGGCTTCCGACGCGCCGCCCGAGCACTACCGGCCAATGCAAGGATTTTCGGTCACGGTCAGCGTCGAGGAGCCGGCCGAAGCCGAGCGTATCTTCGAGGCCTTCTCCCAAGGTGGCCAGGTGACAATGCCGATCCAGGAGACTTTTTGGGCGATCCGCTTCGGCATGCTGGTCGACCGTTTTGGTACGCCCTGGTTCGTCAACTGCGAGAAGAAGCAGTGACGGCCGCTGCCCGCAAGCCGGACGTCACCGTGGTTCGTCTTCGATGCGCCCCGGGGCCTCGTGTTCGGGGCCTGGACCGATCCGAAACAGCTCGCGCAAGGGTGCCGGCGGGCTGGTCGCAGAGGCTTGATCGCCTCGCGGAGGTCATCATGGCGGCGCGTTAAGCCCGGGCGGAACATGCAGAAAGAAATAATCCGGCGGATATTTTCCGCCGCCGCAAGAAGGAGGAATCATCATGCGCTATGTCGACGGATTTGTTGTGCCGGTCCCGCGGAAAAACCTGAAGGCCTATCGCCGCATGGCGCTGAAAGCTTCCAAGGTCTGGCGCGAGCATGGCGCCGTTGAGGTCACCGAATGCGTGGCCGATGACGTCAAGAAAGGAAAATGGACGTCGTTCCCGCAAAGCGTGAAACTCAAGCGCGGCGAGGTCGTGGTGTTTTCCTGGATCGTCTACAAGTCGCGCAAGGATCGCGACCGCGTGATGGCCAAGGTGATGAAGGACCCGCGGCTAGCCGAGATGATGGATCCGGCCGCCATGCCGTTCGACGGCAAGCGCATGATCTATGGCGGGTTCAAGACCATGGTCGAAGCCTGACAGCGCGATCGCCACTGCCGATCAGCCGTCGGAAGGCGCGGCTGGACGTTCAGCCGCGCCACGGTTTCGCATGCTATTTGGTTTCTTTCATGTGACCCAGAATTTCCGCGGTTCGTTTTACGACATCCGCCGGCGACTTGTACGTTTCCGCAATAATGTCGGCAATTTCCTGGCCGGGAATGCCGTCCACGGAGAGGGCTTGCGTTTTTGCTTCGGCGAGAAACGCCGGGTCGCGCATCGTCTGCTCAAATGCGTTGCGCAACGCCGCCACGCGATCTGGATCCACGCCGGGCGGCGCCACAATCGGACGACCGACCGCGACCCGCGCAAAGAACAGCTTGAGCACTGCCCGGTCCTGGTCTGAGCGCGCCAAGTCCGTGCCAATAGGCACGTCCTTCAATCGGGGGTCAGCTTGCAGCGCGGCTTGGAAAAGAATGTTGACCTTGCCCACTCGTGCGAGATTCTGCCTCATCAACGACTCGTATGCGACGCAGATCCCTTCGACCTCGCCACGCTCCATGGCAAGGGAAATATCTTTTGAACCGGAATAACCCTGGATGATCTTGAATTTCATGCCAAGGAGCTCGGAAAGGAACTGCGGATAGATCGCCGTGTCGGCGCCTGACCCGGTCGCGCCGACGACGAGCGTCTTGGAAAACAGATCGTTCATCGTCTGCACCTGCGCATCCTTTCTTGACGCGCAAACGGTGATGTCCCGGTCCGGGCTTCCGATCCAGTTCATTTTCAATGGATCGAAGCGCACGTTTGCGCCGCCAAGCAGCGGCTCGAATGGAAGCCCTCGATTGACAAGACCAATCACCGTGCCGTCCTTCGGAGACACGTTGTAAAGCTCGTTCATCAGCCGCAGACCCCCTGCCCCGGGAAAGTTCTGGGGAACGACATTAGGATTGCCGGGCAGGTGCTTGGGCATATGCCGAGCGATCGTACGCGCCCAGACGTCGTTGGCCCCGCCCGGCCCGAAGCCGATCAACAGGTTGATGGTGCGTCCGGCGAAAAGATCGGGCGAAGGTTCCGATTTCGCAGCCTGCGGGAGGATGCCGACGACGCCAAGCGTCAAGCAAGCAACCAGCGCGGCCCAAATAGATCGTTTGTTCTGCATCACGGCCTCCCTGCCCGTTGTTTTTGAATCATGCGCTCGGTACGGCAGCGCTCTGTCCTGACCGCCGCATCGCAGATCAACCCAGACTTAGTCGCGGATATCCTGGAGAAACCACTCGGTCGGAATTTCGCGGCCCATCTTGTTTTTCTTCGCCATTTCATAAACCCACCCGCCTACCGATGAGAACTGCAGCCCCTGATTGCCGACGTTGCGATAGAACGTAATCTGGTCCGGTGAAGTCCGTCCGGGGCATTTTCCTGTGACGAGGTCGGCAAAATCCGGTTTGTCGCCGCCGCGGCCGCGATCATTGAATTCCGGGCTATCTCCGCCAAACCCGGGCTTTGTATTCTTTTCCGGGATCCGCTTCATCTCCTCGGGGGAGCCCCCGATATATGCCGCCGGAGAAAGACCCCGTTCAGCCTGAAAGCGTTCGGTCTGCTTCATCTGCAATCCAGCAGTACCTTGACGCACAACAAGGTCAAATATTTCGTTGGCTTCTTCCGGCATTTCCCTGCGACCCAAATTGGTCACGTGCATGCCCTTCTCGATCCACTCGGCGTCATAAACCGGCTGCATTGAATCAGTGCATGTCGAAAGGATATCCGTTCCCCGCACGGCCTCACGGGCGCTGTCGACGGCTCGTACTTCGATTTTCAATTTCTTCGACATTTCCTCGGCGAAGGCCTCCCGGCGTCCTGCGTTCGGGCTGTACACCTTGCAAAGCTTGATGTCGCGCACGCAGGTGAAAGCTTCCAGAAAGGTGCGCGCCATGCCGCCCGAGCCGAGCATGCAGACGGTGTGGGAATCCTTCCGGCTTAGCCACTTCACTCCGATCCCGGCGCCGCCGCCGACGCGCATGTGCTGAAGAACGCCATCATTGATAAAAGCCAGCGGCTCGGCATTCCGGGTCGAAAGCAGGTAGATGATACCGCAGTAAGTCCCCGGCTTTATGCACCACTTGTCTTCGGTCCAGTTACCATCCGGCTCCGTCGGCCAGGTGATAATGTCGGACTTCATGCGGATGGCCAGGTAGCCGTCATTGGCTCCTTCCATCGTGCCCCAGCGATAGTACCCGTCGGGACGATCGGAGGGCATGTAAATGTCGATCCGCGGGCGATGGATCGCTCCCCCGTACGGCAGCTTCTTGAAAGCCTCCTCCTGCACGCGGATGCAATCGGCCATGGTGAGAAGCTGGGTTACGTCGTCGTTATTGATGATGAGCATGTATTGCACTCGTTTTCCTGGGGTGGTGCGCAAGCGTAGGCGCAGCGCAACCTTCCGCACAAGGTCCGCCTGATGGTCGAGTTTCTGGCAGATAAATTCAAAGCCGGCGCGACGACGCAGTCGCCTCGAAGAAGGAAGAAACGAAAGGGACAGTCCCCTGCTGACGTCGGCCGGAGACCGAACGGCCCGCGTCAACGCGGCACAGAGTGGCCGGTCGTGATCGAACCTAGCCCCAGTAGCGGCCGCTGGCTCCAATGATTATGACTAGCATGCCGACCGGCATATTGACCGCGACGATCTGGCGAATCTGATCGAGGCTCACTCCCGCCTTCGGCCAGTCCTGCGCGTCCACCGCGCGCTTGAAGGCCAGCCACGGCCCGTGGAACAGCCAGACAAACAGCCCGATCATCGCCCAGCCGAATAGCTGCATCCAATGGATGTGCATGCCGACCTCGGAAAACCCGCCGAAGGTGGCGAACAGCATCCAATAGCCGGTGGCCAGGATCAGCAGGATCGCGCCCCATACCCAGGGAAAGAACTTTGCCAGCGTCGCCCGCATCAGCCGCAAGCGCTGCGGCGGCTCGAGCGTGCCGAGCGCCGGCCGCAGGCAGACATAGATCAGGAACATGCCGCCGACCCAGATCGCGGCGGCGACGAGATGCAGGGCAACGGCGACGGATTGGACAAGCATCAGGCGGATCTCATGACCGACCTTTTGGCATGCACCCTCCCGGCCCGGCTTGGCAAGGGGCGCCGTTGGCAAGAGCGCGCCGGGCATCGTAACTTAGGTAGTTGACCACAACACGCGGGGGGAAATGTCCAAGCCGAAAATCCTGATCTTCGCGCCGCGCGAGGAGCCGCCGTCGATCATCAGCCAGCTGGAAGGCGCCGGTTTCCAGGTCGCCCTCGGGAGCCTCGACTGGCAATTGCCGCGCGGCAATTACGAAGACGCCTTTGCCGCCGCCGCGCGCGACACCGTGGCGCTGATGGGCACCTCGATCCGCCATACGCCCGTCAGCCGCCGCATCATGGAAGGCTCGCAACGGCTGCGCATCGTGGCCAAATACACCGTCGGCGTCGATGACGTGGACGTCGAGGCCGCCACCGATCTCGGCATCATGGTCTGCCATGCGCCGACCGAATCCAATTGCTTCGCGGTCGCTGAAACCACCGTCGCAATGATGCTGACGATCCTGAAGAAGGTGCGCGAGCGCGACGCCTCCGTGCGTGCCGGGCAGTGGCGGCAGGAGCATCATAGCGGCACCTTTGTCGGCAGCCGCCTCTCCGACGGGTACCCCGGCATCACGCTGGGGATCGTGGGCCTGGGCCGCATCGGCAGCCGCGTGGCGCAATTGCTGGCGCCCTGGCGGATCCGCATCCTGGCTTACGACCCCTATATTCCGCCCGCCAATTTCCTTCTGGCGAATGCCCGGCAGATCGATTACCCGACGCTGCTGCGGGAATCCGACGTGGTTTCCTTCCATGTGGTGCTGACAAAGGAAACCCGCTTCATGCTCGGCGAGCCCGAACTGACGATGATGAAGCCGACTGCGGTGGTGCTGAATACCGCCCGAGGCAAGGTCATCGATGAAGCCGCGGTGGCCCGTGCCATCGCAGCCGGCAAGATCGCCGGCGCCGGCATCGACGCCTTTGAGGAGGAACCGCTCCCCGCAGATTCGCCGCTCCGGGGGCTCGGGGACAAAGTGCTGTTCTCGCCGCATTCAGCTGCGCACAGCTATGGCGGGCAATTGCGCCCCGGCATTGCCTGGGCGACGAGGTCGGTGCTTGCGGCGCTGTCGGGCAACGTGCCCGACAATGTCTATAACCGCGAAGTCATTCCGCGCTGGAAGGAACGCTTCGGCGGCGCCGGCGTCACCGCTGATCCGACCCATACCGAACGGCTTGAGGAGCGAGAATGAGCAGCTACCCAGGATTGACCGGCGAATGCGTGATGTTCAGGGGCCATAACAGCGACATGGTCGAGGGCTATTACGCCAAGCTTTCCGGCCAAGGCCCGTTCCCCGGCGTGGTTCTGATCCATCACGCTCCCGGCTGGGACGAATGGATCCTGGAGGCCACGCGCAAGCTGGCGCAGCACGGCTTTGCGACGCTGGCGCCGCATCTTTATCACCGCGACGGCCCCGGAAGCCCCGACGACATTGCGGCCAAGGCGCGGGCGGAAGGCGGCGTCGCCGACGGGCAAGTCGTGGGTGATATCGCGGGCGCGATGGCCTATCTGCGCGCGCAACCGGAAGCCAACGGCAAAGTCGGCCTGATCGGCTTCTGCTCCGGCGGCCGGCACGCCTATCTCTGTGCCGGGTCGCTGCCCAACGTCGATGCGCTCGTGGATTGCTGGGGCGGCAACAAATTTGCCGATAACAAGAATAACCCGGCGAAGCGGCCGGTCCCGCCGATCGAGCTCACCGAGAAGATCACCGCTCCCGTTCTCGGCATCTACGGCAACGACGACAAGAACCCGTCGCCCGAGGACGTCAACAAGACCGAAGAGCGGCTGAAAAAGGCGGGTAAGAACTACGCATTCCACCGCTATGACGGCGCCGGCCACGGCTTCTTCAACGCCCCGCGCACGGCCTATCGGCCCGAGCAGGCGCAAGACGCCTGGAAAAGGGTCTTCGCCTTCTTCGAAAAGCATCTTTCCAAGTAAGCTTTCCAGGTAAGCGCGTCCGAGAGAGGACCATCATGTGCACCTACATCACCGAAAAGACGAAGGTCGTCGGCAGCGCCAAGGGGCCGCAGGGCTGGATGCGGATCGAGAGCGCCAATATCTATTTCGATCATCCCTTTCATGCCCCGCTCGATCATGCGCTGAACATCGACTTCGTCGGCGAAGTCGACGGCAGCACGCAACGGGTGGCGGTGGAGTTGAGCGCGGAATCGGCGCGCGCGCTGATCCGGAAAATCGAGGCGGCGCTCGCCTCCGGGGAGGAAGCTCACGCGGCGTAAGGCGCATGGCTGCTCCGCAGCCTGCCAGGAACTCTTGCTGCGCCTGCACGGTTAACTCGGTGGGGCCAGCAAAATTCCCAGGAGGCATCGATGCAAATTTCCGGCAAGAAGATCGCTATTCTCGCCACGCACGGCTTTGAGCAATCGGAACTCGAAGTCCCGCGTGACAAATTGAAGGCAGCCGGCGCCACCGTGCATGTGGTCTCGCCGGAAAAGGGCCCGATCAAAGGCTGGGAAATGAAGGACTGGGGCCGGACCGTGCAGGTCGATCGTGCGCTCGATGAAGTTTCTGCCGACGATTACGACGCGCTGGTGCTGCCCGGCGGCCAGATCAACCCGGATCTGTTGCGGGTCAACGACAAGGCGCTGGCGCTAGTCCGCGCCTTCAACGCGCAGAAAAAAATCATCGCCGCGATCTGTCATGCCCCCTGGCTGCTGGTCGAAACCGGCATCATCAAGGGCCGCAAATGCACATCCTACAAGTCGATCAAGACCGATGTGATCAATGCGGGCGGAAAGTGGGAGGACTCTCCGGTCGTCACCGATCAGGGCATCGTGACCTCGCGCAACCCCGAGGATCTGGAGGCTTTTTCGGCCAAGATCATCGAAGAGGTGGCGAAAGGACGCCATAGCGGCCGGAGCGCCGCCTAGCCGGGGGACAACCCTCGGGTGAGAATCTCGCCGACGGGTCCTCGACCGCTCAAACGACGCGCAATTTATTACCGGATCATTAAGAAGCTATGCGTTTTGTGCGTAACTGCGGCGCAGCATTTCTGATTGTGCAGTGCGAGAAACGCCCTATATTGGTATTAATCCAAGCCGCGAACGAGGATTCGACGTAATTCGACGAAGAATTTTGCTGCGGTCATCAAAAGGGGCCTGAATATGCTTATTCACGTCATTCGTTTTTTGCGGTCCTGGCGCCTCTGCAGCGACATTCTCCGGGATCTCGCCCGGAAGAGCGATAGCGAGCTCCGGGAAATGGGTATGACCCGGGCGGATATCCCGCGGGTCGCCTACGAACGCACCCTCGCCGCCTGATCGGCACGCAAACGAAGCAAGCGCCCGCCCTCCAGCGGGCGTTTTCGTTTTTGCGCTCCCGGCGGCCGGAATGATTGCGGCCCTGCCCCGCAATGACCTACCTATGCGCCATGACGCGCGAATTGGCAGGCGAACCAAGACCTGTGATCCATATTGTCGGCGGCGGGCTGGCGGGCGCGGAGGCGGCCTGGCAGATCGCCCAGCGCGGCCTGCCGGTTGCGTTGCATGAGATGCGTCCCCTGCGCTCGACCGATGCGCACAAGACCGAGAGACTGGCGGAGCTGGTCTGCTCCAATTCCTTCCGCTCCGACGACCACCAACAGTCCGCCATCGGCCTCCTGCACGAGGAGATGCGCCGGCTCGGCTCGCTGATCATGCGGGCGGCCGACGCCAACCAGGTGCCCGCCGGCGGGGCCCTGGCAGTGGACCGCGACGGATTCGCCGCGGCGGTCACCTCTGCGCTCGAGGCGCACCCCCTGATCCGGATTCTGCGCGAGGAAATCGCCGGCCTGCCGCCCAAGGAATGGGACAGCGTCATCATCGCCACCGGGCCGCTCACCTCGCCCGCGCTGGCCGAGGCGATCCGCGGGATCACCGGCGAAGACGCACTGGCCTTCTTTGACGCCATTGCTCCCATCGTGCATCGCGAGAGCATCGATCTTTCGGTTGCGTGGTTCCAGTCGCGCTATGACAAGGCGGGCCCGGGCGGATCCGGCGCCGACTACATCAACTGCCCGATGACGCGCGAGCAATACGCCGCCTTCGTCGAGGCACTGCTGGCCGGCGACAAGACCAGCTTCCACGAATGGGAAGCCTGCACGCCGTATTTCGACGGCTGCCTGCCGATCGAGGTGATGGCAGCACGCGGGGCGGAGACCCTGCGGCATGGGCCGATGAAGCCTTTCGGACTCACCAATCCGCACGACCCGCAGGTGAAAGCCTATGCCGTGGTGCAGCTGCGCCAGGACAACAAGCTCGGCACGCTGTTCAACATGGTGGGTTTCCAGACCAAGCTGAAGCACGCCGAACAGGTCCGCATCTTCCGCACCATTCCCGGGCTGGAGAAGGCCGAGTTCGCGCGGCTGGGCGGGCTGCATCGCAACACCTTCCTGAATTCGCCAAAGCTGCTGGATGAGACGCTGCGGCTCAAAGCCATGCCGCGCTTGCGCTTCGCCGGCCAGATCACGGGCTGCGAAGGCTATGTCGAATCTGCCGCCATCGGGCTGCTGGCTGCGCGCTTCGCCGCCGCCCAGCAGCTTGGGGTAGAAGCCAACCCGCCGCCGCCCACCACGGCGCATGGCGCACTGCTCGCGCATATCACCGGCGGACATGTGGAAACCATGGACGCAGGGCCGCGCTCCTTCCAGCCGATGAATATCAACTTCGGCCTGTTCCCGCCGCTGGCGCAGGTCCCGAGCAAGCACGCCGACGGCAAGCGATTGCGCGGCACCGAAAAATCCGTCGCAAAGAAGCGCGCGCTCTGTCTGCGGGCACTGGCCGATCTCGAGCAGTGGGCGGGCAGCACCCGCCTGGCCGCCGCCGAATGAATTGGAAAAGCGAAATTGCCGATCGCTGGCACAGCGACGTCGTGCTCAAGCGCGACGTCTTCTCCACCGTCGAGCGCGGCCGCTTCCGCAGCGCGGAGCGTGACGTCGAGGCCGTCCTGCGAAGGATCGACGAGGTGCCCTGGTGGTCGCGTCCGCTCGCGCGGCATCTGTTCAAGCGCGAAAGCCGCGCCCTGCAGCGGGCGACGCCTCTCAAGATCGCTCCTGCGCTTCTGTTCAGCGGCCGGCAGGAACTGGTGCGCGGCTGGATCGACGGAGTCGCGCTGCATATCGCCAAGCCGCAGGGAGACCAGGCCTATTTCAGCTCCGCCAAGGCCGTCTTGCGGCGCCTGCACCGCGCCGGAATCTGCCATAACGATCTGGCCAAGGAGCAGAACTGGCTGCGCGGCGCGGATGGGCGCTGCTATCTGACCGACTTCCAGCTCGCCTTCTGCTTTTCGCGGCGCGGGCGGCTGTTTCGCATCCTGGCCTATGAGGACCTGCGGCATCTTTTGAAACACAAGCGACGCTACCTGCCGGAAGCGCTCACGCCGGCCGAGTTGCGAATGCTGGCGCGCAAGAGCTGGCTCACCCGAGCGTGGATGGCGACCGGCAAGAAGGTTTATCGCGCGATCACGCGCGGGTTGTTCAATTTTACCGACCGCGAGGGCGGCGGGCCCCGACTGGTCAACGATGCGCCGGTGATCGCTGCGCGGCTGCGCGAGCACCCCTCGGTCCGCGACGTCGCGATTGTCGCTTTTCCGGATCGGCGCGCCGGCACCGGCCTCTATGCCTTTGTCGAGGTAAACTCCGTCCTGCCGGAATCGGATTTGCGCGACTTCCTCACTGGCAGACCCGGTCCGGCCGCGCCCGAGCATCTGCAGTTGAGCGGCGCCTTGCCGCGCAATGCCGCCGGCGCGGTGCGCACGGAGATTCTCCAGCTTGTCGCCATGAACCAGCTGGAATCGATCGACAGCCTGATTGCGAATGAGAGCGAAAGGGCGGTGGTGGCGCGCATCGTGGCGGAACGGCGCAACCTGCGCGACCGCTTCGCCTTCTAGCGCGCGGCCATGGCGCGCGGACGCCGCGCCGCGCGCCATAAAGCCCACTGCCGCCGCCATTGCGGCACGTCGATGCTGCCAAAGGGATCATAGCCGCGCCGCTCCATCCGCTTCAGCTGCGGCCGCACCAGGGCAATGGGCAGGAAGGCGGGAAGAATTGCCGCCGGCGCGGTCGCGAGCAGATCGCCGGCCGCCGCCAGATGCCCCCGGATATGCAGGCGCATTTCCGCCAGAGCCGCGCGCAATTGCGGCGTCGTTTTGCCGGCGAAAACATCCTCCGGATCGGCGCCATAGCGCTGCAGAATTTCCAACGGAATAAAGAGCTGGTGCCGTGCCGCATGGCGCGGAAAAAGCCGCAGCTGCTCGGCCAAGGCATAAGCGATGCCGGCATGCCGCGCGAGGTTAGCGGCGGCATCCGACTTATCCAGAATCTTGCTGGCCAATTGGAAAAGCGTCGACGAGGTCTTCGCTGCATAAGCCTCCGCATGCGCCAGCGTCGGCATCGGATCGTCATAAAGGTCAAAAGCGCGGGCATCGATCAGATCGGACAAAGACGGCGCCGGCAGCCCGTGGGCCGCCATCGTCGCGAGCAGCGCCCCAGCGACGGGATGCGCCCTCGCCTCCTCGCTTCGCCCGCCCTCCACCACTTCGCGCCACCATTGCAGACGGATTTCGCCCGGCATCGGCTCGCGCGCGACGTCCCGCACGCGCGCAATCTCGGCGTTGAAAGCAAAAAGCGAAAACAGCGCGGGGCGGCGCGCGGCGGGAGCAAACAGCGTTGCCAGGAAGCGGTCCTTGTCCGCCTCCCGCACCAGCTGTTCGCAATAACCGCTCGCGTCCGCCGTCATGGGAGAGCCTGGGAGGCGCCTCACGCCTTGGCGTCATCTCCCGGCGCGGGTTCGCGCCCGAGCCCGACGCCGAGATAGATCAGGATCGGCGCGGCGATGAAGATCGAGGTATAGGTGCCAACCAGCACGACGCCGAAGATCATGGTCGCGGTGAAGCTGTGGATGGCCGCGCCGCCAAACAGCAGCAGGGCCAGCAGGGCCAGCGTGACGGTGACGTGGGTGATGACCGAGCGGGATAGCGTCTGGTTGATCGAAAGATTGAGCAGCTCCGGCATCGGCATTCGTTTGTAGCGGCGCAATATCTCGCGGATGCGGTCATAGATAACAACCGTGTCGTTGAGCGAGTAGCCCAGAATGGTCAGCAGGGCCGCTATGCTGGTGAGATCGAAATCAATCTGCGCCAGCGACATGTAACCTATTGTCAGCACCAGATCGTGCACGTTGGCGATCATGGCGCCGAGCGCGAATTGCCATTCGAAGCGGAACCACAGGTAGACGAAGATCGAGCCGATCGCGAGCATCAGGCCCATGATGCCGAAAGAGAGCAGCTCGCCGGAGACGCGAGGGCCCACCACTTCGACGCGCCGGTATTCCACCTGATCGCCGAGCGCGTTCCTGACCTTCTGGACGGCCGCCTGCTGCGCTTCCTCGCCGCCTGGCTGCTGCGAAATGCGGATCAACACGTCTTGCGGGGTGCCGAATTGCTGGAGCTGAAATTCGCCCAACCCCAGCCCGCTGATGGTCGCGCGCATGCGCGCCAGATCGGCCGCCCCCGCCTGGGTGCGAACTTCCATCAGCGTGCCGCCGCGAAAATCAATGCCGAAGTTCAGGCCGTGGAAGAAATAGAGCAGGATCGCCGCAATCGACAGCACCGCGGATATGGGAAAGCTGATGCGCCGGAAGCGCACAAAATCGAACTTGGTGTTGTCCGGAACGATGCGAAGGAGGCGCACTGTCGTCTTTCTCAGCTGACCGATCGAAGCAAGCTAGATCGGCACATGTTGCGGGCGCTGCCAGCGGACCCAATAGGCAACGATCAGCCTGGTCAGGGTGAAGGCAGTGAATACGGTGGTGATGATGCCGATGCCGAGCGTCACGGCGAAGCCGCGGACCGGCCCCGTACCGATGAAGAACAGCACGGCGGCGGCGATAAAGGTCGTGATGTTGGAATCCATGATCGTCGCCAAGGCGCGACTGAATCCGGCATCGATGGCGTTGATCGGGGTGCGGCCGGCGCGCACTTCCTCGCGGATGCGCTCATAGATCAGAACGTTGCTGTCCACGGCAATGCCGACAGTGAGCACGACGCCGGCGATGCCGGGCAGCGTCAGCGTGGCATTAAGCAGCGACAGGATGCCAAAGATCATCGCCACGTTGATGGCCACGGCCACGTTCGCGAATAGCCCGAACAGTCCGTAGGTCAAGAACATGAAGATGATGACCAGCGCGGAGCCGACGTAAGCCGCGGTCTTGCCCTTCTCGATCGAGTCCTGCCCGAGGCCGGGGCCGACGGTGCGCTCCTCGATGATGGTGAGCGGCGCCGGCAGCGCGCCCGCGCGCAGCAGGATCGCCAGGTCGTTGGCTTCCTGCACGTTGAAATTGCCGGAGATCTGGCCGCTGCCGCCGAGGATAGCTTCGCGGATGACCGGCGCGCTGATCACCTCGTTGTCGAGCACAATGGCAAAAGGCTTGCCGACATTCTCCTGCGAAATCTGCGCGAAGCGGCGCGCGCCGTTGGAGTTGAAACGGAAGGTGACGATCGGCTCGCTGGTGCGCTGGTCGAAGCCGGGCTGGGCGTCGACGAGATCGCCGCCCGAGACCGCGACTTGCCGCTTGATGACGTAGGGCTCGCGCTGCTTGGCGCCGTAAAGCAGTTCGGAATCCGGCGGCACGCCGGCCTGCTGCGCCTGATCGGCGGGAATCGAAAGATCCACCAGGCGAAAATCGAGCTTGGCGGTCTTGCCGAGCAACTCCTTCAGCCGTGTCGGATCCTGCAAGCCGGGCACCTGCACCAGAACGCGGTCGAGGCCCTGCCGCTGGATCAGCGGCTCTACGGTGCCGAGCTCGTTGACGCGGCGCTCGACGATCTGGATCGATTGCTCCACCGCCTGGCGGACGCGCTCGAGAATGGCCGGCTCGGTCGGCGTCAGGCGGACAAGATTCCCGGTCTGGGTGATGTCGAGGCTGCGCTGGCCGGCGGTGGCCAGAATGCCGGAAAGCGGCCGCGACAATTCATTCAGCTTGCTCATCGCCTGCGGGATGTCGGTGCCTTCGCGCAGCCGCACCTCGGCGCTGTTGCCGCGAACGACAAGGCCGGTATAGCCGACCCGCGCTTCCCGCAGCACGCGCCGCACATCGTCAAGCAAAGCCTGCGACTGCTCCTTGCGCACCGCCGCGGAATCCACTTCGAGCAGAATATGCGAGCCGCCCTGCAGGTCGAGGCCGAGCACCATATGGCGCTGCGCCCATTTCGGCCAACTCTTCACCGTCTCCTCGGCGAAGAAATTCGGCACCGCGGCAAGGCAGATGAACAATGCCGTGAGCAGCGTCGCTGCCACCTTCAGCCGGGAAAAATGAAGCATTGGATTACGACCGTTCGATGCGCTTAAAGCCTGGGCGGCTCTGGATTTAGCTGCCCGCTTCTTCCTTCACCGGCTCGCCCTTGGCGCGCACGTCGCTGACCATGGCGCGGACCTGGCGAACGCGGATTCCCTCGGCGATTTCGACCTCGATCTGGTCGTCGTCGATCACCTTGGTGACCTTGCCGACGAGGCCACCGGATGTAACCACGGTATCGCCGCGCCGCACATTCTTGACCATTTCCTGGTGCGCCTTCACGCGCTTCTGCTGCGGGCGCAAAATGAGGAAATACATGATCACGAAAATGAGCACGAAAGGCAGCAGTTGCGTCATCAGGTCGCCGCCGCCACCGAAGGGGGAACCTTGCGCAAATGCAGGAGAAATCAGCATGGAACTTCCTTTGGGATGAGCCGGCGCGGGCTTCTCCGCGGCCTTGAGATTGGCGTCGAAAACGCGCGGACTATAACGGTCAACGGCTTAATTGCAATGCGCGGCAGGCCGGCGGCGTGGGCGATTTCACGCTTCCCGCCGCCTCCTTGCAGGGCGGCAGCCGGCCCGCTAAGGGAGCAGCTGATCCAACCTCGGATTTCCCCGAGTTTGGCATCTTGAGTGGCACAATCGGAGATATCCGACTCGTGTTGGGGCCGTTTTAATGTCGAAAACCAGCCGTTCAAAAGGCAAGACCAAACGCAAGACCGGCTCAGCCCGTCCTGCCCCGACTGACACGGCGCGTATCGCAGCCGCGCTCGATCGACTCGCGCCGCCGGCGCCACAGAGGCCGGATTTTTCCGCCGCGAGCGCCTTCGTCTGGCATCCCGACGGAAATCGTCTCGCGCCGGTGGAGCGCGTCAACCGAGTCGAGATGGCGCTATTGAAGGGCATCGACCGTGTGCGCGACCTTTTGGTGGAAAATACCGAGCGCTTCGCCCGCGGCCTGCCCGCCAATAATGCGCTGCTTTGGGGGGCGCGCGGTATGGGCAAGTCGTCGCTGGTGAAAGCGGCGCATGCCGCCGCCAGCGCAGCGGCCGGCAAATCGTCCGGCGAGCTGAAGCTCATCGAAATCCATCGTGAGGACATCGAGAGCCTCCCCGCTTTGATGAATTTGCTGCGCGGCGCGCGCGACCGCTTCATACTGTTCTGCGACGATCTCTCTTTCGATACCGAGGACACCTCCTACAAATCGCTCAAGGCCGTGTTGGAGGGCGGCATCGAAGGGCGGCCGGACAATGTGATCCTCTATGCCACGTCAAACCGCCGGCACCTGATGCCGCGCGAGATGGTGGACAACGAACGCGCCACCGCGATCAATCCGGGCGAAGCGATCGAGGAAAAAGTATCGCTGTCAGACCGCTTCGGACTCTGGCTCGGCTTCCATCGCTGCAGCCAGGACGAATATCTGGCCATGGTGGAAGGCTATGTCGCGCATTTCCGCATTCCGCTGACGGGCGAGGAACTCACGCGCGAGGCGCTGGAATGGGCGACGACGCGCGGCGCGCGTTCGGGCCGAGTGGCGTGGCAATTCGTGCAGGATCTCGCCGGACGGCTTGGCGTCCGGCTGACCGGCGCTTGATCCCGGAAAGCGGGGACCGGGTTTCGGCTAAGATCAAGCGCCCAGCGCGAGTCTAGGCGCCGTTGAGATATTGCGTCGGGTCGACCGGCGAGGAGCCCTTGCGGATCTCGAAGTGGACCTGCGGTGAGGAAACCGTGCCGGTCTGGCCGGCCTTCGCGATGATCTGCCCGCGTTTGATCGTGTCGCCGCGCTTCACCAGCAATTCGCTGGCATGGGCATAGGCGGTGACGAAACCGTTGGGGTGCCGGATCAGCACGAGATTGCCGTAACCCTTCAGCTCATTGCCGGCATAGGCGACGACGCCGTCTTCCGCCGCCTTGATCGGCGTGCCTTCCGGTACCGAGAGATTGATGCCGTCATTCTGCTGCCCATTCGGCTTCGGCCCGAAACCGGCAATGATCCGGCCGCGCACCGGCCAGCGGAACGAGGGCGAGCCGGAAGCGGAGCCTTTCGCTTCGTCCTGGACATCAGCGGTCGGGCTCACGGCGCGTGCGGTGTGTGATGGCTCGGTCGAGGCAACTTTCGTCGCGGGAGCCGCCGCCGCCTTGGACTGAGGCTGCGCCGGGGCCGGCGCAGGTTTCGCCGCAAGAGCCGGCGCCTTGGCGCTCGCCATGCGCCCGGGGATGACGAGGCGATCACCCATTTTCACTTGCGCATGGGGCTCGACGCGATTGGCCTTCGCAAGATCTTTCAGAGTGACATTATAGCGCTTGGCGATCCCGATCATGGTTTCGCCGGGAGCAACCGTATGCGTGGCGGACTCCGACTGGCCCTTCGGCTGCGGCGCCGCCGCGGCGTGATTATAGCGCGGGATAACCAGGCGCTGGCCGGGACGCAGCGCCGTCGGCGAAGTGATCGCGTTGGCCTGCATGATGGCGGAAGCCGGAACGCCATGGCGTTTCGCCAGCGTCTCCAGCGTATCGCCTTGCGCGACGATAACGGCGGTGCCGCCGTTCCAGTCCCAGGCGGCCTGCGGAGACCTCACTGTGCCGGTGACGTCCGGTTGACCAGCGCCTGCCGGCTGATAGGAGCTGATGCCCTTGCCGCCCTGCATCGCGGCGGGTCGCGTGGGAGGCGGTAGCGAACCGGTCGCTTGCCCGGGCGCCGGCAGCGGCTGGCTTTCGACGCGGCCGGATTGCGGTGCGGAATTGATCGATCCGGTCACCTCGGCTGCCGACTGCGGCTTGGAAGCGAAGGGATTGGAGAATGGGCTTTCGAACCGGCTGGTGTCGGAGCTGCAACCGGCGGCACTCAAGGCCACCAGCGCCAACACGAAGAACGAGGGCCGCAAAGACGCGCGCAACGCGACGGGGAACGGCATGGTTTACCCACTCATACTCAGACGCAACGGATATGATTGAGTGAGTTAACACTGATGGGGTAAACAAGGTTTAAACGGCCTTTGGGCGGACCGCGCCGGCCGAAAACCCAGGCAGCACCTCACAATTCGCGGGCTTGCCCGCGCAACAGCGGCACAAAGCGCACCCCGATCAGATGCTCTTGCGCAAGGCCTTCGCTGGTCTTGGTTAATTTTACGATTTCCTGCGAGTCGTGGTGCGGGCCAAGCGGCAGCAGCATCACACCGCCCTCGACAAGCTGCTCGACCAAGGCCTCGGGCACATACTCGGCCGCCGCGGTGACGATGATGCGGTCGTAAGGCGCCCGCGCGGCCACGCCGGCAAATCCATCGCCCACAACGACGTCGACATTGTCGTAGCCGAGCGTGCGCAGCCGGTTGCGCGCTGCTTCCGCCAGCGTGCGGTAGCGCTCGATGCTCACCACTTCGCGCACCAGGCGCGACAGCACGGCGGCCTGATAGCCGGAACCGGTGCCGATCTCGAGCACGCGGTGCTGCGGCTGAACCGCAAGCTGCTCGGTCATATAGGCAACGACGTAAGGCTGGCTGATGGTCTGGCCGCAGGCGATCGGCAGCGCATGGTCGTCATAAGCCGCTTCGAGGCAGTCCGGTGCGACGAAATGCTCGCGCGGCACTTCGTCCATGGCCCGCAATACGGCCTGGCCGCTGATCCCGCGCCGGCGGAGCGTCAGCATGAACTCCATGCGGCCGACGCGCTCTGGATCCTGCGATAATTCGGCCACGCTGTTGTTACCTCTCTCCTGCCGCCGGCATGGCATTATGGACCCCGCGCATATGGTCTCAAGGGCGCCGACTGACCGCTCTTGCGGCCCACTGAAGCCGGGCTATATTTCACCACTGCCCCCATCGGCGCGGCTTACAGGAATCCATCAATGAACTCGGCCGCAGACCCAGCTTCCCCGCAGACTGGGCGCCGGATTCTTGTGGTCGAGGACGAATTCCTGATCCGCATGCTGCTGGAGGATATGCTCACCGACCTCGGTTACGAGCTGGTTGGCGTCGCCGGCCGCGTCGATGAAGCGACCGAGATGGCCAAGAGCAAGGAGTTCGATCTTGCGATCCTCGACGTCAATCTGGATGGGCAGGACGTCTACCCGGTGGCCGACCTGATCAGCAAGCGCGGCGTGCCCTTCATGTTCGTCACCGGCTACGGCGGCCGCGGCCTGCCCGACAATTACCGCAGCCGGCCGACCTTGCAGAAGCCGTTCCAGCTCGACGAGCTGAAGCGGATGCTGGCACAATTGCTGCCGGCGTAGAGCATGATCCCGAAAACTGGGAACCGATTTTCGGATAGGATCATGCTCCGATTAAAGAGCATATTTATCCAAAAACTTCCGCCAGCCGCGTCAGGTAGGGTTCGTCCGTCATGTCGATCCGCAGCGGCGTGATCGAGATGCGATTGTCCGCCAGCGCCCAGATGTCGGTGCCGTCGCTCGTCGTCGGCTTGTAGCGGCCCTTGAAGGCGATCCAGTAATAGGGATTGCCGCGGCCGTCGCGGCGGCTTTCGATCGCCATCTGCGCCTGGTTGCGCTTGCCCTGGGTGGTCACCGAGACGCCGCGCACCTTGTCCGGCGCGCAATCGGGGAAATTCATGTTGATCAGCACGTCTTTCGGAATGCCTTCCGCCAGCACGCGCCGGATCAGGTCGGGCGCGTATTGGATCGCGGTATCCCAATGCGGCAATTTCCCGTCGGTCATGGCGCAAGCTTGCGACAGCGCCACCGACGGAATGTTGAGGATGGCGCCCTCGATCGCGCCGGCGACAGTGCCGGAATAGGTCACGTCCTCGCCGGCGTTGCGTCCGAGGTTGACGCCCGACAGCACCAGATCGGGCGGGCCATCCTTCATCAGGTGATAGGCGCCCATGATGACGCAATCGGTCGGCGTGCCTTTCACCGCGAAGCGGCGCGGACCGATGGAGCGCAGCCGCAGCGGATCGTTGATCGAGAGCGAATGCGCGACGCCGGACTGATCGTATTCCGGCGCCACCACCCAGACGTCGTCGGACAAGGCGCGCGCGATCTGCTCGCAAACATCCAGGCCTTCGGCGTTGATGCCGTCGTCGTTGGTGACCAGGATGCGCATCAAGCTTTCCCACACGCCGCAGCCTGTTCCCCTCCCCCTTGTGGGGAGGGGTTGGGGGTGGGGCATGCAGATGGGTTGTCGCAAAAACCCCCTCCCCGACCCTCCCCCACACGGGGGGAGGGAGCGGAAACGCTTTGCCGCGTGACGACCAACTTCATCACGCGTCTTTCTCGATCGTCTTGATGCCGCCCATGTAGGGCGCCAGCACGTCCGGCACGGCGATCGAGCCGTTTTCCTGCTGATAGTTTTCCATCACCGCGATCAGCGCGCGGCCGACCGCGACGCCGGAGCCGTTGAGCGTGTGCACAGGACGCACGTTGCGGTCCTTGCCGCGCATACGCGCATTCATGCGCCGCGCCTGGAAATCCCCGCAGACCGAGCAGGAGGAGATTTCGCGGTAAAGCCCCTGCCCGGGCAGCCAGACCTCGATGTCGTAGGTTTTCTGCGCGGCAAAACCCATGTCGCCGGTGCAGAGCGTCACCACGCGATACGGCAGGTCGAGCTGGCGCAGCACTTCCTCCGCGCAGGTCAACATTCGCTCGTGCTCGTTTTTGGATTCTTCCGGCGTGGTGATCGAGACCAGCTCCACCTTGGTGAACTGGTGCTGGCGGATCATGCCGCGGGTGTCCTTGCCCGCGGCGCCCGCTTCCGCGCGGAAACAGGGCGTGCAGGCGGTCACCCGCATCGGCAGTTCGGCTTCGTCGACGATGGATTCGCGCACGAGGTTGGTGAGCGGCACTTCGGCGGTGGGGATGAGCCAGAAACTATACCGTTCTGGCACATCGAAAATCGCCGCCTTTTCGTACTCACCTCTTGCCAGTTCTTGGGGTGTTATTTGATCGACGGGTTTTTTTAGATCC
>DASSPI010000159.1:0-3464 GCA_035699705.1 Xanthobacteraceae bacterium
GGACGGAGCGGTCGGCGGTGTTGCAGGTCTGCGCCAGGGCGGGCGGCGCAACCAGAAAGAGGGCGCTGGCCAGCAGCGCCGAATACCGCGGAATCTTTTGCATGGCAGGCCCCTCCGCTTGCCCCTGGAGCGTCTGGGAAACTCTTCATATCCTAGCACGAATAGAGCGGGACGCGAGGCCTGGCCGGGGGACATATGTTTTCACCGCCCGCCATGGCCTATAATTGGACCGCCACACTCCTTCCGGAATTGGAGATGCGTCATGGCCACTTATGTGATGTTCGGGAAATATTCGACCGAAGGCATGAAGGGTATCAGCGCCAGGCGTTCCGACGAGGCCAAGGCGTTGATCAAGAAGAACGGCGGCGAGCTGAAGGCGGCCTATGCGATGCTCGGCAACATCGACCTGTTGTTGGTCGTCGACCTGCCGGACATCTCGAAGGCGCTCGCCACCTCGGCGGCGCTGGCGAAGTTGACCGGCATCGCCTTCACCACCTCGCCCGCGGTCACCATCGAAGAGTTCGACAAGCTGATGGGCTGAGGCACCGGTCCCGGTTTACGCCCGCCGCTCGCCTGGGCAATCGCCGCGCGTCATGCCATGATCTTTCGCATGGGCGGGGATCGGTCCTTCTGGCTGTTGTTCGGCGGAATTTTTCTGGCCGTCGGCCTGGCCTTCCTGTTCGGGGCCGCCGGCGTCAATCTGTTCGCCGATCCGCAGCAGCTCGAGGGCGCGCCCACCTGGGTCTTCGCGCTCGCCGGGCTGCTCGCCAGCGGCTTCGGCGGCTTCATCCTGCGCCGCACCTTTCTTGACCGCGCGCGCGAAAAGCGGCTGATGGACAAGGGCACGCCGGTCCCCGCGACCGTCACCGACGTGCGCCGCAGCCGCATCGAGATCAACCGGCAGTCGCGCTGGTATGTCTGCTATCGCTACGAATTCGGCGGCCGCAAGCTGACGGGCGAAAGCCATTCCTTGCCGGGCGAATGGGTCGCCGGCTTCAAGCCGGGCGATGCGGTGCGGATCAAGGTGGATCCGCAAAAGCCGGAGGACAGCCTGTTCATGGGTCCGGCGTGAGCGGGTGCCGCGCGCCGATTGCCAATAAAGAAAGAGCCGCGCCAAGCAGCAGGCGCGGCTCCTTTTTGTCGCTCAGCGAGTGTCGTTACCGCCAGCGGCAGTGACGATGGCCGAGCCGGTCGCGCCAGCAGACGCGCCGTGCCTGGGCATAATGCCGGTGCGTCACGATGTTCGGCCCGCCGACCACCGCGCCGATCACGCCGCCGACCACCGCGCCCGGCGGCCCGGCGACCACCGCGCCGGTGCCGGCTCCGATGGCGACGCCTTCCACCGTTCCGGCCTGCGCCGCGGCCGGCGCGGCGATGAGCACGAGAGCGATCAGTCCAGTTTTGAACGCAGCGCGCATGACGATCCTCCTTTGGTGTGAATTCCAGAAGGTGAAACGCCCCGGCGGCATGGAACGTTCCTGCCGGGATCGTGGCAACAACGTGAACCGGCGTTCATCTCGAAGGAGACGGCGGGCCCCGCTGTTGGATCAGGCCATTGCCTCATGCCGCGGCGAATCCAAAATATCTCCTCAAGCCGAGGCGCGCGGCGCGCGTCTCGAAGCACGAGGCCGCCCGTCCTTCGACAGGCACGCCGGGGGCGCTGATCCGTGGGATGCGACGTGCGTCTTGGTTCTTAAGTCCCATAACTCGGCACCCTGAGCCGTGCTAATCTTGCGCTCGCGTGCATCGGTTGCTCAGGGGGGCATGGCCATGGCGCGAGCAAAAACCGGGGCGGGCCGCAAGCGGCCGTCGCCGCCCGATCCATTCGTCAAGGCGATCGAAGACCTGCTGGACGACGTCCTGGCGTTCAACGCCACGACCATGGACCTGCTTTACCGTTTCGATCAGGCAAAGAGCTGTTGCGCCGAGGACCGCGCCTTCGACGAAATCGAGCAGGTGCGCGCGGCGCTGCGTGAAATCACGCAGGCCGTGCTCGATGTCCGCACCGAGACGGTGACGCCGAAGAACGCCGGCCCGTTGCTCTGGGACGTGAGCAAGACGCTGACCGGCGTGCGCCTGCCGCGCGGCAAGGCCGGCGACGGGATGCCGACGCGCGTGCCGATCGCCGATCTGCTGCTCACCGCATCGGGAAATCCGATGATCCTGGCGACCTCCCGCCTGCCGATTCCGGCATTCGACGTTTCGCCGCAAGATGCGGCGGCTGCCATCAATGCGCTCAAGCAGCTGTTGGAGAGAATGATAGAGGTTGCCCGCGAAGAGGGCTCTTCGTCGATCTTTGAGATCGAGCGGGAACTGCAGGCAATCATCAACTCGCTGGACGGCTGGCTTCCCAATCAAACCGTCAGGCTGGCGGATCTGATGCGCTTCCTCAGGGAGAAACTTTTGGAAGCGCTGAGAATCCTGCGCGATTACGGCTTCAAAGGAACGCCCTTCATCGTCGCGATACGGCAATCGATCGCCCGGTTTCTGGTCCAGATCCAGGGATACATCATCGGGCAGGCCGGCAGCGTGGCGGCGGAAACCGCCATCCGTCTCGGCGTCTATGCGCTCGCCTTCTACGTCGGCCACCTGATCGGCAAATGGATCGGCAAGAAGGTGGTCGGCGGCAAGACGGTGAATGAATGGCTGGAGGACGCGATCTATTACGAATATTTCGCCATTTCCGACGATTGCCTCGATCTGGAGGCCGCCTGGTACGCCGCGCGCAAGCTGCGGCGCGATTACGAGCATTCCGGCACGACGCTCGACAAGTCGGTGATGCTCGATCTGCTCGGCCGCGAATATTCCGCCTTGTTCAAGCTGCGCGAGACCGCCGTGCGCAAGCATTGCTTCGACGACGTGAGCCACTTCGACAAGGAGCTCGAGCGCCTGAAGAAGCGCTATCGCGAGCTCGCCCCGGCCTGGATGAAGGCCCCCTGAGGCCGCGGCCCGACGGGTGTTGGCGGCTCGACGCGTGTTTAATGGGAAATCTTCGGGTTAGCCGAGCGTTCGATCTTGCGAGGCGGCGTCAGAGCTTCGTCATATTGAGCGTGAACTGTCCGAAGCTGGGGAGCGTCCCGACGCCCTGGCCGACTTCCTTGTCTTTACTGAGCGTGCCATGAACCAGGGTGTTCAACACGCCGGCTATTTTGTATTGCGCCGTGAAGGTGCAATTCGCAGCGTTCGCCAGGGTAGCCTTGCCTTGCGTCAGGGCCGTGTACCCGAACGCCGTAAAGCAGTTGGTATTCGCGATCGCGCCGGTGCTGCCATTGATGACAAGTTTGCATCGCGCCCAATACGTGTTTCCGCCTTTGATGCTCAAGGTATAAGCCTGCCACGTTCCGCCCAGATCGGATTGCAGACAGGCGGCATTGGCGGCGGCGGCGGGAAAGAGCAAGCTGGCGGCAAAACAAAGACGGGCGAGGCGTCGAGGTTGCATCCGATCCTCCCGTGTTTGGTACGGG
>DASSPI010000160.1:0-44480 GCA_035699705.1 Xanthobacteraceae bacterium
CGACACCGATGGTGCATTACCGCGGCGCCGATGTACGCGACGCGCTGCAGGCCCTGCGCGGCGAGAAGGGAGACCCCTATGAGGGAATCGTCATGGACTTCGTCAATCCGGTCACCGGCCGGCCGGTGTTCACGACCCTAAACTACTCGGCCCAGTTGCTAAGGCCCGGCGAAGAAACACTGGCCAAACGCGAAACCTGCAACTCCTTCTCGGTGGTGCTGGAGGGCCAAGGCTATACTGAGGTCGGCGGACTGCGCTTTGACTGGGAGCCGAATGATATTGTCGTCATTCCGAACTTCCTGTGGCGGCGGCACGTCAACACCGGAAAGAACGATGCGGTGATCTACACCGTCTCCGATGCGGCGCTGATGAAGAACATCGGCCAATACAGGGCGCAGGGTAAGACAGCCAAGGGCGAAATTGCCCAATTGGTTGCGTAACCACAGGCCGCCATACGAAGGCCACCCGCGCGCTGACCGGCGCGCGGGTGGATATCTTGTCCCTGCCCGAGGCGCGGCTCCAACTCATTGACTGTCCGCATTAACCAGGCTCTCGGCCACGCCCGAATTTGATCTGGGACAAAGCGCACCCCCCCACGCCAACGATATCCTTTTCATGAACTTCGATGTGGCAAGGCAGGAGATGATCCATGTACAAGCATATCTTGATCGGGACTGATGGCTCAGAGCTTGGCGATAGGGCCGTGACTCACGGCTTGGCCTTGGCCAAAACCGTGGGAGCGCAGGTAACGGTGGTCACCGTGACGCATAATTGGTCGCCCGTCGATC
The DNA here is from genome assembly GCA_035699705.1 of Xanthobacteraceae bacterium. Lineage (GTDB taxonomy): Bacteria > Pseudomonadota > Alphaproteobacteria > Rhizobiales > Xanthobacteraceae > CANKHA01. The sequence continues at coordinate 789 of DASSPI010000160.1, forward strand.
TGGCCCTCGAAGCCAGCAAGAACAGGCACAATCCAAATCCATTGCTGCAATTTGAGGTGATGGCGGCCGAGGCCGCGAAGCGCATCCTCGATGCCGCAGCGGCCAAGGCGAAAGCCCTCGGGGTCGCGTGTCAGGTCGTACACGTGCCTAACCGGCACGCGGCGGAGGGCATCATCGAAACCGCGGAAAAAACCGGTGCCGACCTGATCGTGATGGCCTCGCATGGCCGGCGCGGGATCAATCGGCTGATCCTCGGGGCCCAAGCCTATGAAGTGCTCAGCCACTGCAAGGTGCCGGCGCTGATCGTGCGGTAACTCAGGGCGAGAGGTAAGTACCGGCTTTGTGGTTTTATTTTTGTAACCGTTGCAATCATCTTGGCTGCGATTGTCCCCGTTCTGATTCTCGGCTTTAGCGTAAAGATTGCAGAAGCGGGAATTTCCAAAGGAGGGTCGGATGTCAGCTTTGCGTTTAGGAAATGACTGGCGGGCGGTGTCCGGTGCTATTGCACAATGGTGGCGGCGCTGGACTGGCGCCAAGCCTGCCCCGATCAAAATGGAGTTTCATCGTCCGTCCGATTTTTCGACTCCGCAACTGCTCTCAATTTCGAGCCAGGGCCTGTACGGGTCCAATCTCCTGGAACGGCGCATGGTGGCGCTAAATCTCGACCCGGCAGAGGTGGCCCGGTCTGAACCTGCGTTGTTCCGTAGTTTTCAGAGACTCTGTACATCGTGCCAGAGCCCTATGCATTGCGTGCGGGATCTCGCGCTGGAATTTTCCAGAGATCCCGGCCAGCCGGCGTCATCTGACTGGCGGGATTATTGCCCAAACGCCACAATGCTCGACATGCTGAGCACCCTCCAGAGCTGCTCACTGCCCGCCAAGACAGCAACCAGTCCTGCGACATCACCTTCGGCCTCGTCATCTGCCAAGGGGTATCCGTCCCTTGCAGGTCAATGATGCGAGCCCGGCGGAGATCAGCTTGCAAACGTTCGCCCGCGGGCATGTGCGGATCCGAACATCCATGAATCCCGTTCCTCGCCTCAAAACGTATCGGGGTCCGGCTCTGCTCTCCTACGGCTTTAGGCCGTTCTTCTTTTTGGGAGCCACTTATGCCGCCGTTGCCGTCGCTATTTGGGTTGCTTTTTTTAGGGACGAGATAGCCCTTCCTATCGTTTTTGCACCTCGCGATTGGCACGTCCATGAAATGCTGTTCGGGTATCTTTCGGCGGCCATAACGGGTTTCTTGCTGACTGCCATCCCGAACTGGACAGGCCGGCTGCCGCTGCAAGGGGCTTCCCTGCTGCTTCTGGTGGGGGTCTGGTTTGCTGGACGCATCGCGATGGCCTTCTCGGCACATCTGGGCTGGTTCGCAGCGGCGGCAATCGACTGCGCTTTCCTGGTGCTTGTCGCGGGCGTCGCTGGTCGGGAAATCTTTGCGGGAAGTAACTGGCGCAACTTCAAGATTCTGCTTCCAGTGACCGCGCTGAGCCTCGCGAACATCGGTTTTCATATTGAAGCCCACGTTGCCGGTATCGCAGTATTTGCAACGCGCATAGGCATTGCTGCCATTCTGATGCTCATCATGCTCATCGGCGGGCGCATCATTCCGAGTTTCACGCACAACTGGCTTGTGCGGTCGAACCCGGGACGCCTGCCGGTCCCCTTCGGCAAGTTCGATGCGCTGGCGATCACCGTCAGCGCTGCGGCCCTCGTCCTGTGGATCGTCCTGCTGGAGGGCTGGGCGGTTGGAGCGGCTTTATTCGGAGCTGGCATCCTTCAGCTCCTGCGCCTTGCACGCTGGGCAGGCGACCGCACGGCAGCGGATCCGCTGGTGGTCGTCCTGCACGTCGGCTACGCCTTTGTGCCTTTAGGTTTCGTCCTTATGGCCCTTGCTGCCGTTGGAGCGGTGCAGCCGAGCGCCGGTCTGCATGCCTGGATGGTGGGGGCAGCAGGGATATTGACACTGGCGGTCATGACGCGTGCCACCCTGGGACATACCGGGAGCCAGCTTGTCGCGAATACCGCAACACAAGCAATATACGCGGCCGTGATCCTCGCCGCGCTTACCCGGATCGCGGCGGCGCTAATGCCGGCGTGGACGACGGCGTTAATTCATGTATCTGCATTCGCATGGATCGCCGCATTCGGGGGATTTGCCGTTTTTTATGCACCGCTTCTGTTCGGCCATCGCAGGCATTGATCATGCGCTGTGGCCGGAATGGTGTCAGTTATCCCATCCTACTACACCGGAACTGCGAGACTGGTGTTAGGGTTGCCGTAATCTAAGCGATCACCGGAGACGAAAATGCGGGAGTTTATGATGGCAGTGGTTTTCTCTGCTCTGGTTTTCGGCGGCGTTTTCTTTTTATTGGAACCGGTAAACCGACCCACGGCGCCGGCGCCTGGAAAGCCCGCTCAATACGAAACCGCTGCTCTCCCTCAAACACCGAGCGCTGAGCAGCAGCAGAAAGCGCCGGCATCCACCTCCAGCTCAGTCCAGCCCGCGCCGCCAAGCTTGGAGCAGCATGCTCAAGCCGCGCCGGGCTCAACGCCAGCATCACGCCCTGTCTCGGGCAGCGCTGCTGATACCCGTCACGGCCGGGAAGTCTATCGCAAATGTCAGGCATGCCATTCGCTCGAGCCCGGCAAGAACACCCTGGGCCCGAGCCTGGCCGGCATCGTTGGGAAGAAAGCTGCAAGCGAGCCGGCGTATACCTATTCTCCAGCACTAAGAAATTCGGGCATCACCTGGGATGTTACGACGCTGGACCGTTACCTTCTCGACCCGCAGAAGACCGTCCCAGGCAATAAGATGCCGTTCCCGGGATTAAAGACCGACAATGAGCGAAAAGACGTAATTGCTTACCTTGCCGCGACTTCGTCCCCAACCGCAGCCGCGCCCTCGGAGAGCAGGATCGCGCAAGCTGCTCCGACACCAACCCAGCAGGCCACGCCACAACAGAGACCTTCGGTCGCTTACATCCCGGACGTACGCTATACGCTAAGGTCCGGCATCGCAGAGGGACGGCTGGTCTATGTTGGCGTTGGCGGGTCCATCGACGGCCAGATCAACCCGGTACTTTCCGCCGCCGAGGGCCAAGTAGTCCAAATCACCTTGATCAACGGTGAAGGGGCAGAACACGACATTGTTTTCCCCGCACAGAATGCAAGATCGCCTCGCATTACCGGACGAGGTAGCAGCACGACGTTGGCATTTCGCGCCGAGCGCGCCGGCGATTTCACCTATATATGCAGCGTGCCCGGACATCAGCTCGCGGGGATGGAGGGTCAATTTCTGATCACCGCACGTCCACCAGCGCAGACGGTGGTCGAGGCGGTGATTTCACGAGAAGCAACTGATTTGCCCCCGCCTGTCGGCAACCGCACGCCTCAAACCGTCCGGGTTGATCTGATAAGCGTGGAGTTGGAAGGCCGGCTCGCCGATGGAGCGACCTTTGGCTACTGGACCTTTAATGGAAAGGTTCCTGGGCCCTTCCTGCGCGTTCGCGTCGGAGATACGGTAGAAGCCCATCTCAAGAATGCGGGCGACAGCAGCATGATCCATTCGGTGGACTTCCATGCGGCAACCGGACCGGGTGGTGGCGCTGCAGCAACGCAGGTCGATCCGGGCCATGAAAAGGTCGTCAAGTTCAAAGCTCTAGCCCCGGGGCTTTATGTATATCACTGCGCCACGCCCATGGTTGCTCACCACATAGCCAATGGCATGTACGGCTTGATTCTGGTCGAGCCGGAGGGCGGACTTTCTCCTGTCGATCATGAACTTTACGTGATGCAGGGAGAAATCTATACCGAAGCGCCGTTCGGCCAGCGCGGAAGCCAGGATTTCAGCGTCGAAAAATTGCTGAATGAACGGCCAGAATATTTCGTCTTTAACGGATCGGTGGGTGCGCTTTCCAAGCTTCACCCGATGAAAGCTAAGGTCGGAGAAACCGTTCGCATTTACTTTGGTGTGGGAGGACCCAACTACACGTCGTCGTTTCACGTGATCGGTGAGATCTTCGATCGCGTGTACAGTTTAGGCGACGTGCAAAGCCCGCCAGCGCGCGGCGTGCAAACGGTCACCGTTCCAGCTGGTGGCGCCACGATAGTCGAGTTCAAGCTTGAGGTTCCGGGCAATTATATCCTGGTCGACCATGCACTCTCGCGGGCGGAACGAGGCCTTGTTGGAATTCTGCAGGTCGAAGGGCCACCGAATCCGGAGATTTTTGACGGAAAGGTTGAAGCTGGAGACGGGCACTAGAAGTTGTAAGACTCCATTCGAAGCTTCGGCTGGCTACCCTTGGATCGTTGGCCCTGCCCCTTGATTATGGGAATGTATTCTTCTGTAATGCCCCACCACTGCTCATTGGTTCGGAGCTGAAATGATGCAATCCGACACTTCCTCCGCGGCAAATTCGGCCTTCGAAGCAGCAGACGACATTGACGAGACGGCACTCGCGGACGTGATGCGTTCGGTCCCGCTTGGCGCTGCCGTCCTGGCGGGCACGATGGTTGCATTGCTCGTTCTCGGTTATATCGCGGTTTACCTCCTGGTCTTCATTCCGCGCGGCACGGTGGGTTGAGCGATGTCTCAAATTCATCCGGAAATGCATGAGCGCCGAATTCTGGGAACGGAATTGCTGTGGTCATTCGGCGTCGGCATCTTTGTCGCCGCCTCCCTGAGCATGATCCTGTTCACCGCCTTCACGATCAGCGTCAATCCTCCCAGCAACGTCGAGCGGATTGATCCAAAGACGCTTCATCTGTCGGGCGAATTCGCGGAGCATAATTTGGGCACCACCGTCGGATCCGACGGCAGCGTCACTGTGCGGGCGATCGCAACTCAATTCATGTTTCTTCCACGCTGCATCGCGGTTCCGGCGAACCGGCGCGTGACGCTGCGCTTTGCATCTCCCGATGTGATCCATGGCCTGCTGATCACCGGCACCAACGTCAATACCATGGTGGTCCCGGGCTTCGTATCGCAGGTGCATACCGAATTCACCCGCACCGGCGATCTTCTGATGCCGTGCCACGAATACTGCGGCCTGGGCCATAGCGAAATGTGGGCGAACGTCCAGGTGGTGGCGCAGGACGAGTTCAAACCGGGCCCCGACGGGAGGATTTCCTGTGCGCAACGCTGAGCGGCTTTGTCTGGCGCATTTCTGGGTGGCGTTTGGCGCCTTCCTGTTCGCCTGCGCAATCGGCACCTGGCAGATGTGGGTCCGCAGTCCACTGGGCGCCAATGTGGGCACCCCCGGCCAGTATTTCATGTCGGTGACAGCGCATGGCGTATCGATGGCCTATGTGCTGACGACGTTTTTCATCATGGGATTCGGCTATTTCGTGGCGGTTACCGCGCTTGATCGTGCGCTTCCCGGCAAGCTCTGGGCCTGGGCCGCATATTGGGTCGCGCTTCTCGGCGTCGTGCTGACCGTCATTCCGATCGCAACGGGCCAAGCTTCCGTGCTTTTCACCTTCTACCCGCCCCTGACCGCAAGCGTGTGGTTCTACATCGGGCTGGTGCTCGTCGTCGTCGCATCGTGGGTCTGGTGTCTCCTGATGCTCGTGGCGATGACGGAGTGGAAGCGGGAAAATCCCGGACGTCCGGTGCCGCTGGCGATGTTCGCTACCGTCGCCAACGCCGTGATGTGGCTGTGGACGACGGTCGGCGTCGCGGTTGAGCTTGTGTTTCAGGTAATCCCGGCGGCGATGGGGCTCGTGCAAACCATCGACGTCGGTCTGGCGCGGACGCTGTTTTCCTGGACGCTGCATGCGATCGTCTATTTCTGGCTCATTCCCGCTTACATCGCGTTCTATACGATGGCTCCGCGCGCAGCCGGCGGCAGGCTGTACAGCGACACCATGGGGCGTCTGACGTTCATCCTTTTTCTGATCTACAGCCTGCCGGTTGGCATGCACCATCTGCTGATGGATCCGGAGCACGGCAACGCCACCAAGTTCATCCAGGTGCTGCTCACGGCCTTCGTCGCGGTTCCGACGCTGCTCACCATCTTCACGATCACGGCCTCTTTCGAGATCGCTGGACGTCTGCGCGGCGGACGCGGGATTTTCGGCTGGATCGCCGCGTTGCCGTGGGAGCGGCCGATGGTGCTTGCCACCGGTCTCAGCTTTTTCATGCTCGGCTTCGGCGGCTTCGGCGGCATCATCAACATGGGCTACGGCATGAATGCGATGGTGCACAATACGTCCTGGGTCACCGCGCATTTCCATCTGATCTTCGGCGGCTCCGTGGTGATCATGTATTTCGCAATTGCCTACGCGATCTGGCCGCGGCTGACCGGACGCGAATACCAATCGCTCGCGCCGCTGCGCTTGCAGCTCTGGCTGTGGTTCATCGGCATGATGGTGATGACCTTGCCATGGCATTGGCTGGGCTTGCAGGGCCAGTGGCGCCGGGTCGCGAACTTCAACTACGCCGATCCGATCATCGCGGCCTGGGGGCCGTGGGTCATCGTCTCATTCGCCGGCGGCATCATTCTGCTGGCCTCAGCCGTGCTGTTTGTCGCAAACCTGGCGGCCCTGCATCGCGGTCCTGCCTTGGGCGTCGTGCGGCCGCTCTACGCACTGGCGGTGCATCCGCCGCTTCGGGTCCCCGCGGCGCTCAACGGGTTTGCGCTGTGGAATGTGCTGGTGCTGGTGCTGATGGTGGCCGCTTACGGTTATCCGATCGCGCAGTTCCTGATCGACCCGTCGCCAGGCGCGATTGTTCATAGGGTACGGTAGGTCCTCCTCATGCCAGACACAAACCCGCCTTCGGAACCGCACGTACTCGACCAGCCCTGGCGGATGTGGTCCAGTGTCGCCGTCGTCGGCATCTTGCTTAGCGGCATCCTGCTTGGCGTGCTGGTGATTCCGATTGTGCAAGGCCGCAGCGTCGGGATTGATGCTTACACCGCGATCTGCCGCGCGCTCGGCATCCTTCCCGGATCACCGGCACAACTTCAGCCGCCAACCCCGTTGCCGGGCGTGCCGGTTTCGCAGGTCACCTGGACCTCCGATCTCCTGCAGATCCTTGCGCGCGCCGACGTTCGGCGGGGGCATGCCAAGGTGCAGGAGGTTTGCGTCGCCTGCCACGGCGAGAAGGGCGACTCCGTTGGCGTCGCGTTTCCGCACCTCGCGGGGCAATCCGGTGCCGCGATTTATAAGCAGCTCTCTGATTACCGGACTGGCAGCCGCGCACATCCGTTGATGACAGACATTGCCAAGGCGCTGGACGAGGCGGCAATCGCCGACGTCGCGGCCTATTATGCCGGACAACCGCAGCGAGACCCCAATCCTGTAACGCTGGCTCCAGCCCCGCCCGCCATCGTGCAGCTTGTCGAACTGGGTGATCCCAAGCGTAACATAGCGCCTTGCTCATCCTGCCATCGAGCCGGCGCGGGAGGACCGATCGAAACTCCCGTGCTCGCCGAGCAAAGGGCGGAATACCTCGTGCAGCAACTCAAGCTCTATGCATCGGGTGAGCGGCGCAACGATGTTTATGCCCGAATGCGCACCATTGCCGCGCAGCTGACGGATGACGAAATCCGCGGACTGGCGGATTACTACCGAGCCGGTTTTAGGTAGTTACGACAACCGGGTCGATAGGCATCTGTTGGCAATCACTCAGGTCTCACCGGGCCTGCCAGCGCGATAACATTTCGCTCGGATAAGCGAGTTGCACGATGTTCAGCAACAAGTTGTCGCGGATGGCGTAACCGACTCCGAGTTCCATGGCGACCAGAAGCGCAATAGTCGCCGAACGGGGCAAAACGCGGGCGAGAATAAAGCCGAGAGCCGCGGCAAATGCATCCGCTACCGAGTTAATGATGCTGTCGCCAAAATACCCCTGAGCCATCGCGCCTTGCCGATAGCGCTCGATAATGAGGGGCGTGTTTTCAAAGATTTCCCATCCCGCCTCGAGGAGGAGCGCCATGGCAAATCGATGGATCAGGGAGATGCGGGGCGCGGCAAGCCAGAGCAAAAAATAGAAACCGAAGCCGTGGATGATGTGGGAGAAAGTGTACCAGTCGCTTAAGTGCTGGGAATTCCCTGCGTCTGATACCGTTCCGTGCCACAGCCGTACGACGCCGCACGTACAGATAAACGGCTGGCCCATCGCGGCAAGGATCGCGGATTGGACGGCGGCCACGGCCACCCAGATCCAGATATACGTGGGCCAGGCAGTTCTATCGTGCTGCGTTATTGACAGAGTATCCGCCATCCAGGAACCTGCTTGTCCTCAACTCAGCTTGGAAGTTGCAGGAGCCGTCACGACCCAGCACTGGTAGATCATAGTTATATCCATCATGCACCGGTTAGTCCGTTTGCTGGTCCCGATATCGTTGCGGAATCTTGGCCGGCACGCGCAAATGGTCTCGCTTGGAGCCACGGTTTTGGCCATAGCGGCTGCCTGGATTTCGTCAGATCTTGGCTATTATCTGTTGCTGCCTGCTGTCGGGATCCGGCCTGGCTATAATATCGCGCCACTTACCATAGGCCTTTATTACGCCGCCTGGATCGCCATTGCGATCGTCGCCTTTTGGCCGCTGTATCGTAGCTGGAAACCGTTTCCGGACCGGATGCGTGCTTACGTTTTTCTCCTCGCGTCGGTCGCCGCGGTCGCGGCTTTCGCCATTTTCGCCCTTCCGAGATTGCCTTCGATCGTCTGGACCGAATCATGGGATGCGCCCGAGCTCATGCTGGCCAATGAATGGTACTTCCTGCCCAAGTCGGTCGAAATTCTTTTCCAGCAGCTTCTTATTGCCGCCCTGGTGCTCGCCCTCGCCGCAAACAACTATCCGATCCCAAAAATCGCTATTGTTTGCGCAATCCTATTTGGAACCACCCATCTGCTGCTGGGCTTCGGCGGCTTGCCATTTGGTTATGTCGCGCGCTTCGCAGCGGCGGCCGCTGCCTTCGGGCTGCTCTTCCCGCATTTGATCCTGCGGGTTCCGAACGGGTTTGCCTATTCCTACGCTTTGCACTGGCTGTATTACATCGTAACGATCGTCATGGCGCATACCGTGTCCCCGTATGCGACATGACGACTGTAGTGTTCCCGCATGCCCAGCCGGCCTCGGCCGCTGCTCCCGCCGGTCGCGATATCTCCGGAACATTACTTAAGAGAAGAACCTGAGGCAGGCGCCCTGAGATTTTGATCAGGCTCAAACCGTCACTACCTTGGCGGCGCAAATTGATGACATCTCGCAACGGAGAATGTCATGAATTCACTGGCTCGCATCTCTCTGGCTGCGGTGGTTGCGATTTTGGCGTCGTCGGCGGCTCAGGCAAGAAATTCCGGCTTCAACGTCGAGATGGGCGAGACTGTGATTTGCGATACGCGGGAGCAAGCGGAGCGACTTGTCCTTTTGTCCCAAGGCAGGGATCCAAACTCGGCAGTCGACGCGGTCAACGAAGCGGCGAAGGATCCCGCGGCTTGCGTGGTTGCCGTTACCGCGCATTTCCAGGGGGATGAAGTCGCTGAGATTAGCAGCAACACGTTCTATTATCGCTTAGTCCGCATTCTCGTGGTCGCAGTTGCTACGGATCAGGGCATTCAAACTATCGTTCCCTCGCTGTTTTATTCCATCCGCAAGCTCGTGGATCGCGACGCCTAATCTACCTCGGCGGATCGGTATCCGGACGGAATGGAAAAGCACTGATTTTGATCGCGGCCAGCGGTTTGCCCGGATCGCGCGCAGCTTTGAATCTTTGATGTACATCAACCCGCAACTACGTTTGTTCAAGAATATGTCTTGCATGGACAAATGTTTCGCCCACCCCAGACACGTCGCTGATGAAGACTACGTCGCCGCGCTCAGCGACGCCGCGATCACCCGATGGGAATGATGATGCCTTCCGATTCCACTCTGACGTGCACCACCAAGGGTGAATGGCTGGAACTCGCGCCGGCCGGCTCTTGGACGACCGGGCGTTCCGCGGCTCTTGAAGACAGCGTGGCAGCCGCGATGCCGCAGGTTTCCACTGCCCGCAAAATTTCAGTCAATATGGCAGGAGTCCGAGAGCTGGATACTCTGGGCGCCTGGCTGCTGGAGCGGCTGGTAAGGCGCGGTCCGCGGAAACCTGAGGTGCAAATTATCGGCCTGCCCGATCGCTATCGGGGGCTGCTTGACCAAGTCAAGCGAGTGAACCTCCAAAGTGCGGAACCGCCTGCCAACAAGAACAAATTGCTGGCGATATTCGAATCGATCGGCCAATCGAGCTTCGCGCTAAGCACCGAAGTCATAACTTTCTTGGAGATGCTTGCAGCGGTGAGCTTCGCAATCGCGCGTCTCCTGTCCCGGCCCTGGCATTTTCGCCTGATCTCCGCTGTGAATCATGTTTACCGGGTGGGCTGGCAGTCTATACCGATAATGTTGCTAATTACATTTCTGATCGGATGCATCATTGCACAACAGGGCATCTTTCATTTTCGCAAGTTTGGCGCGGATGCGTATGTTGTCGATATGGTGGGAATCCTGGTGCTGCGTGAGTTGGGCGTCCTGATCGTCGCGATCATGATGGCCGGCCGTTCCGGCAGCGCCTATACCGCAGAACTCGGCTCCATGAAGATGCGTGAGGAGATAGATGCTTTACGCATGATGGGTTTCGATCCGGTTGAGGTCTTGATCCTGCCTCGTATCGTCGCGCTGATAGTTGCTCTCCCGATACTCGCATTCTTGGGCTCAATGGCAGCGCTCTTCGGTGGCGGCCTGGTCGCTTGGCTTTATGGGGATATGAATCCGGAAATATTCATTGCGCGCCTGCGAGAAGCGGTTTCCGTCACGCATTTCGAAGTTGGCATGATCAAGGCGCCTTTCATGGCGCTCGTGATCGGAGTCGTGGCTTGCGGAGAAGGCCTACGCGTGAAAGGCAGTGCGGCGTCGCTCGGCTTGCAAACCACAAACTCCGTCGTGAAGTCTATTTTTCTTGTCATCGTGCTCGACGGCGTCTTCGCAATCTTCTTCGCGTCGATCGGCATGTGATGCGATGATTAGCACGCACCCTGACGTAGTCATCCGCGTCCGTGACCTTGTTGTCGGATTTGGCGATCAAGTGGTGCTTGATCAATTGTCGCTCGATGTGCTGCGCGGCGAAGTGCTCGGTCTGGTCGGAGCGTCAGGCGGAGGGAAAACGGTTCTACTGCGGGCAATCATAGGTTTGATACCGAAACGGCAAGGCCAGATCGAAGTCATGGGGGTCGATCGGGATACCGCGAGTCATGAACAGATCCGAGCTCTTGAACGGCGCTGGGGCATTCTATTCCAGCAAGGCGCGCTGTTTTCCTCGCTCACCGTCCGCGAAAACATTCAATTCCCAATGCGTGAGAACCTTGATCTATCGCAGTCAACGATGGACGAGCTCGCCAACGCCAAGCTCGAAATGGTCGGCTTGCGGTCAAGCGACGGAATGAAATTTCCCGCCGAGCTTTCCGGGGGCATGACTAAGCGCGCTGCGCTCGCCCGGGCCCTCGCCTTGGATCCTGAAATCCTGTTCCTGGACGAGCCGACGTCGGGGCTGGACCCCATCTCGGCAGGCGAGTTCGATACTCTCATCAAAACCCTGCAGCAGACACTTGGCTTCACGGTGTTCATGGTCACACATGACCTCTATAGCCTGCACGTCGAATGCGACAGAATCGCCGTCCTGGCGGATGGAAAGATCGTGGCAATCGGTCCGCTGGACGAGGTGACCGAGTCGGATCATCCCTGGGTCAACTCCTATTTCCAGGGAAAACGCGCACGTCTTTTGACACGCGCCACGAATTGAGGTGCATTATGGAAACGCGCGCACCCTATGCTCTGGTCGGACTTCTGGTGGTCGCCGCCATTGCCGCGGTCTTCGGATTCGTCTACTGGCTCAACAACACCGGGGCCCTTAACAAACGAACGAATTACGAGATCCATTTCGAAAATAGCGTATCCGGCTTGTTGAAAGGCGCTGCCGTTTTGTTCAACGGGATCCGCGTCGGAGAGGTCATGGATCTTCGACTTAGCCCCGATAACCCGCGCAAGGTCACCGTTATGGTCGCTGTTGCCGCAGGCACGCCGATACGTGCCGACACGTATGTTGGCCTCGAATTCCAAGGCTTGACCGGAGTTCCCGTGATCACGCTGGAGGGGCGCAGTAACATGCCGCCGCCGGCTCCGTCGGAGGCACCGCCAGTTCTTAGAGCCGATCCTGCGGCGGGGGTGAGCATGACGCAGGCGGCGCGCGATGCGCTGTCCCGCCTGCAAACCTTGCTGACCGAAAATTCGGAACCGCTGCACACCACGCTCACAAACCTGAGCACTTTTTCCGGCGCCCTTGCCCGTAACTCCGATCGTCTTGAGGGAATCATAACTGCCGTGGAACGACTTACCGGCAGCGGTCCCGCCCCCGCACCGCCGGTTGTCTACGACTTGACCGCTCCGCGCGATTACCCCGACATTGGAAGAACGCCATCGGGACAAATCAGCGTTCCGGAGCCGACGGCAGTGCTGCTGTTGGATACGCAAAAGATCTTGGTGTGGCCCAGCGGCGCCGAAGGAACTACTTTTTCAAATGCCAGATGGAGCGATAATATTCCGAAGCTTTTGCAAGCGCGGATTATCCAAAGCTTTGAAAATGCCAACCTCCTGCGATCCGTAGTGCGCCCGATGGACGGTTTGGCCGCTAGCCATCAGCTGCTCATCGACCTCCGGAGCTTCCAACTTTCTCTGTCTCCCGCTCCACGGGCCGAAGTGGAATTTTCAGCGAAGATTCTGGGCGGGGACGGGAAGATTGTTGATGGCCGGGTCTTCCGCGCAACCGTTCCCGCATTGACAACGGACGCATTAGGAGCCGCTGCCGCGCTGGACGAAGCGTTTCGAAAAACCGCCGTTGAACTCGTCGTGTGGACCGCTGCAATTATTTGATTTACGCATCCCGACTTGTGAGACCGTTCAGCTCTTCACGACCTCAACCAGGATTCGGGGGCCTGGTAGAGCGTCCAATGCGTCGTGCTATCCACCAAACGGAAGGGCTGTCGGCCCTGCTGTGTCGGCTGAAGCGCCGCCGTAAGTAACGCTCGGCTTCGGTTGTCAGTCGCCAAACGAGATTCCTGTTTCCCTTGCTGTGCGAACTACGTCGCCGTTCAGATCGACACGTTTGGGTTCGTGCAGAGCCTCCTGAATGGGTATCGTGTTGATGTACGGAGGCTGCAGCGCAACCATGTATCCCCAGCGGCCATCGGCTACGGCACGCACGGCCGCACCGCCGAATCTTGTCGCGAGGAGGCGGTCATACCCTGTCGGCATTCCACCGCGCTGAAGATGACCAAGAACGAGCGAGCGACATTCCTTTTGGGTATGCGCTTGAATCTCCTGTGCGAGGCCGGCCGCGACACCGCCGACTCTTTCGGCTTGGCCCGGCAGCGAAGGACCCAAAACGGAGTACGAGCCGCCGACTGGGTACGCACCTTCTGCTAGCACCACAATCGAGAATCGCCGGCCCGCCTGATCTCGCTTTCGGATCTTCTCACAGATTTTGCTCAAACGGTAAGGGATCTCCGGGATCAGTATGACATCTGCGGTTGCAGCAACACCGCTGTGCAGGGCGATGAAACCAGCGTGTCGTCCCATGACCTCCATGACGATCACCCGATCGTGGCTCTCCGCAGTTGTGTGAAGTTTGTCGATTGCCTCGATAGCGGTGCTCACGGCCGTATCGAATCCAAATGTCGTCAGCGTGCCGGCAATATCGTTGTCGATCGTTTTCGGTACGCCGACGACCTTTAGTCCCTTCTCATGAAGACGCTGCGCAATGCCGAGTGATCCGTCACCTCCAATAGCAATTATGGCGTCGATCCCGAGAGCGCGGCTTCGGTCCATCAACTCATCAGAGCGGTCGCACTCTGTTATGATCCCATTCGTATCGCAAGGATATGCGAAGGGGTTTGATCGATTGGTTGTGCGAAGGATCGTACCGCCGAGGTGAGCGATGCCGCGAACGGCGTCTCGGGTGAGCGGCACGACCTCATCATCGCCGAGCAATCCGGCGTAGCCGCGCTTGATGCCCAATACGTCCCAACCGCGAGCGTCTGCTGAAAGGACAGCCGCCCGTATCACGGCATTCAATCCCGGAGCATCCCCGCCTCCCGTCGAAATGGCAATCCGCATCGCTAAAGTCTTTCCTTCCGTAGTGTTCCACGGTCACAAAGGCGGAGCGCCTGAGGCGTCCGACAGTGTCCCTTTGTATTGTAGGCGTTATGCGGTGTTACCACCACGATACGGCGGCTGCCTTCTAGGCGTGGCGGCCACGGCATCACAAAGGCTCCCGCAACCGTACGCCAAGGCTTAGGCATGCCCCTGCGGATACTCTGCGCGAGTTGGGTTACGATGACCGCACTTGCAGATGCACTTGGACAAGAAACACCGAAGATGGCGCCACACTACGCAAGGAACGCAGACCTCACCAAAAAGATGGATCGGGCGTCCGACGTTCGGGATGCCGAGATGAACAAGCGGCAAAATTGCTCGCATCCCGGCCGGCGGGGGAACGGCGCTGTTGGTATTATCTCTGGTCGTAGAGTCGATGAGGCTGAGTTCACGCGATCCGAACATCGTCAGAAATAGAACGCACGCCGGTCAGCCGGGGCACCTGGCCGCCGCGCAGGACACTATTACCTTCGAACAAGGAACGCTGGTCGATCGCTGGCGGTTGGAGCCAGTCGGATTCCTTCATGGCGCCCGAAAGCCCGTACGCCGCCAGCGCGTTCTCATAGGTAACCTTGCGGATGGCTTCCGGTGCGATTGATCGCTCCGCCATGAGTGCCGCGGTTTTCGGAACCGCGAGCGGATCGGAAACGCCCCAGTCGCAGGCGGAATCGACGATGATGCGCTCCGGCCCGTATTGGCGCACGATCTCGGTCATCCTCTCGTTGCCCATCTTGGTTTGCGGATAGATCGAGAAAGCGGCGAAATAGCCGCGGTCCAGCACCTCGCGCACTGTCTCCTCGGTGTTGTGGTCGATAACGCAACGGTGAGGATCGAAACCATGTTCCTCGAGCACATCCATCGTTCGAAGCGTGCCGCGTTTCTTGTCGCGGTGGGGCGTGTGGATCATGATCGGCAGTTCGAGCTCCTTGGCCAGCTCAATTTGCTTGCGAAGATACCTGTCCTCAAGCTCGGTTTGCTCGTCATAGCCAAGCTCGCCGATTGCGACGACGCTCTCCTTTACCGCGAAATTGAACAGCACCTCGAATACTGCCTCGGCAAGCGCCTCGTTGTTGGCTTCCTTCGGATTTAACCCGACGCAGCAATAGTGACGAATCCCGAACTGTCCGGCGCGAAATTTCTCGAAACCGACGATCGTCGACAGGTAATCGACGTAAGCTCCGACATTGGTCCGCGGTTGACCGAGCCAGAAGGCCGGCTCGATGACGGCGACGACGCCGGCACGCGCCATTGCCTCGTAATCGTCGGTCGTGCGGGCGATCATGTGCGCGTGCGGATCGATGAACATCGTCCCGGCGGCTGCGGGCATTGGGCGCTCGCGCTCATCAGCTTCCAGCCGCGCCGTGCCATTTTCCTCCTGCAGACTAAGACGCGCGCCGCAACAAGGACAGGCGAGGCTGGCGGATAAATTTTCGGCTCCATTCCCTTTAGCCGCTGTGTCAGACATCGCTGAGCTCCAGTTTACTTTTTCATCAGCGTGCGAACATAGGCCATGACCTGAAGAATCTGATCCTGAGTCATGCGCAGCCCAAACGGCTGCATCGCGCCCGACGCCCCGCCGAAAATAACTTCGAACAATCCGGTATCGGTGGTGACCCTTGGATAGATGTGCTTGTCGCCGATCAGGCTTGCACCCATTCCTCCGGACCCCCCTGGCAGATGACAGGCTTGGCAGAACTGACCGTAGAGCTGCTTGCCCTGTTCGATGGCTTCCTGCTTGCCGCCGTAGGGATTCTGACCGGTGCGATGGAATTCGCGCACCGCGTCAGTGAACTGCTCGTTGGGCTTTGGCGCCACGTCGAGGGGAGAATTGTCGAAGACATGACGGAACTCGACCTGCTGCGACCAGGCCGCTGCCGGCCAGAGCATGAACACGATCGCAATTCCCGCCGCGGCCGCTTCGCGTCTTGCATACCGGATCGACGAGGGAACCATCAGAACCTTTCGAATGCCGCGCTACGCGCCGACCTTGAAAGCAGCCGTGGCAACTGGGTATGGGGCGGCGTCGCCGCCCCATACCTGAGGCGTTGCTTAGTTCGGCGCCTTCACGCGGGCGACTTCCATGCCTGCCGTGACCTCATTGGCGGGTAGCAGGCGCCACAAGCCGCCCGGCGGGTTGGCGATCGGGCCCTTGTCCTCGGTGTAGAAGCAGAAGCAGTTCGTCGCAAGGACGTAGCCCTTCTCGTCCGTGGTTCCGGCCGTGAACTGGAAGGTTGCCTGCATCAGTTCCTGCAGCTGCCACTTGTTGGCGCCTTTGTCCCAAGCAACACCCCACACGCGTCCGGAGCACCAGTCGCCGATGATGTAGGTTTTTTCCATCCCCGCGTAGTTCGCGACACCGAGGCCTTGTGCGGAGCAGCCCCAGCCGTCCGTCAGCTTGGCTGCACCCGGATAGGGCTCCTGGTGCGGATATTCGGCGACCGGCAATACGCCGACAATGGGACATTTATCGTTCGCGCCCGTTAGCGGATGGCACTTGGAGGCCTGGTTAAGCTTCCAGCCGTAGTTCTCCCCGCCCTTCGAGGAGCGCGGCTGCCAGTTGATCTCTTCCCAGTGGTTCTGCCCGACATCGGCGATGAACAGGTCGCCCGACTTCGGATCGAAGTGGAACATGTACGGATTGCGCAGCCCGGAGGCCCAGATTTCCGGCTTCGCCGCGATCTTGATTTTGGAGAAACCTTCTTCCGTGACGCCGAACAGGCTCATCATGCGCGGATAGTCGGCACGGGCGAAGGGATTGTCGTCCGGGACCGAATACGCAACGTTGTCAGGCGTATCGACATTGACGCGCAGAAGCTTGCCGAGAAGCGTATCCATCCGTTGACCGGCATCGAGCGGATCGCCCTCCCAGCCGCCGTCGCCTTTGCCGATATAGAGCATTCCGTCGGGACCGAAGGCGATCCGGCCGCCGTAATGATTGTAGTATGGCTGCGGGATATTCATGATCACCTTCACAGACTTATTCGCCTGTTCGGTGGTGATCTGGTTCGGGCTCGCCTTGTCGACCGTGTAGCGCGCGACGATCGAAGCGCCGTTAAACGGCAACGATGAATAGTGCACGAACACGTATCCGTTTTCCTTGAACTTCGGGTGGAACGCGATCGACCACAGCCCCTGCTCGACGAAGCCGGTCTGCACTTCGCTGCCGAGAGGGTTGGTCTTGGTCAGATCGAGAAACGGCTGATCCACGACTTTACCGTCGCTGCCGACGATTTTAACGCGGCCAACGCGCTCGACCACGAAGATGCGCCCCGATCCATCATTGGCGACCGACACGCCGACGGGATCGTTGAATCCATCGGCAACTTTCACCAGCGACAGTTTCGGCGTGCCGGGAATTTTTCCTCCCGGACGAGCAACTTCAGCGGGTGTCTGCGGAATTGTTTGAGCCAGCGCCGGCGCAACCGCCAACGCGGCCCCGACTGCTGCAAGCAGCAGGGTCTGCCTTGCTATCATGACGTCCTCCCGATCCGTGCTCCTCTGCGAGCAGAACAGGTGCGCCTTGGCTCCAGAGGAGTTCTACAGACGACAAAACAGCTTACGACGTTGCCGTGGCCTACACAAGGAGCGCAACGAAAAGTGATGAGCTCATCCGGATGACGGGTGTTTTCACCGCATCATTCAAACACATGCGCGAGAATGATGTCTTTCACCGCCGTGGCATTGACCGGCCCTTCAGGCAAAAGCCGCGGCTCGCTGGTGATAAAGACGGGACCACGGTTTGCGTCGTCCATGATGCGCCCATGCGAACCCTTCACCAGATGCGGGTCGAGGGGAATAACGTCCATCAGCGTGCGCAAGCCCAGCGCGCGCTTGGCCAGACGCCAGCCGATGGCAAGCTTCGGTATCGGGATGGCGGGATCAAGAAATAACTCTACTGGATCGTAACCCGGCTTGCGATGGATTTCGACAAGGCGCGCAAAATCGGGCGCGCGGCGATCGTCCAGCCAATAGTAATAGGTGAACCAGGCATCCGTTCGCGCCAAGGCTACAAGCTCGCCCGAGCGCGGATGATCGAGGCCAAAGGCATGTTGTTCGCTGCGGTCGAGCACGCATTCGACGCCCGGCAGCGCGGCGATCAGCCGCTTGGCTTCGACGATAAGGTCCGGCTCGGCGACGTAGATATGCGCGATCTGATGGTCGGCGACGGCAAAGGCGCGCGACTGAGCGACATCGAGGATTTCTCCGCCATCCTCGACTCGAATGCCGAGAAGGCCCGCCTCGCGCAGGGCACGATTGACATGGATCGGCGTTGAAACCGCCGCCATTCCGTACTCGGACAAAACGATGACCCGCGCGCCGTCGCGCGATGCGTCGGCCAGCAGATCGCCGGCAACGGCGTCGATTTCCCGCAGGCTCGCCGCAATGCGCGGGTCATCGGGACCGAAGCGCTGCAAGTCGTAATCCAGGTGCGGCAGATAGACGAGGCTGAGCGTCGGCGACCGGCTGCGTCTGATCCGCAGCGCCGCATCGGCGATCCAGCGCGAGGAGGCAATCGACGTTCCCGGTCCCCAAAATTGGAACAGGGGAAACGGACCGAGTTCGCGGGTCAGCTCCTCGCGCAGTTCAGGCGGCCTGGTGTAGCAATCCGGCAGCTTGCGTCCATCCGCCTTGTAGATCGGACGCGGCGTCACCGCGAAATCGTGGCTGGCGCCGATGTTGTACCACCAGAACAGGTTGGCGGCGGTGAAGGCCGGATTGCGCCGCTTCCCCGCCTCCCAGATCTTCTCGCCCGCAACCAGCCGGTTGGATTGCCGCCATAGCCAGACTTCGAGGAGATCGCGGAAAAACCAGCCGTTGCCGACGATACCGTGGTCCCGAGGCAGACCGCCGGCCATGAACGTCGCCTGCACCGAGCAGGTCACCGCCGGCGTCACCGTCGCAAGCGGCCGGACCGCGCCCACGCTTGCCAACCTCGAAAGATGCGGCGTATTGGGGCCGAGATGATGAGGGCTCAGACCCACAACCAGAATGGCAATCGTCGGATGCATGCGGCCGCCCACAACAATGCCCCGGATAAGGGCGCTCGCTGTTCGCGTCTCGTTTCGCCCAGCATAATTGACATGCGATAATCACAGGCGGAAGATCAAGCAGAATTTCGGCCAATGCTGGAGCGCATCGTCCCTTTGTGGCGTGAGGCCTCGATATGCTGGAGCTCAACCAGAACACCGGCACGACTGATTCCCATGTGCAGTCGTTTGTCATCTCTTACGATTATCCGGTGTATTTCACGCGCGACATGTTCGATTTGGACAATCCATGCCTGATCCGGGCGCTCGCTCGCATCGAACCCGATAAGCGCCAACGTGTCGCTGTTTTCGTCGACGACGGAGTCACCTTCGCGATGCCGGATCTGTTGCCGCGCATCGCGCGCTACGCACAGCATCATAGCGACCATATGGAGCTCGCCGGGGACGTGGTGGTCGTTCCTGGCGGCGAGGCAGTGAAGAACCAGCATGATTGCGTGGAGCACATGCTGCGGGACCTGTCGTCCCGGTGCATCGACCGGCAGTCTTTCGCGCTCGCCGTCGGTGGCGGTGCGATGCTCGACGCGACCGGGTTCGCCGCCGCCATCTTCCATCGCGGCGTGCGGCACATCCGCTGTCCGACCACGGTGCTGGCGCAGGACGATTCCGGTGTCAGCGTGAAAAACGCGATCAACGCCTTCGGCCTGAAGAACCTGCTCGGAACCTTTGCGCCGCCGTTCGCGGTGATCAATGACTCCGCCTTTCTCGACAAGCTACCAGCGCGCGACAAGCGCGCCGGGATCGCCGAAGCCGTCAAAGTGGCGTTGATCCGCGACGCGGGCTTCTTCACCTGGCTGGAGGCCGAAGCCGAGGCATTGGCACGCTTCGTTCCCAACACGCTTGATACCCTGGTGCGGCGCTGCGCGATGTTGCACATGCACCAGATTGCTCATGGCGGCGATCCGTTCGAAACGCGTACGGCGCGGCCGCTGGATTATGGCCACTGGGCGGCACACAAGCTCGAAATGCTGACCCGCAATGCCTTGCGTCACGGCGAGGCGGTGGCCATCGGCATTGCGCTCGATGCGCGCTATTCGGTGCTGGCCCGGCTGTTGCCGGAAGGCGAGGAGCTGCGCATCGCAAAGCTCCTGGAACGGCTGGGTTTCCGCCTGTGGGACAACGCGCTCAACCTGCGCGACGAGACCGGAACCCGGCGTGTCCTCGCCGGCCTTAAGGATTTTCAGGAACACCTCGGCGGCGAGTTGACCGTCACGTTGCTCGCCGGCATCGGCCGCGGCGTCGAAGTCCATGCTATGGACGAGGCGCTCATCGATCGGTCGATCGATTGGCTGCGCACGCGGGCCAGATCGGCGCGCGAGAGGTAGCCGCCGTGCATCTGGACCACCTTCCTGGCGCCGTGCATCTCACTTACTGCACCAACATCCATGCGGGCGAGACCTGGAGCGAGGTGAGGTCGAGCCTCGCCGCCCATGTTCCGCAGATCAAAGCGCAAGTGTCGCCGCAGAAGCCGATGGGACTTGGGCTGCGCCTCTCGGGCGTCGCCGCCGAGGAGTTGAGCGCACCTGACGCTCTCGCCGGGTTCCGCCGCTTTCTCTCCGAACATGGATTATACGTCTTCACCATCAACGCATTTCCGTACGGTCCTTTTCACGGCCGCCCGGTCAAGGAAGACGTTTACCAGCCCGATTGGCGCATGCCGGAACGCCTGCACTATTCCGATCGCGTCGCCGAGATACTGGCCGCGCTGTTGCCGCCCGGTGTCGTCGGCTCCATCTCGACCGTGCCCGGCACGTTCAAGCCGCTCGCCGAGGGGAACGGAGTCCCGCAGGTGATGGCGGACAACATCACGCGGCATGTCGCCAAACTGGTTGAGATTGAACAACGAACCGGCCACGAAATCGTGCTCGCGCTCGAAGCCGAGCCCTGCTGCTACCTGGAAATCGTCGATGAGACGATCGCCTTCTTTCGCGACTATCTGCATACGCCGGACGCTGCTTCAGCGCTTGCCGCGTTAACAGGCCAGCGTCTCGACGATGCCGCCGCCGCGCTGCGTCGGCATGTCGGCGTCTGTTACGATGTTTGTCACGGCGCCTTGCAGTATGAGGAGCCGTCCGCCGCCTTCGCTCGTTTGAGCGAGGCGGGCATTCGCGTGGCGAAATTGCAACTGAGCTCCGCCTTGCGCGTTCCGCGCGTGAGCGACACGACGCAAAAGGATCTGGCGGCGTTCGACGATGGCGTCTACCTGCATCAGGTGGTGCAGCAACAGGACGGGATTTTGACGCGGTTCGTCGATCTGGATCCGGCCTTTGCGGCCCTGCGGGCCGGCCGCGCGGGCGGTGAATGGCGCGTGCATTGCCATGTGCCGATTTTCCTGCCGACGGCGGGGGCATTCGACTCAACGCAACAGACGCTGCGCAGCGCGCTGGCGTGCATCTCAGTAGGCTTCGTCGCTCCGCATCTGGAAGTGGAAACCTACACCTGGGACGTGCTGCCCGCCGCGCTCCGCGAGGGCAACCGTGCCGATGCGATCGCCCGTGAAATGAACTGGGTGATGCAGGAGTTGCAGGCATGACGTCATTGGCGACGCCGGCGATCTCCTGGGCGACCCTCTTGAAACTCGGCCGCGTGTCGAACCTGCCCACCGTATGGACCAACACGCTCGCTGGGACTCTGGTCGCAGGCGGAAGCTGGCAGGACGCGCGCATCGCCATCGTCCTCGTGGCGACGAGCCTCTTCTATGAAGGCGGCATGTTCCTGAACGACTACTTCGACCGCGAGATCGACGCGCGCGAGCGGCCGGAACGCCCTATTCCTTCCTTTGAGATCGCGCCCGGCACGGTCGCGGCAATCGGTGCGGGCCTGATCGCGGTCGGGCTCGTGTTGCTGGCATTCCTCGGCCTTCAAGTATTGGGAGTGGGATTGCTGCTGGCCGCATTCATTGTTGCCTACGATCGCCATCACAAAGGAAATCCGTTTGCTCCAGTGCTGATGGGAATGTGTCGCGGCCTCGTTTACATTATCGCGGCAATGGCCATGGCCGGCACCTTGTCCGGACCCCTGTTGATCGCGGCGGTCGCACTGCTCGCCTATGTGGCCGGCATCAGCTACGCTGCATGGCAGGAGCGGCTCGACCGTCCGGGCAACCTGTGGCCGCTTGCACTCCTGGCAGTGCCATTGCTGGCGGCGGCTTCGACGCTGCAACAAGGACCGGTCCCCATTGCGATTTACCTGTGCCTTGCCGGCGCAGTTGGCTGGGCGATCTATTTGCTGATGACGCGACCTGCCGGAGGCGTTCCGCGTGCCGTCGGCCTACTCATCGCCGCCGTTTCCCTGGTCGATGCAGCCTTCATCGCGGGCGTTGGCGCGACGGGTCCTGCGCTCGTGTCGGTCGCCGGCTTCTTCGCGACATTGGGCTTGCAAAGATATATCTCCGGCACCTGACCATGACGCTTGGGAATCCGCGCCCCGCAGGCAATCCGGATCCGGCCGAGGTCATGAGCTTGCTGCGGCGGTGGCTTGCACGTTTCTCGACCGCAGACGTGTCGACATGGCTCCATGCGGAGATCGAGCGGCAACAGGCCGGCGTTGACGAAAGGAAACTCATCATCGCCCTGGGACTGGCCGGGCGAAAAATCGGGCGTGTCGATCTATCCCTGACCGAAGACGACAGGCTGGAGGCACGCGCGCTGCGTATGGGCTGGCAACCTGAGCTCTGGGGAACCGATGAGGCCGCGCGCGCGGCGATCCTGCTGGCAACCTATACCGGCGATGACGGTGCTTTTGCGGGGCGGGTGGATCGCCTGTGCGGCAATGCCGAGGTGACGGAACTGCTGGCGTATCTGAAGGCCTTTGCGATATTCCCGGCGGCAAAACAGCTGCACGACCGCGCGCGGGAGGGCGTTCGCTCGGCGGTCAAGCCGGTCTTCGAGGCGATTGCCTGCCACAACCCTTATCCGCTCGACTACTTCGACCAAGCGGCCTGGAATCAAATGGTGGTCAAAGCGGTGTTCGTGGGCGCCCCGATCGAGAGTATCGTCGGCATCAGAGAGCGCGCCAATCCAGACTTGCGCCGGATGTTGCGCGATCTGATCAGTGAACGCCATGCCGCCGGCCGCCCTGTTCCGGCGGACGTTCGCGACTACGCTGGATAGAACATTTCTGGCTGGGCCGGTTCGGGTCCGGCTTGCGACGGCGGCGCGTCGGAAGCTCGCCCTCGCCAACCCTGCGGCCGAATGAAGAGGAAGTGCTTGATCGATCCGGCAAAGCACGCGAGGCTGCCGCTGCCACTCGTCAGTGTGAACCGGTAGGGCACAATGCCAACGAACATGACAATTGAAGATATGATCTTACAGACGAAGGGGATTGGCGACGCGCTGGCCGCAATCGTCGCCCATTTTGGTGCCGACAGTGGTACGGCACACTTCCTGGCCGAGGACGGCCTTCTCCACCTCGCCGCCGCAACACCCGGGATCCCGGAGCCGGTCCTCGCAGCCATTAAGACCATCCCGGTGGGAAAGGGAATGGCCGGACTGGCCGTCGAGCGCGGCCGCCCGATAGACGCTTGCAATATTCAGACCGACACCAGCGGAAGCGTCCGGCCCGGTGCGCGTGCGACCGGCCTCTCCGGGGCCATTGTCGTGCCCATGTTCCGCGGCGAAACGGTGGCCGGAGCACTTGGAATTGCTACGCGCCATGAGCGTACCTTTTCCAAGGAAGAGATTGAGGAGCTGCTCGGAGCGGGACGCACCTTGGCGGCTCATGCATCCGGGGGAACCGGCGCCGCTGCAACGCAAGTTGACGGCGAATAAACGGTTGCTGGATTCTTCGGCGGATACTCATTTTTGGAGTACTGCCCGCGGACTGGAAGGGGCGGGTCGGCTGTGCCCCCGATGAAGAAGTAAAGTCTTTGTTTTTCGGGATCCGCGAGGCGCTGAGGAAGCACCCCAGCTCACGCAGATCATCTCATACCGGCTCGATTACTTGCGGTGTGCATCGCATGTTTGAGACATCGCCGGTGTGCCAGCCCGGGATGACGGTTTGAGCCGGAATTTCACTGCCGACGCACCACGCAGTGTCGTCCAACCAACTCTCCGCGTCGCGACTCCGAATTGCCAGAAGCCCGCTATTGGCGGGCATAACTGCGCTTCATCGGAAGCCGGTTCGGAAAGACCTCACTGGCAGGCTGGCGACGCAGCGAACAGGACCCGTCGCCCACAATTCCAATTGCAACCTTCCGGGAGTTCCGCAAGAATAGAAATGCGTTCACGTTTTTGGCATAGGGGTCCGATCTGCCAATTCGTGCCGAAAAATAAAAGTTCGCCTCAGGGAGAGAAAGAGATGCTTAAGAGTCTGGGAAGTGGCGCGCTCGCCTTGCTTGTGCTGCTGATGTCAGCAGCCATGTTTCCTGCTGCGGCGCAGACGCTGCCGCCCGAAGTTCTCGCCTATCCCGAGGTCGTTCTTTACAACGGTAACGTCACGACCGTTGATGATAAATTCTCGATCAAGCAGGCCATTGCCGTCCGCGGTAACAAGATTCTGAAGGTCGGCACCGATGCCGAGGTCCTCAGGCTGGCTGGCCCAAACACCCGCAAGATCGACCTGAAAGGCCGCAGCGTCATTCCCGGGCTGATCGACAGCCATAGCCATGTGCAAGCCACCGCCACCGACCGCTACGGTAAGGAACTCGCCGAGCTTCCTGGGCGCTTCGCGCGCATGCGCATTTCGGAAGCCAAGAACTGGGCCTCCGGCAAGGAAGATATCCGCGCGATCGTGAAGAAGGCCAAACCCGGCGAATGGGTGATCGGCAGCATTCTGCGCGGCACTTTCCTGACGCAGATGACGAAGAAAGAATTGGACGAGGTATCGCCGATCAACCCGATCGTCGTTTACGAGCGTCCCTCGGTCGGAGTGGGCAACACACTCGCCGTCAGGGAAATCGTCGAGACTTACGGCCCCGACGTCGACGGCCTGCTCAAAGACGAAAAGGGGGAGCCCACCGGCCATGTACGCAAGCCGCTGGTTGGTCTGCTTGCCTATGAGGTCTTTCCGGGACTTCCGGAAAAAATTCTGGCCGGCATTTACCGCCAGCGGATGATGGACTATCCGGCGGTCGGCATTACCTCGATATCCACCTCGATGGAAGCGAACGCCTTCAGCGCCTTCAATTACCTGGATCAGCACGAAGGACTTCCAATCCGTCTTGCCTATGGCTTGCGCAATATCGCGCGCGATAATCCGCAGGCCGCGATGTATATGAAGCGCGTCGGGGTCTTTACCGGGCATGGCAACGATAAACTGTGGATGGTGGGCCAGGACGCCGGCTCAGCCGATGGCGGCTTAGGCGGCCAATACTCCGCCATGTGCACGACGGTTCCCAAGCTGTTGAAGCTGACTCCGCGCGATTACACCAGGAGCCCCTACGGCGACTGCCGCATCACCAAGGGCGACGTGCGTTGGAACGCGCATCTGGCGGTGGCGCTGAGCGGCGGCCGGATCACCAACACGCATGTCGCCGGTGACAAGGCGCATGACACCTTCCTCGACCTGTTCCAGGAGGTGGAGGACCGCGTCGGCGAAGGCACCGTGCGCGAACGGCGCATGGCCTTCGATCACTGCGTCTTCATCCGGCCCGACCAAGTCCTGCGCGCCAAGAAGATGGGCGTGCACTGGACCTGTCATACCGGTTATCTCTATCGCGACGGCAACTGGCTGGCCCCGCTCTATGGCAAGGACAAGGTCGAGCAGTGGATGACGCCGCTGAAGAGTCTCCTGCAGGCCGGAATGCCTGTGGCTTGGCACACCTCTTCGGAATTCGTCACCGACCGCTTCCCGCCGATGAAGCACCTGCAGGTGATGGTAACCCGGCGCGCGCGGGACGGCGTCGTCTATGGTCCGGAGGAAAGAGTCACCCGCGAGGAAGCGCTCCGGATGATGACCATGGGCAGCGCCTATTACATGCTGAAAGAGGACAAGATCGGCTCGCTGGAAGAAGGAAAGCTCGCCGACCTTGTTGTCCTCGACAAGGACTTCATGAAAGTGCCGGACGAAGAGCTGTCGCAGATCAACATCCTCTTCACGATGGTCGACGGCAAGCCGCTCTTCGCCAAGGCGGAGTTCGCCAAGGAAATCAGCTGGGCGGAGATTCCCGAGCAATACGCCAAGCCGCCGGAGGGCGTCGATGAGGACAGGCCGGAACGCGAATAGCGTCACTGGCTAACCACAAACAACTGGACTCTCAGAGGCTGTGCATGAAGCGCCTTGTATCGATTGCTTTCCTGGGCGCCCTGTGCGCTTCCGTCGCGTCGGCGCAGAATCTCCCGCCGGAGGTTCTGCGTTATGCCGACACCGTGTTCTATAACGGCAAGGTCGCCACCGCCGACGCGCAGTTCACCATGACGAAGGCGATCGCGGTGCGCGACGGCAAGGTTCTGAAGACCGGCGAGGATGCCGCCATTTTGGCGCTCGCCGGTCCCAACACCCGCAAGATCGATCTGCAGGGCAAAGTGCTTATTCCCGGCATCATCGATACCCACACCCATCTGCATGAGTATGCGCTCGACAATTTTGCCAAGGAGATCAATCCGAAGCTGGCGGAAGTCTTTCTGGTCGGCCGGTCCAAGGAGGATCTGCTCGAGCAGATCAAGGAAAAGGCGGCTGGTGCTCAGCCCGGCGAGTGGTTGCGCTTTCGGCTCAAGCCGCGCGCCATTGCGGACGAATTCTTCTACACCTTGACGCGCGCCGACATCGATAAGGTCGTCTCCAAGAATCCGGCCATGGTTCACGTCACCGACACGCGCGCCATGGCCAACAGCACCGCGCTTGAGTTCCTGCTGAAGAACTACGATGCCAAGACCGTGAAGTTGCCCGTCGACGACAAAGGCGAAATCACAGGCCGGCTGGGAGAAGGCATCAGCCTGATCTTTTACGAAGAGATCATCCCGAAGCCGAAGCCGGAGGATTTAGCTGCCGTCTATCTCAAGGAACTCGATCTGTGGGCCAAGGGAGGCGTCACCACCTGGTCCTCTTCGCTCGGTTCCGAGGCGATCACGGCGTTTCACTACATGGACCAGAAGGGCATGATGCCTATCCGCCTCGCCTATACCAATGAGGCGATGTTCCGCGATAACATTTACGCAGCCAGCTCGGTCAATCGCTTCGGTAATCTGGTCGGACATGGCACGGAGTACTTCTGGCTGATCGGCGTCTCCTCCGGCTCGACCGATGCCTCTTATCCGGGAATTTGCAGCTCGCTGCCGGGCAACAGCCCGGAGGTGAAAGCGCGGGAGGACTGCCGTCTGTCCTGGGAAGGCGTGCGCGGCAAGTCGCTTTACGAGGCGGTGAAGGCTGGCCTTCGCATTGCGGGAACGCACAGCGCCGGTGACAAAGCCACCGATGTGATGATGGATATCATCGAGAAGGCAAGTGCCGACGCCGGCCTGACGGCCGAGCAGATCAAGGCCAAACGCCATGTGATCGACCATTGCACATTGAATCCGACACAGGCCCAGATCGCGCGCTCTGTGAAGCTCGGCATGATGTGGAGCTGCGCGCCGAAATATCTCGTCAATAGCGGTGCACGCGTAAACCGCGATTACGGCGAAGTCGCCGCACACACTCTTGTCGTGCCGGTCAAAACCATCCTCGACCTGGGTGGGCGTGCGGTATTTGAGCAAGATCACACCGGCGGGGCCAACCCCTTCATTGACATCTCGACCCTCATCACCAGGAAAGACAAGGACGGCCGGATTTGGGGAGCAAAAAACGCGGTGGACCGCAAGACGGCGCTGCTGATGGCCACGCGCTGGGCCTCCGAATATGTCCTGCGCGAAGACAAGATCGGCTCTCTTGAACCGGGTAAATGGGCGGACGTGGTGATCCTCGACAAGGACTACTTTACGGTGCCGGACGACGAGATCGCCAGCATCCGCGGCGTCTTCACGATGGTCGGCGGCAAGGTCGTCTACGATGGGCTGAGCGCTCCGAAATAATGGTAATCTCGGTTTCTCGATATGTAACGGCGCTGGCCGCGGCGATCTTTGCCGTAAGCTTTGCTGTCAGTGCACAGGCCGGTCATGATTACGAGGAACCGGTCGACTTCGTTTCCCAGGAACAGGTCAAGAAGCTGATCGATATCGGCGAAGAGGTCACTTTCATCGACCTGCGCAGCGCGGAAAACTTCGCCAAGGGCCACCTGCCCAACGCGAAGTCGATACCGGTCGAAACGCTCGGCCAGCGCTGGAAGGAAATTCCTCGAACCGGACGCGTCGTGCTCTACTGCGCCTGCCCGCCGGACGGGCGCGACGAGACTTTTGCCTTCACGCTGATGCGGCAGGAAAAGTATCGCAACGTTACGGTGCTCGAAACCGGCTACACCGGCTGGGTAAAGCGCGGCTATCCGGTAGAGGCCGCGTCGCGGTGAGCGGAACCGCAGCATGTTGACCGATCAGACGACACGTTGGTTCCTTCGCCGCTTCGGCAGGCTCTTTTGCGCGCTCTTCGCCGCCTTCTCGCTGGTGATACCGATGCCCGGGCACGCGGGACACGATCAGGACGAGGAGGACCTTATCTATTTCCTGCCGATGCAGCCGGCGCGCGCCAAGCAGCTGCTCGACGCCGGCGAGAATATCTTTTTCTTCGATCTGCGCGATCCGGAGGAGTTCAAGCGCAACCGGCTGCCCGGTGCGGTGTCGCTTCCGCTCCAGCAAATTCAGTCGCAGCAGGACAAGGTGCCGCGCGCGGGACGCGTTGTGCTCTATTGCGCCTGTCCGCCCGGCAAGATCGAGGAAGGCTATTCCTATCAGCTGTTGCGCAACGCCGGTTACCGCAACGTCAGCGTGCTCGAAGGCGGCATTTCGGAATGGCAGCGGCTTGGCTATCCGGTCGAGACCGAGCCGCGCTCATGATGCTGCGGCGAACCCTATGGCTCTGCCTCCTGCTTTGGCTTGCGCCCCACACCGCCCTCGCCCACGCCTCTCTCGAGAAGGCAGTGCCTGCGCAACGCGCCGTGCTCTTCGCCCCGCCCGAACGCGTGCGGCTCTGGTTCAACGAGCGGCTGGAAGCGGCCTTCTGCACGCTGACGGTGACGGACTCCGCAGGTGAAGCGGTGGATCTGGGCGACATGCGGGTTGCGGCGGACAATCCCAAGCTTCTTTCCGTTAGCCTGAAGCCGCTGACGTCCGGTGTCTATACGGTAAAATTCCGTGTCCTATCCGTTGATGGGCATGTGCTGACCAACCAGTTCTCCTTCACGATCCGCGGAAGCCGTTGATCGCCATGCCGGATGTTTCGATCGCCGTCCGCTTCCTGCATCTGGCGGCGTCGCTGCTTCCGCTCGGCATCTTCGCCTTTGTCTGTCTGATCGGAAGGCCCGCCTTGGAGAAAGCGGGAGAAGCTGCGCGCGCGCCATTCGCCGCCTTCGAACACAGGCTATGGCGGATGTTGACCGGGAGCCTCGTCGTTGTGTTTGTCACCGGCCTCGCCGGCTTTGTCCTGCAGGCTGCGGTGATGACCGGACTGCCGCCAGTGCAATCGCTCGAACCGGAAATTCTCGGCGCCGTGCTGGCGACGCAATACGGCAAAGTCTGGCTCGCGCGGCAGATCCTTCTCGCAGGAATCGCGGGCGTGGCGGCAATCCTGTTGCGCGGTCATAGGCACTCCGTCCTCTGGCGTTATGCAGGTTTTCTCCTCGCTGCCGGCCTCGCGGCCTGCATGGCTTTGGCCGGCCATGCCGCGGCGGGCGAAGGCATGACGCTGGTGCTTCAGCTCGGCAGTGACGCCCTGCATCTTCTCGCCGCCGGCATCTGGCTGGGCGCGCTGCTGCCGCTCGCTTTACTGCTCGAACAATCCCACGACGCCAACGCCGCCTGGGCCGCTGCGGTGGCCAAAGAAGCAGCGCGGCGCTTCTCTTGGCTCGGACTCGCCACCGTTGGCACGCTGTTGATCACCGGCTCCTTGAATGCCTGGCAGCTTGTTGGCGACGTTCCGCCCCTGGTCGGCACGCCTTACGGCCGGCTGCTGCTGGTCAAGCTCGCGCTGCTGGTGCCGCTGCTGGCCCTGGCTGCCGTCAATCTGCTGGTCATTCGTCCGCGCATGCCGGAGACGGCGTCATTTGGCGACGGCTTTCCGGGTCTGGTCGGACGACTGCGGCGCAACACTTTGCTCGAAGCCGGCCTGGGCGCGGGCGTCCTGCTGATCGTCGCGATGCTCGGCGTCACCGCGCCGGCCCGGCATGTGCAGCCGGAGTGGCCGTTCAATTTCCGCTACAGCTGGGAGATCAACAAGAACCTGCCGGAGAAACGCTTTCCGATTTTCTACGGCAAGACCTTCCCCGAGCAGCGCGTTTCTATCCTGGTCGGCGCCGGCCTGGCGGCGCTTGCGCTCATTCCTTTCGGCTATGCTCTGCTACGTCGGCGTTATCGCCCGCTTGCGCTTGGGCTCGGTATCGCTGGGCTTGGCGGCGGCGCGGCGCTCGCCTTGCCGGCGCTCTGGGTCGACGCCTATCCCACCACGTACCGGCGTCCCGCCGTTCCCTATCAGGCGATCTCGGTGCAAAGCGGGCTGCAAGATTATCTGCAGCTTTGCGTGCCCTGTCACGGCGTCGGCGGTTTTGGCGACGGGCCGGCCGGCGCCGGGCTGACGCCACGCCCCGCCGACCTGACGGCGAGGCATACCGGCGACCACACCGCCGGCGATCTGTTCTGGTGGCTTTCGCATGGCAAGGATGGAACGGCCATGCCGGGCTTCCAGCAACAGTTGAGTGAGGAGTCGCGCTGGGATTTGATCAATTTTCTGCGCACGCTCTCGGCTGCCGAACAGGCGCGCGCGATGGCGCCGCTGCTGGAGCCGCCTTGGTTGGTGGCACCCGATTTCGTCTATCGCACTCTGAATGGCCACAACAAAAACCTGAAGGAGCATCGCGGGCAAAGCGCGGTGCTGCTCGTGCTGTTCACCTGGCCGCAGTCGCAGACGCGCCTGGCCCAGCTCGCGGGTTTGCGTGAGCGTTTCGCGGAAGCGGGCGTCGCGCTGCTCGCGATTCCTTCCGATGCCGGAGCGCTCGACGCCGAGACGCAGAGCGCGCTCACCGCGTTGAAGCTCGACCCGGTGATGGACGGCAGCCAGGAGATTTTCGCCACTTACGCCTTGTTCCGCCGCAGCCTGAGCGAAGCCGGCACCCAGCCCGACCCGCCGATTCCTTCACATATGGAATTCCTCATCGACCGGCAGGGCTATGTACGCGCGCGCTGGATCGCCGGCGAGAGCCGTGGCTGGAGCAATGCCGATTTGCTGTTGCGCGAGATCGCGCGGCTCAACCAGGAAAAACCATCGGTGCAGGCGCCCGACGACCATGTGCATTAAAGCCGCCGCGCCTTGACCGGCAACCGGAGGATGGAGGATAAGAGTCTGATGAAAAAGGGTTATATACCGCGGGGCGTGAGTTCGGAGGCACTCGGCGGTCCTGCCGCGCGGCGCTATTCCCTGAAGGGATCAGGTCTTGCCCGACAGCGCTGGGTGCGCCTCGCCGGCGTTGCCAGCGCCGTTGTGATCTCGTTGCTTCTGCTCGGCTATGGCATCTGGTTGCTGCAGCTGGAGCGCGGCGCGCGTGCGGTGGCGCATGGCGAGCTCGACACCGCCGCTGCCTTATACACGTCGGCGGAATGGCCCTTCCCGTCGTTCTTGGCACGGGTTTTCCCCGATCATTATGGCCGCGCGGTCTTTCCCAAGATTGCCCTGCTCTACAACCGCGGCAAGACCGGCGACGCGGCGGTCGAATTGGAACGAGCAACCGCCCGCGCTCCGTCGCTCGCCGAGCGTCCGGAATTCGCCTTCTGGAGCGGCAACGTACTGCTGCGCCGCGCGCTCGAAGCCACCGATTCCGAAATCATCATCAAGCACCTCTATGCCGCCGCCGCGCACTATCGCAAAGCGCTGGAAGTTTCTCCCGACGACTGGGACATCAAATACAACTACGAGCTGGTGCAGCACGTCCTCGCCGAGCAGGAGCAGGAAAAGGAAAAAGAGCAGTCGAAGATGAAATCCATCCTCGAACGCATCCGCACCATCACCGAGCCCGCGCCGAAGGAACCGCCGCCGCCGGAAAAGCAGGGCTAGCCGATGCGCTTCCTGCAGCCGGATTATCTCTATCTGCTGTTCCTGCTGCTGGCGCTGTTTCCCCTATGGTTGTTCCGCGTCACGCGCGCCCGCCGCGCCCGTATTCTCGCCGGCGCGCCGGTGAGAAATCTTTCCTCGCCTTCATCGATGACCGCCGACGCCGCCATCTTTGGGACCGCGACGCTCGCGCTGGCCGCGCTGGTGCTGTCACTCGCGCAAGCGCAATGGGTGCGGCAGGTGATCACGCCGCAGCTGAAGAAGATGGATCTGGTCTTCCTGATCGACACCTCGCCGTCGATGCGGGCGGAGGACGTCCGCCCCTCGCGGCTCGATCGCGCGCTGGAGGTGATCGCCGCTTTCTGCGACCGCAAGCCGGAGCATGACCGGATCGGTCTTGTCGCGTTCACCGGCGGCAGCGTGGTGCTGTCCTATCTCACCGAAGACCCGAACAACATCCGCTACTATCTGAACTACCTGCACGACGATCGGGTGCAGCGGCTTGGCACCAATATCGGCCGCGCGCTTAGCAACGGGCTGACCGTGCTGAAAAAGGAACAAGAGATCAACCCGGCGGCGGCCGACAACAAGCGCGTCTTTATCCTGATCTCCGACGGCGAGGATCACGGCGCCGAGCTCAACAACGCGGTCAGCAACGTCAAAGGCGCTGGCATCAAGGTTCACACCATCGCCATCGGTTCGGCACAGGGCGCGCCAATCCCGGTGGCCTGGTCGGATACGCCAACCACCCGGTATCTGCTCGATGCCAAGGGCGAGCCGGTGATCAGCTATCTCGACGAACGCACCTTGCGGCGGCTGGCGCAGGAAACCGGCGGCGGCGCCTATCGCGCCGTTACCGGACTTGAATTGCCGCAGATTCTGACACGGATCGTCGATACCGAGCGGGAAATCGAAGGCTTCAAGCGGAGCGTCGAGTTTCGCGACCTGCACCAGGAATTCCTGTTCGCGGCCTTCGGGCTGCTTCTCACTGCGATTTTCATAAGGGGCGCGCGCGTATGAACGTTATGGAACAGCCGAGCAAGGAATCCATCCATGATGCGATCCATTGCGTCGCGCGCGAGATCAACAAGGTCATCATCGGCCAGGAATGGCTGATCGAACGACTGCTGATCGGACTGTTTTCGCAAATTCCCTATTCGTTCAAGCGCGACAATGAAGAACGCATGGGTTACGGCCACATTCTGCTGGAAGGCGTGCCGGGCCTGGCCAAGACGCTCACGGTGATGACCCTGGCCAATGTGCTGAGCGCCAGCTTCCAGCGCATTCAGTTCACGCCTGACCTGCTGCCCGCCGATATTGCCGGCACCCGGGTGTTCGACAGCGCCACCAACAACTTCCGCATCGAGAAAGGCCCGATCTTCGCCAACCTGATCCTCGCCGACGAGATCAACCGCGCCACGCAGAAAACCCAGAGCGCGCTGCTTGAAGCGATGCAGGAGCGGCAGGTGACGATCGGCGAGTCCACCTTCCCGCTGGCCGAGCCTTTCTGGGTATTGGCGACGCAAAATCCGGTGGAGCAGGAAGGCGTTTATGCCCTGCCGGAGGCGCAGCTCGACCGTTTCGCAATGAAGATCAACGTGGATTACCCGTCTCACGCCGACGAGACCGCCATGCTGGCGATGCAGCTTGGCCAGGCCACCGTCACTCACCTGCTGACGCCGGCGGACGTGATCCGTTTCCGCAACTATATCGGCCAGGGTTTCGCCAGTGATGCCATCCGCGAATATGTCGTGCGCCTGATCCGCGCCACCCGTCCCCAGGAAACCGACGGTCTGCCGGTCGTCGGCGAGATGGTGCTGCATGGAGCCAGCCCGCGCGCGGCGCAGCACCTGCTGGCGCTCGCCCGCACCACCGCCTTTTTCCAGGGCCGCGACTACATCCTGCCGGGCGACGTCAAGCGCATCGCGCCCGATGCCCTGCGCCATCGGCTGATCCGCAGCGTGCGCGCGGAAGCGGAGGAAGTGGGCGCCGACGAGATCGTGAGCGAAATCCTCGCCCGCGTCCCGCTGCCGTAAGGGGCTACCGATGATCCCGCACCAATTGTCGGAAGAGCTGCGCTACATCGAGATCTATACCTCGAAGGCGGCGCGCGACCACCGCGTCGGCGATTACCAAAGCCCGCTGAGGGGTCAGGGCTTCGCCTTCGATCAGCACAAGCCCTATGTGCAAGGCGACGATTACCGCCGCATCGACTGGAACGTCACCGCGCGGATGCGGCAGCCCTATGTCAAGAAGACGTTCGAAGACAAGGAAATGAGCGCCTTGATCGTGGCCGACCTCTCCCGCTCGATGGCCGTGGGCACGCAGGCGCAGGCGAAGAAAGAATTGCTGCTGCAGATCGCAGCCACCGCGGCCTTTTCCGCGATCTGCGACAACATGGCGGTCGGGCTGATCGGCTATACCGATGAAATCGAGCTCGACATTCCGGCGCGCAAGGGCCGCGCGCATCTCTGGCATATTCTGCAATCGCTGTGGGAGCACAAGCCGGTCAGCCCGCGCACGGATGTTTCCGTGGCACTCACCGAGCTGCATCGTCGGCTGAAGGATTCGTCGGTAATCTTCTGTCTTTCGGACTTCATCAATGAGGAAGATATTTTTCAAAACCGCTCGCTGAAATATCTGGTGCAGCGGCACGATTTCATTCCGCTGGTGCTGGAGGATGCCTGGGAACACGCCCTGCCCTCTGGCGGCGGTTTTATCCGCCTGCGCGATGCGGAAACCTCAGGCGAGATATTGATCGACCTCTCGAAGAAGAACGTCGAGCTCTATGCGCAATGGATGCAGGAGCACAAGAAAGCGCTCAAGCGCGGCTTCTACCGGCTGCATCTCGACCATGTATTCCTGCGTCCGGGACAGCCCTATCTCGACGCGCTGCTGGGCCTGTTCCTGGCGAGAAGGAGGCGTAAGTGAAGAAGATTGTTCTGGCCGCTCTGTTGTTGGCCCTGCCCTGCGGGGCAAATGCGCAGCAGCCGGGTAAAACCCCGCCGCTCGAGGTGACGGCGCAGCTCGACAAGACCGCGATCTGGGTGGGCGACCACCTGCGCTATACCATCCGCGCGGTTTATCAGCCCAACGTCGAGCTGGTGCTGGACAATTTCACCAAGGAGCGGCTGCCGCTCGCGCCCTTTGTCATCCGCGAGATCGACATCCGGCACAAGGACTGGGCGGCTGGCAAGAAGGCCGCCGAGATCACGCTGACGCTCACCACTTTCGAGACGCGCAAGGGCGACATCAGCATTCCGCTGGTACCGCTCTATTATTTTGTGCGCGAGCCGGGCGCCGCCGATAAGGAAAGACCGGTGGATTCGATCGCCGCGCCCGCGATGCCGGTCGGGCTGCGCAGTGCGTTGGTGGCTGAAAGCCTGATGCCGCGCACCAACAAGCCGCCGGAGAGTCCCGGCCTGACGCGGGCGCTGCTGCCGCTCGGGCTCGGCCTCGCCGGGATTTTGGCGCTCGGCGCATACGGCGGACGGCGCCTGTGGCGCCGCATGCATCCCGACGAAATAACGGGGCAGCTTTCGCGCGAGGCGCGCGAGCGCGTCGTGCGCGAGAGCCTTTCACGCCTGCATATCGCCGTACCGGCTTCGGGCGAAGATCCGCGCGAATGGAGCGGCGCCATGGCCTCCACGCTGCGCGGCATGATATCCGAGCTGTTCCAGATACCCGGCGCCGCACAGACGCCGGAGGAGATCGGGACGGCGCTCGCGCGGGCCGGCGCGGACGTCACCCTGGCCGCCCAGGTCAAGGGTCTTCTCGGCCAATGCGACGAGCTGCGCTACGGCCGCGACAGTTCGGGCGCAGAACGGCTGCGCGCGCAATTGCTGCAATCAGTGGAGGCACTGATGCAGTCGCCGCGTTGGGTATCCGCGTGATCTTCAACGCACCGGAGCGGCTGATCTACCTGCTGCCGCTGGCCGCGCTGGTGTTGCTGCTCGCCTGGAAGCGCAAGAAACCTTACATCGTCCACCCTTTTCTGTTGCAGATCGCGGTGCGGCTGCGCCCGGCTTCGCGCTGGATCTATCTCCCGCGCACGCTGGAAGTGCTGGCACTCGCGGTGCTGCTGCCGGCGCTGCTTTCGCCGGTTCTGCCGTTGGCCCGCTACGCCGTTTCCAATGAAGGCCTCGACATTCTTCTGACCGTCGATCTCTCTTCCAGCATGGAAGAGCCGATAGATATGGTGGGCGCGCTGCGGCGCGAGCGCCAAGGCATCGTGCAGAAAGAAAAGACCCGGCTGGAAGCCGTTAAGGAGGCGATGATCCGCTTCGCCGAAAGCCGCCACACCGACCGCATCGGCGTCGTGGTCTTCTCCGAGGAGGGCTACGTGGTGGTGCCGCTGACCACCGACATTCCCTATGTCGCGCGCTACCTGCGATTGGTCGAGACCGCAACGCTCGCGGGCGAAGGCCAGACCGCCATTGGCGAGGGCATCTGGACGGCCGTCGGTCAGGCGCATTCGCAGTCGCGCGACGGGGCGCGCGGCGGCAAAGGCAAAGTGATCGTCGTGCTCACCGACGGCGAGAACAATGCCGGCCGCGATGCGGTCGATGCGATCAAATCCGCCGGCGCCGCGGGATTCCGCGTGCATTTCATCGGGGTCGAAGTCGAGCGCGCGAAAAATGCGCGCCAGATAATCGCGGCGGTGCAGGCAACCGGCGGCAAATATTACGATGTCAGCAAGGAGGAGCAGCTCCTGCAGGCTTATTTCGACATCGACCGGCAGGAAAAAGCCCGCTTCGTCAGCACGACGGAAGTTAAAAACGTGCCGCATTACGCGCCGTTCGCCCTTGCAGCCTTCGCCCTGCTGTTCGGCGCCCAGTTGCTGCGAACGCGACGCTACTTCACTGAGGTCAGCTGATAATCGCGCGCGCGATTGCGTATGGGCGGGACCGCTCCGGATGAATGTCGGCTGAGCGCAAAGCGAAAGCGCTGGCGGTCATTCCGCTGCCGCAACTGGCGGACGGACGGTATTTCCGGCATACCGGTTAAGGGGCTTCTTGAGTCCGAGGTTCTCGCGCAGCGTCCTTCCCTCGTACCGGCTGCGGTAAAGGCCGCGCCGCTGCAGCTCCGGGATTACCATGTTGACGAAGTCGTCCAGACCTCCGGGTAAGATGGGTGCCATGAAATTGAACCCATCAGCGGCTTCCGTCTCGAACCATTCACTCATCTGATCGACAACGTCTGCCGGCGTACCAATCACCGCAAAGTGCCCCCGCGTGGCTGAAAACCGCTGATACAGCTGGCGGATCGTGAGATTCTCGGTCCTGGCGGCCTCCATCAGCGTATCTACCCGGCTACTCAAGACGTTGCTCTTCGGAACTTCGGGTACCGGGCCATCTATCGGGAACGGCCGAAAGTCAAATCCCATCTTGCGCGACAACGCAGCAACGCCAATTTCAGGATGAATCAGGTCCTGCAGGCTTTGAAACTTGTCTTCAGCTTCCTGCCGCGAGGTCGCAACCGTGACGTAGAGGCCCGGCATGATCTTCAGATCGTCGGCATCGCGGCCGAACTTCGCCATCCGGCCTTTCACGTCCCGATAGAACGCGCGCGCAGAATTGACGTCTTCGTGCGCGGTAAAGACCACCTCCGCCGTTTCGGCCGCGAGTTCTTTGCCGTCGTCCGAGGCTCCCGCCTGCACAATGACAGGATGTCCTTGCGGCGACCGGGCAACATTCAAAGGGCCACGGCAGTCATAGTATTTGCCGTGGTGGTCCAGCACATGCATCTTCTCGCGATCGAAGAATATCCCGGACTCTTTATCGCGGATAAATGCATCATCATCCCAGCTGTCCCACAAATGTAAAACAAGGTCGGTGAATTCTCGGGCTTTTCGGTATCGCTCGTCTTTGGGCAGATGCGGTTCCTTGCCGAAGTTCTCCGCGGCCGCAGGGTTACCCGTCGTCACAACGTTCCACCCGCTGCGCCCGCCGCTGATGAGATCGAGAGATGCGAACTTCCGCGCAAGGGCATAAGGCGCTTCAAAGCTCGTGCTTGCGGTGCAGACCAGGCCGATGTTTTTCGTAAACCCCGCGAGAGCGGTCAACAGCGGAAAGGGTTCGATCCATGCAACATAATGCGTCCTGTGCAGCCCTTCTTCCTCCGCCGTAAAGGCGGTTGGCGAGTCCGCGGAAAAGAGCATGTCGAATAATCCGCGCTCCGCTGTCTGCGCGAGACGTACGAAATGCTCGAAATTGACGCCGGCGTCCGCCTGTGCCTCGGGATGCCGCCAGGACGCGATGTGATGACCGCAAGGCCGGAGGAACATCCCGAGCTTCATGTGATGCGTCTCGCGTGTCATCGATTTTTTCCTTCCCAGCGTTGGCGCCATTCGGTTCTCAGCTTGCAAGCCACTGCTAGTAACGTGCGTGACGAAGATTTCTGGTCAGGTCCCGGATCGAGGTGATCTCTTCGAGCTCATTAACGAGTTTCGCGGCCGCCGACGCCTGTTGGCTGGACAACGTGCGGGCCACGCAGTCGTGGAATTTCTTTTCGATTGCCTCCCGGTCGACGAGATTGGTCGGGCGTTCGATCGGCTGCTCGAGCTTGCGGCCGTTTCGGAGCTGAACGACGAGCGATTTGGACGTATCGTGATACGTCCGCTGCATCAGGCGCTGGATTCCCGGGTCGTTGACGTTTTCATCCGTGAAATCATCGGGGCTGATCGAGCCATTGGTCAGGGCCATCGCCAGACAGAAGCGCATGCTAAATCTGCCTTCTACGCCCCTTGCCGGCCAGTCTCGTACAAGTGGGTAAGGTTTCAGGTCGCAATGGATGGACTCGACGTCCTTCGCTGTGAAGGGATGTCGTGCACACAGGCGCAACATCGCTTCGATGCCGCCATGCGATGCCGAGCAGGAGGCAAACGGCTTGACTCTAATCGGCGCCTCCAGATTGAAGGTCTTGCCGAGGTTCACAGCCAGCGACGCAACGATTTCCGGGGACAAAGGCCCAATCGCCTCAAGCAGACCATATCGGCCCTCGAGTGCCGTATCGTCTGACGAAAAGCCGCTCCTGGCGAGGAGAACGCATGTGACGCCAGTCGAAGCTGCATGCCCGGTGCGGAAAGGCTTCGCCATGGTCCCTCCATCACGCGTGAGCGCGCCTGAAGATGCGGTCGCCAGTCCCACAGCGAGCCGAGTGCTGTCGGCATCGAGATCGAGGGTCTTTGCCACGGCACAGGCCGACGCGATCGGGCCCAAAATCCCGTTGCTGTGCCAACCCTTGGCGCCGGGCCCGATCCCGCTGCCGCGGTGGGCAAAGATTCCGTCGAGGCTGTTCCGCACCTCTCGGCCTACGATGAATCCCTCGAGCACCTTCTTGCCAGACAAGTCTCCAGCTTCCGCGATTGCGAGGGGCGCAGCGAGACTATATGTCGAGGAGTGATTGCGGTCATCGAAATCAAGTCCGTGCGCGAGCGTGCCATTTATCAGCGCAGCGTCACGCGCATCTGTCGTGATGTCCGTGCCCCATATCGTACATGGCCCGGGCCTTGAATGCTCATGCGCAAAGTTTTTCAGCGCAGTCCCGATCTCCTGGCGCGCAGCCAGGACCGAGACGCCCAGGCAATCCAGAATGGCAATCTTTGCATTCCGCAGAACGTTCGCTGGTGCCTGGTGCAACGAGAACGAGGAGGTGAAGTCAGCGAGCCGCTGCGTTAGGCCATCCGTCGTTCGCATGAGAGGCGCGTTCATCACCGCCCCTGCCTACAGACTCGCAAGAAGCTTGCCATACCCAGGGCCGACTTTGACCCCGATCGGCTTGAACGAACCCCAAATATTCGCGCTGTTGGAGCTGACGAACGGCTTTCCCGTCGTCTGCTCCAGCTCGTCCAATATATCGACCGTGGCCATCGTGCCGGATTGGATATACACCGCGTCAACGCCGGGATGCTTCTTCGCCGCCGACAGAGCGTTCTTATAGATCTCGGCCGGCGTCATCTGGATCTTCTCAAAAGATTGCAGCTGCTTGCCAATCCCTTCCACGGCAGCGACCTCGATATTCTCGGATTTCAGATGGTTCATGAGATTGGACGACAAGTGCGCCGATTCAGATCGCCATGAGGAAATCACCAAGATTCTCCTGGCGTTCAGGAAATGAAACGCATCCGCCAGGGCCTGCGAACTTGTGGAGATCGGCACCGAGGAGGCTGCCCTTAGCCTTTCAAGGATCTTCTTGTGACCCTCCGGCCCGAAATGCAGATGAACGGGCGCGCCATTCTTCATGATGGAGTTGACTTTGGACAGGTGCAGCCGCTCGACTGCTCTTTCAAGCAACGCCAGCGACGCCTCCACCTGTTGCTTATCCGCGGAGTCAACTACCTCGAGATGAGTGACGACAAGCACGACATCGTCGGGCGCTGCGCGATAAAAGTCGTAAATCTCCACGTCGCTGTTCACGCGCGGATGTATCCAGCCTACGCGCGCCTGCCAATGATCCAGCATCTTCTTGCGCTTCCCTTCTTGAATGAACCGCTGAAAGGCCGGTCAGTCCCCGCGCCCTGCGCCGACCGCAGTGCGGTAACTCTGGATCGCGGTCTCCGGCGCCTCCGTGAGTTCCTTGACGAGGTTTGCTACTTCTTCGCCGCTGCGCGGAGAGTAAGCGAGGCCTTGTTTCTCGATTTCCGCTCGATAGGCTGGATCATTGAAGGCGACTTCGAAAGCTTTCTTGATGGCGGCCACGCGCTCCGCCGGCACCCCAGGAGGGACTACGAACGGGTAGGCCATTGAAAGAGGAATCTCGACGAAGTTCAGGAGCGCGCGCTGCTCCGGCCTGGATACAAGCTCGCTCGACGCCGCCACGTCGGGCAGCCGCGCCGTCCGGTTCCTGACGAACTGCACCAGGGGCCGCACCATCTTCTTTTCGAGCCAGTCGGGATGCCGCTTGCGCAGGTTGTCGTAAGCGATACCCATGGCATCGACCTCACCTCGGTCGAGTGCGATGTCGACGGCATTCTTTTCCTTGTACTCGATGACCTTCACATTCATGCCCAAAGCCGGTCCCAAGATGCGGGCGACGTCCGATCCGGATCCACCGACAATGAGAGGCTCCTTCGCGGCGCGGATATCTTCCACGGTCTTCAGTGGATGGTCCGACCGCACAATCAGAACATAGGGATCCTCGTCATAGCTCGCCGGGGTGCCCAGCCAGGTGAACTTCGGCGGATCGAAGCGCACGTTCTTATTATCGACGATGGCCTGCACCACGGTGTACCGGTTGATCAGGCCAATGACAGTCCCGTCCTTTGGCGCAACGTTAAACAGGTGGTTGGCCGCGATAAGACCGCTCGCGCCAGGCATGTTTTGCACCACGATCTGTGGATTGCCCGGCAGCCGCAGGTAGCGCACGGTGGCTCGAGCAAAATTGTCGTATCCGGCTCCGACTCCAGACCCTACGACGAGCTTTACCGTCTTCCCGTTATAAAAATCGGCTACGTCATCAGCTTCCGCGCGTGCAGTCCCCACAACAATGCCAACCGCGAGGGTGAGTGCAACGCCTATGGCTATGCTCTTCACGAACCGCTCCTTTGTTCATGATGATGGGGAAGATACTACCATGGGAACCAGCAATCGCACTCCCGCTGACCTTATCCGCGCCCGGCAACCACTGTTCCATTTTAGGCAGGCGCAGATTACGCAGATACACCTTTCTAATTGCAGGTGCGTCAACTAGGATTTGACAATGATCGTTTCAGGAGCCAGCCATGGACCGCTTCAAGCTGATGGACACTTTCGTTACGGTCGTGAAGCTCGGCAGTTACACAAACGCTGCGAAGCAACTTGGCGTCACGCGAGCGATGGCGAGCAAGCGTGTTCAGGAACTGGAGGCGTCGCTCGGCCTGAAACTGCTCAATCGCAATACGCGTCGCTTGAGTCCGACCGGAGCCGGCAAGGACTACTTCGACGCCTGCATGAGCATTTTGGAGGCCGTTCGGACCGCCGAGGACCGGCTGATCGGTAAACGCAGCGGTGCTCGGGGCGAGCTAAAGATACTGTGCTCGAAAACGTTTGGGGAAATGCTCCTGTCCCCTATCATTTCTGAGTTTTGCGAGATGCATCCCAACATTTCCGTGCAGCTCGCCATCGCCGACATGCGGCCGGACGGCAATGAGATCGTGGGGAAAGGGTTCGATTTGGCCATCCGCACGCTTCCCATCGGAGAATCCCGAGTGGTCGCACGAGCGATAGCCAGTCTTCCCAGGGTCTTGGTAGCATCTGCTCGATATCTCGCGCAGGCGGGCACTCCCACTTCACCTGAACAACTGACTGCTCACAACTGTCTCGATCCACGGGGCGTTTTGAAGTTCTCCTGGCAATTCCTGGGGCCGAATGGCCGCCGGACGCTAAAGCTGCGGGGATCGCTGGCCGCCAATAGCAGCACGATCGTACTACAAGCCGCACTCCAGGGTCTTGGCATTGCAATGATGCGACGTTACCTGGTGCAAGCACATCTTGCCCGCAGGTCGTTGATCCCGGTCCTCGAGGACTTCACCATCAGCGATGACAAGTTGTATGTCGTCTATCAAAAGGACAAATATCAGCCCGCTCGCGCGAGGATCTTCATCGATTATCTGACGGCGCGTGTTAACGCGCTGCTATCTGACACGACACGTGTCTCGGCCGAGCAGGCAAACATATTGCCGCCCGAGAGGCGGCCCCTCCAGCAAGAGCCAAGCTATTCCTGACTGTTCAACAGAGCGAAAGCGTGGTTCTGCTGCTCGACCATATGCGTTACTCCGCCCGGTGCATCAGCGGATGAGTAATGGCGCAAGCATCGGCTTGGCAGTACGTAGCCACTTTTCGATCTCGCCACCGAGCTCAGGCAGTTTCGATTCCAGAACGAACACACCGCGAGTCGGGCAGCACGCGCCAAGTTCAACAAGAACCGGACGAAAGTGGGTCTCGACTGCGAGGGCATGAACGGGAGCAGCCGCGACCATGACCGGGATGGCAACTCGGCCTGCCAGCGCTTCCATGGGCAGACGGTCAAGCAGCATTTTGAGCACTCCAGTATAGCTGGCCTTGTATACTGGACTTGCCGCGATCAGGAGTTTGCAGTTTCCGATATTCTGCAGGACCTCAGTGACCGCGCGGTCCTCAGTTTGAAAAAGCCCGCTTCCGAGGGCGGCGATATCGATGGTGGTGTTCGTCACCGTGCACCCTTCAAGGTAAAGCCAGTCACTCAATTGTTTTGTGACTTCTTCGGCAACTTGAAGTGTGCGGGACCCGATCTTTGGATTCCCGACTAAGGTGACGGCGTGCAGTGTTTTCAAATCTCCCCCCGCTTCTTTGCCCTCTGCCGACCGGCGGCGCCCATCGCAGGTGCAAAAGCTCCACTCGGATTGCCTGCAGAGGCACCTGAAAGAAACTGATCCGCCTTGT
>DASSPI010000161.1:0-5938 GCA_035699705.1 Xanthobacteraceae bacterium
GACGATATAAACCAATTCCGTGTGCGGCTGATTCAGGCTAGAAATTAAAGGTGGCTCTCGCCCTACCAAACCTCCGATCAGCAAGCCCCGCTGCGGTCGCAGCCACGGCTCAGCAGCAGATTCATTCGCTGCCCTACATGCCGCAGCTCGACGGATTGCGCGGTCTGTGTGTTATTGCGGTTGTCTACACGCACTACTGGCCGAAAGATTACTGGCCCTTCGGCGTGTTTTGGGCGCCGCTCGGCGTGATCGGTTTCTTTGTCCTCAGCGGATTCCTGATAACATCTGTTCTCTTGCGCGATCTTGCCACGGCGCCGACATTACCGGCCGCATATGGATCTTTTCTCGCCCGCCGCGCGCTGCGGCTTTATCCGATTCTCTTGGTTGTCCTGCTTGCAGCCAGCGCCCTCCATATCGGGCAGACACGAGAGACGTTGGCGTGGCACCTGTTCTATCTAACCAATTTCTATATGGCCGCCATATCGGAATGGCCCGTTGCATTCGGGCATCTGTATTCGCTCGCGGTTGAAGAACAATTTTATCTAATCTGGCCCTTGGCTCTGTTCTTCTTGCCGCGCCGTCTGGTACCAGCCGCGTTGCTGCTCCTGGTATTCACCGCGATTGTTTTCCGCATCGCATGGGTTGCTGCGGGCCTTGGCGACACCGGCATGCATGTGCTGACGCCCGCGGCTTTCGATGCCCTGGCGCTCGGTGCCCTGCTGGCCTTCATCA
Source organism: Xanthobacteraceae bacterium (assembly GCA_035699705.1). Taxonomy (GTDB): domain Bacteria; phylum Pseudomonadota; class Alphaproteobacteria; order Rhizobiales; family Xanthobacteraceae; genus CANKHA01. The sequence goes on from DASSPI010000161.1 coordinate 733, forward strand.
AGACAAAACACAAGGCGCTGCCGATCATCGGCCTTATCGGGTTTAGCTTATGGCTTGCCTCGGAATGGATCGTGTTTCCCTATCGGCCCGACCTGAACCTGATCTTTTTCAGCGTCGGGACAACAGGTGCGGCAATGTTCTTCATGTGGGCCGTGGCGCGCTTGGCGGATGGCGTCTCCGGTCCGGTCGGGGCAGTTTTCAACAATGCCGTCCTGCGCTATATCGGAATCATCAGCTACGGGATTTATCTACTCCACGGCTTCATGCCGTACTTTCTTGGCGCGACGGGGTACTACATCCCACCTTCGCAGTTCTATCCCGTTGCAACCGTAGCCACAGTGGTCTTGGCGGCGCTGTCGTGGCACCTCCTGGAGCGGCCGATCATCCGCGCCGGTCGAAAAATAATGTCGTCACGATTCGCAGCGCAGCCGGTCCGTACTGCCTAGCGCCGCCTGGCCGGAAACGATTCCGGCTTTGGTTACCTTGCTGCCGGACTACGCTTTCCAGGAAGCGCCTTCTCGCCCCGCCGGCTTTCGACGCGCGCCCATTGATGCAGCTCTCACCCGCGCCAATGGATTTCTCCAAACATTACCGCACGAATTGGCTTGACTGCCGCATCGGCACTCACATCATAAGTCCGCTTCTTTTGAGGAGCGGCACCGTCGCCCAAAGGCTGCCGCTGACGTGTGGAGGCCTTGGGGAAACGTGAAGGTGGCTGACGCCTTAAGCAACTTGCCAGAAGAGTGCCCGATAGATCTTGCGGCCATCGCGGAAAGACGAAGTTGGCTGCTCTCGTACGCTCGGCCAGGCGGAATAGGTGCGGAGTTCGGCGTATTTAGGGGGCACTTTGCCGCAGTAATCGCTCGCGAGCTTAAACCGCGTAAGCTATTTCTCGTCGATCCCTGGACTAAGTCCGGCGAGCGTTTCGGGTGGGGGCCCGATCCCTATACAAATTTCGACAGGCTTACGACGGCCGAGGCCTTGCGGGATACCCGTCACCGGATGAGCCCCTACGAGTCAACGTGCGAGATCGTATACGTGGAAGAGCGGCTACAGGACTTCGCTCGAAACTTTGATACCCACTCCGATAAGAAACTCGACTTTGCTTATCTCGATACAAGCCATACTTATGAGGATACGCTGGAAGAACTGAGGTTTCTTGCGGAGATAGTTGCCGATGATGGAGTGATCCTCGGGGACGATTGGATACCCGTTATTGGTCATCGCCATCACGGGGCCATGCGCGCAGTGAACGAGTTCTTGAAACAATCTGATTATCAGCTTGTAGTCGCCGGACAGGATGCCCAATGGTGTCTGCGGCGGACACCCAGCTACAGCGACGCCACCAGTCGTTCCGTCTCCGATGAGATCAGTTAGAATCCCCGATTGATTTGCGGCCGCGCTCCGTTGGGATGCCGAGGTTAATCTTCTGACATCGCTGCCTTTGACACGCGAGCTTTAGGAGGGTGAGCGGTCTGGTGCCACGCCCAGGCCGTGCGAATGATTGTGCCGAGGTCTGAGTTTTGTGGACGGAATCCTAATCCGCCAGCCGCGCGCTTCGGATCGGCCACCAGCGCCGGCGGATCTCCCTGTCTCCGTTCCGCATAGGCGATCGGTATGTTGACGCCTGTCGTTCGCTCTATTTCATCGACAACTTCTTTGACCGAATAACCTCTGCCGGTCCCGATGTTGAAAATACCTGACGGGCCATCGTGCAGGAGAGCGCGAAGTGCCAGCAGGTGGGCGTCGGCAAGATCGGTTACATGAATATAGTCACGGATGGCCGTGCCGTCGGGTGTCGGATAATTCGAGCCGAATATTTGAAAGTTTTCGAGGTGCCCTTGGATCCACATCAGCGCTCGCGGAATGAGATGAGTTTCGTCATCCCGCAGCTCTCCGATTTCGCCCTCTGCGTCCGCCCCGCAGGCATTAAAGTAGCGCAACGCCGACCAGCGGAGATTATAGCTGCGGCCATAATCGGCAAGCATCCGCTCGACCATGAGCTTGGAAGCTCCATAGGAGTTTATCGGATTGGCCGTGCTGTCTTCGCTGATCGGTTGTTGGTTCTGGATGCCGTAAACGTCGCAAGAACTTGAAAACAAGACCGTGGACACCCCGGCCGCGCGCAATCCTTCCATCAAACGGTAAGAGCCGACGACATTATTGGCGTAATATTTGGCCGGGTCATTGATCGATTCCGCGACCGCGGCATAGGCTGCAAAATGGATGGCTGCGACTACCTGATAGTCCCGGCAGACGTCTCTCACCGCCGACGTATCTGCAATGTCGGCAACGACCAGCGGACCCCAGCGCACAAAATCCCGGTGGCCAAGGCACAGGTTGTCGAGGGTGACCGGCTCATATCCGGCGCGCTTGAGAGCTTTGCAGGTATGCGCCCCTATATAGCCGGCGCCGCCTGTGACTAAAATCCTATGCGCCATCGAGGACTCCAGATGCCAGGCCCTTCCTATGCGGAGGAGCTTAAACTGTAGTTAGGTCGTGAACCGGGCTCATTCCGCCGCCGGAAAGGCCCATGCCATGGCTTTTCCATGTGCTTTATCGGCAACAATTAACAGTAATTAGGATTTTCGGCCCAGCTGCGCGTTGCTACCCACGGTTGGGCCTGCCAAGATCAGGCCACAAATGAGGGGGCTACCCGTGCGTATTCCTATAATTGTCAGTGCCATTGTAACGTCTGCGGCATTGTTTGGAGCATCGCCCGGTTGGGCTCAAGGCGAGACGAGCACTCTTATCGCGCCGCCGTCTCCGGTGATTACATCTGGCACTCCTCCCTGGATGGAGGCATGGCTGGGCTTCGGCATTACCGGAGATTTCCGCGGCGCCAGCGCCGGCGCCGTGGTCCCATTCAGTGGCAACAGCTGGACGGACGGATTTCGCGTGCGTGGCGAGGCGCTGGTTGGTCAGTATAGCGCGACCTCGCTCACGAGCGACGACGTTTTCGTTCATGGCGCTTCCTTGATGCTCGGGTATCGAGCAACGGTCGGCAGGGGCGCCGTGACGGGCTATATCGGAGCCAATTACGAAACCCACGAGAACGATGATCGGTTCGCCACGATCCGCGGAACTGAGGTCGGTGTTAAGGGCCTCCTCGATTATTATGTGCAAATCACGCCATATGTGGATTTCTATGGGATGGCGTCCTATTCCACAGCTTACGATACGGCAGTTCTCTTCACACGTGTTGGTTTCAAGGTGGTCGACACGGTGTGGGTCGGTCCAGAAACCAGCTATTTCCAAAACGAGGTGCCCTACCGAGAGCAGCGCATCGGCGCATTTGTGAGGTTTGACCAGATCTTTGCGGGTACTGGGATGTCTTTAGCGGGTGGGTGGCTAAATCCTCTGAGTTCCACCTCAGACGATGGATGGTACGCGAGCCTGAATTTCAACTTCCAATTCCGATAAGTAAACGGATGGCGTTAACGCGCAGGCGCCTCGTACTCTCTCGGCAAAGTTCCAGGTGACGCCTTCTAGGCGGCATGAATCGTTAACGTAACTCCTTACATTACTTGGATCTTTTGTGGTGTTCGTGTATGACGAACTCTCGGAATCGTTGACGCGGCTCGACTGGAACCCTCGTGTCGACGGTGCGAACTATCAACAACTGGTTGGATTTTCGATATGCTCGTAACTGTGCTTTGGCGCGGTCGAGATGTCCTCGGAAGGTTCTCGGAATTACCGTCTGCAAACGGTAGACCATGAACAAGCCAGTTACCCACCCGGACGTCGATCCCTCATCCGCCCATCGTCCACCGCGAGCGACAGTCTGTATCGTTACCGGAGAGCTGGCCGGACCCGACTTCAATGGAGGGATCGGCACCACGAATCGGGCGCTGGCACTCGTCCTGCGCGCGCAGGGTTACAAGGTTGACGTTCTTTACACGCGCGTGGAAGAGGGCAATCCCTTCAGCGCCCGCGGGAAGTTTGTCGATCATGTCGACGCCTATCGCAAAGCGGGCATCGATCTCTCCTGCATCGATCATTACGGTTCATGGAACGCCTGGCAGACCAAGTCCTACCTGGCGCTGCAACATTTGCTTCGACATCGCTATGATGTTGTTTTCTTCGACGATACACATGGCAATGCCTACTACCCGCTGTTGGCCCGCCGCACCGGCAATGCCGAACTTCGCGCGACCAAGATGTGCGTTACCACGCACAGCGCCACTCAATGGATCTCTGATCTCAACCAGACTCCGATAACGACGCTTGCAGAACTGCGTTTGATGGAAATGGAACGCAGGAGCATCGAGTTGGCCGACGCCGTTAAGGGCCCAAGCGCGTACATCTTGCACAAGTATCGATCGTACGGGTGGACGGTGCCGGAAAATGCGCTGGTGCTGCCCAATTTCATCTCCGTGGAACAGTCGCCGGCAAAAGCAACGCCAATCCCGGTAAAGGAGATCGTATTTTTCGGCCGTCTCGAAACCCGAAAAGGCCTTTGGATGTTTTGTCGGGCGCTTGACCGACTGAAATACAAGTTGTCCGGCACGGCGGTCACCTTCCTTGGCAAGGGAACTCTCGAAAATGGAATATCGACGGTGGAACTGCTGGTCAGGTATTCGGCAGGGTGGCCGTTTCCGATCCGAGTCCTGAGCAATTTCGATCGCGATCAGGCATTGTCGTATCTCAAAGGCGGAAATCGGCTGGCGATCATTGCTTCGCCCGAAGACAACAGTCCCAGCGCGGTGCTCGAATGCCTTAACGAGGGAATTCCGTTTATTGCTTGTTCCGGCAGCGGTGGAGAAGAGCTTCTCCACCAGGACAGCCGAGCTGCCATCTTATTCGAACCGTCGGTCGACAACCTGTGTAAAAAAATCACCGAGGTTCTTGCCCACGGGGCAACACCCGGCCGCTGCGCCTTCAGCGAAGCGCAATTGGAGGACTCATTCACCGAATGGATGGAGCGGCTACTCCAGAGCCGCCCTGAACCTGCAAAGCCGGCGAACGAGCCGGGATTAGCGTCGTTCCCGGTTCTCGTCGTTATCGTCCCGCCCGAAATAACTGCAGATCAGGCCGCGACCGAGCTGTTTCGGGCGATAGAAGCCTACCAGGGACGGGTAGAGATCGAAGTTCTCGCGGCGGATCCCGCGACGCTGCTGAAACGGCTGGGCTCCGGTGGGGAATTCCTGACCGTCACCGTCTCCGGTCTCGATGGGTTTGAAAAGATCGCGCGCTCGCTGGCTTA
>DASSPI010000162.1:0-3935 GCA_035699705.1 Xanthobacteraceae bacterium
GGAGCGAGATCAAAGGTAGCCATGGCATATCCTCCAAGTTTGAGCGACATGCGGGTGGTCCGCCGGATGGCCGAACCGCAACCCGTGTGCGCAGCTACCGGAGCGTTTTCAAGCGGAACGCGCTCCAGCCTGCGCACCTAAAACGTAGGAATCGGGCTTGGCGGCTTCAAGAGGGGACCCGGGGCCAGCCGGAGGCTTTGGGTTAACAACAACCCAATTTGAGCCTTTGCGGGGGGCTGCTATAAGGCCCTCCGCAAGCGCACCCGGCCGGATCCACTCATGAAACTCGTATCGATCCCGGCCAACCCGGTCCCGGACGGCGTTGATGCCGGGACCTTCCGCACGTCCGACGGCGTTTCGCTGCGCTATGCGCGCTGGGCGCCGCCCGCCGGCCGCAAGGGAACCGTTTGCCTGTTCCAGGGGCGTGCCGAGTTCATCGAGAAATATTACGAGACCGCCGCGGACCTGCGCGCGCGCGGCTTTGCGGTGGCGACGCTCGACTGGCGCGGGCAGGGACTGTCGGACCGGCTGTTGCCCGATCCGCTGAAGGGCCATGTCGGCGATTTCTCCGAATACGACCTCGATCTGCAGGCCTTCATGCAGCAGGTGGTGCTGCCGGATTGCCCGCCGCCGCTCTTTGCCCTCGGGCACTCCATGGGCGGCGCCGTCCTGATCCGCGCCGCGCGCCAGGGTCGCCGCTGGTTCGACCGCACCGTGCTGTCGGCGCCGATGCTCGCGCTGCGCGGCGCGCGCAACCTGGGCGTCGCGCGCGTCATCATCCGCGCCGGAAGGCTGTTGGGCATGGGCGCGTCCTATGTCCCCGGCGCCGACCGCATTCCGGTGAATGCGCGGCCCTTCGCCGGCAATGTGCTCACGTCCGATCCGGTGCGCTACGCGCGCAACGCGGCGGTGCTGGAAGCGGAGCCCGCGCTCGGGGTCGCGGGGCCGACATTTTCCTGGGCGGATGCCGCCTTCAGGGTGATGGAGGGTTTTTCCGAGCACGCCTATGCCGCGAATATCCGCCAGCCGATCCTTTTGATCGGCGCCGGCCGCGATGGCGTGGTGTCGACGCAGGCGATCGAGAATTTCGCGATCCGGCTGCGCGCGGGATCGCACCTGATCGTGCCCGGCGCCGAGCATGAGATGCTGATGGAGAATGATCGCTATCGCGGCCAGTTCTGGGCGGCCTTCGACGCCTTCGTGCCCGGCACCCCGATGTTCGCCTAGGGCGCGCGATTCAGCAGCTCGAGCGCGGCGGCGTGCACGCGGCGGTCGCCCGCCGCGACAATGCGGCCTCCGCTTTGCGGGGCCCCATTTTCCCAGGTGGTCATCACCCCGCCGGCGCCGGTGACGATCGGGATCAGCGCCATCACGTCATGCGGCTTCAGCTCGGTTTCGATGATGATGTCGATCAGCCCGGCCGCCAGCATGCAATAGCCGTAGCAATCGCCGCCGTAACGCGACAGCCGCGCGGTTTGCTCGACGCGGCGGAAGCATGCGCGGTCGGCGCTGTTCATCAGCAGCGGGCTGGTGGTGTAGATGATCGCTTCCGACAGCGAGGGGCAGGGGCGCACGCGCAGGTCGCGGTCGCCGGCCGGTCCGCGGTAATGCGCCGCGCCGCCGTCGCCGGCGAAGCGCTCTCCGGTGAACGGCTGATGCATCATGCCGAAGACCGGCTCGCCGAAGCGCGTCAGCCCGATCAGCGTTCCCCACACCGGCATGCCGGAGATGAAGGCCTTGGTGCCGTCGATCGGGTCGAGCACCCAGACATATTCGGCGTCCGGCTGTTCGGCGCCGTATTCCTCCCCGACGATGCCGTGCTCGGGAAAGGAATTGCGGATCAGCGTCCGCATCGCGGCTTCCGCCGAACGGTCCGCGGCGGTGACCGGATCGTAGGCGCCGTCCTCGCGCTTCTTGATTTCCACCGTCAGGGCGGTGCGGAAGAACGGCAGGATGGTTTCGCCGGATACCGTTGCCAGCTTGTCGACAAAGGCCGCGAAATCGATTGCCGTCATGCGCCGCTCGCCGTTGAGGGGGTGGAGTGCATCCGGGTACAGAAGTCTCGGCGGCCGGGCAACCTTGCTCTATTCCCGAACCGGCCGTCCGGCAGATATGCGCAAAACGCATGGGAAAACGGCCGTTCGGACTTGAATTTTGTGCGCCGCGGGGGCATGTTGTTGCAGTGCGGTAGGTGGTCGCCTGATCGCTTACCCGCCGCCCTCCTTGGGCGTTTCCTCCCTAGACTTGGGCCGCTTGCTTGCAAGCGGCCCCTTTTTTTGCCCGATCGCCGGGAAAGCGCTATTCCGCCGCCGCCCGGTAGGGGCGCAATTCCTCCAGCGGAATGCCGCCGACCTGGTCCGCCAGGGTCTCCAGATCGGTCCGGAGCTGCGCGAAGGACGCAGAGCGCTCGTAGCGCCGCTCGTCCATATAGAGCGCCCGGTTGAGCTCGAGCTGCAGGGAATGCAGGCCGGCGGCCGGGTTGCCGTAATGCTCGGTGATGAAGCCGCCGGCATAGGGCTTGTTGCGGCTCACCGAATAGCCGAGCGAGCGCAGCGTCTTCTCGATGGTTTCGGAGACCGCCGGCGCGCAGCTCGTGCCGTAGCGGTCGCCCAGCACGACGTCGGCGCGCGGCCGCTCTTCCTTCGCCGTCGTGGTCGAGGGCATGGAGTGGCAATCGATCAGCACGGCGGTGCCGAGGTCGCGATGCACGCGGGTGATCAGCCGCCGCAGCGCGCGGTGATAGGGCTTGTAGAGCGTCTCGATCCGCCGCAGCGCCTCGTCGACCGAAAGCCGCTGGCCGTAGATTTCCTGCGCGTCGCCGACCACGCGCGCCACGGTGCCGAGCCCGCCCGCCACCCGCATCGAGCGCGTGTTGGCGAAGGAGGGCAGGCGGCCGTCGAACATGCGCGGGTCGAGCTCGTAAGGCTCGCGGTTGACGTCGACATAGCAGCGCGGGAAATGCGCGCGCATCAGCGGGTGTCCGCCTTTGGTCACGCCCAGGAACAGCTCGTCGACGAAGGAATCCTCGGAGCGGCGCAGCGTCGCGAGATCGAGCCGCGTCGCGATCAGGAAGTCGGGGGGATAGATCCGCCCGCTATGCGGAGAATTGAAAACCGCCGGGCTGCCCCGCTTTGCCGGCTCCAGAATTTCGAAGGGCGGATCGAACTCGTCTTGAGGCGGGGTCATTCCGGGGCCGGTCTCCGTCGGGGCGCTTGCCGGGGTGCCGGCGCCCGATTTGCTGTATAGCATACAACCCGGCAGGCCAGCGGCGGCCCGTCGCCGGCCTTCCGGTTCACGCGATATTTACCCGCCGCGGCGCTTATGGATACCGTAAGGCCCGCATGACTGGGCTGGCCGGTCCCGCGTCCGTAACGAGTGAATGAATGCGCAAGATTTTGCTGGCTGAAGACGACACCGACATGCGCCGCTTCCTGGTGAAGGCGCTGCAGAATGCCGGTTTCGAGGTCACGTCCTACGACAACGGCCTCTCCGCCTATCAGCGGCTGCGGGAAGAGCCCTTCGAGCTGCTGCTCACCGATATCGTGATGCCGGAGATGGACGGCATCGAGCTGGCGCGGCGGGCGGCCGAGCTCGACCCCGACATCAAGATCATGTTCATCACCGGCTTTGCCGCGGTGGCGCTGAACGCCGATTCGGCGGCGCCCAAGCATGCCAAGGTGCTGTCCAAGCCGGTGCATCTGCGCGACCTGGTCAACGAAGTGAACAAGATGCTGGCGGCGTGAGCCGCGGCCGTTGATAACAGCTCGTCATGCCCGGCCTTGTGTCGGGCATCCACGTTCTTATTCCGCCCGAAGACGTGGATGGCCGGGACATAAGGGCGTTTACGCCCGTCTTCGACGGACGATGCCCGGCCATGACGAACGAGGGTTCGCCGCAGAATTCCGGCGCTTGCCACCCCCCAGATGAGCCGATAA
>DASSPI010000163.1:0-2995 GCA_035699705.1 Xanthobacteraceae bacterium
CCCAAAGCCGGTGCCCTGTACCACTTGACCGGCGAGCCAGCCTGCCGCCAGGCCGACCAGCAGGATGACGAGTAGTGCCTCCATCGATATTGTCATGACTTGCCCCCGGGGGATTGGAATCAGCCGGCTGTAGCTGCCGCCGGCGGCGAGGCTAGGCTTGTTTGCTCGCGCTGAACAGGTGCTTGTCACCGGGTCGCCGCCTTCGCATCATGCGCGGCGTTACCGGGAAATTCGCCATGCGCCTCTGCCTCGTCGGTGTTGCCCTCCTCGCCTTGGTCTCATCCGCCCAGGCGATGGACCTCAACAGCTACCGCGCCAAGCACGGCCGCGCGCCTTTGCGGGTGGATTCGTCGCTTACGGGGCTGGCCTATTTCCATGCGCTGGATCTGGCCCGGCGCGGCCGGCTCGACCACGCCGGCTTTCTGCGAGGGCGTGCGCCGCTCGGCGCCGCCGCGGAGAATGTCAGCTATGGCTGCGGCGACGAAGCCTGCGCCATCCTGCAGTGGGCGCGGTCGGCGCGGCACCGCGCCGCCATGCTGCGCAAGGACGTGACCACCTATGGCCTAGCCTCGGCTGTTTCGGCTTCCGGACGCCGTTACTGGGTGATGGAATTGGGCGGCGCCGCGCCGGTCGTGCGTACGGCGCGCACACGCGGACGCGCCTATCTGGAGCAGGCCGCGCCCGTGCGGCGATAAGCTTTACGGGCAATAAAGCAGCGCCTCGGATCACCGAACAGAAACCATCCGCCGGGATCGCCAAACTAACCGCAGCCGTCCGTCCTATAATCCGCCGGTCAAATTTATTGTCGCTCATTATCGGTGATGCATGCCTTTGTCCGCCCGCCAGCTGCCTTTCCTGGTTGCCGTCCTGATCCCGCTCGCCACTCCCGTCCATGCGATCGACCTGAACGGCTACCGCAAGGCCAACGGCCTGAAGCCGATGCGCGCGCATGCCACCCTCGGCGCGCTGGCGAAGGCGCATGCGGCGGATATGGCGCGCCGCGGCGCGATGGACCATGCGGGATTTCATGAGGTGCGCGCGGGGCGCGGCGCCCGCGCCGAGAATGTCGCCTATGGCTGCGCCGACATGAACTGCACGATGCAGCAATGGATCAATTCATCGCCGCACCGCGCCAACATGCTGCGGCCGGACCTCACGCGCTATGGGCTTGGCACAGCCATATCGAAGGCGGGTCAGCGGTTTTGGGCTTTGGTGATGGGGAGATAGCCAGCGGTTGTTCCGGGGCACGCGCGCCGATCGCGGTTTACCTGACGATCAGCATTGCAAGCACGTGGGTCCCGAATCCATGTTTTCCATCACGGGTATGGATTCCGGGTTCGCAGGCTTCGCCCACGCCCCGGAATGACAAACTGAAGTCTACTTCCCGACCTCGTCTTCTTCCGACCGGCGCCTCCGCGGCATCGCGCAGTGCGCGTTCCACTTCGTTGAGGCCGTCCTTGTCCTCTTCCGGCGTGCCGCCCTGCGGGCCGCCGGTGATTTCGCTCAGCGGCTGCGCGCCGGCTTCATGGTCGAGCACTTCCGCTTCGAAATCGGAAACCGGCTCGTCCTCCGGCCGGCCCTCTTCGCGGCCGGTGGCGGAACCAAGCGCCGCGGCATCGGCCTCGTTCACCTCGCTCTGATTGGCGAAGCCGGCTGTGGGGCGCTTGCGCACGCGAAGAATCTGCTTGGCCATCATGGTCACCTTCAAGCTGACATTTTGTTCATCGCCCGTCGAAATAACCCTCGGCGCTTCCTGGAAGTTCCGCCCTGGGACGGGGAACCAAAGAGGCGCCGCGCACTTTTCCTCACGCGATGCAGACGGATGATGTCCATGTCCCGGTTGTGTAATTTTGCCGCCGCGCTGGTCGGGGCTTGGTTTTGCCTTAACCCGCTTTCCGCACAGGCCGGAATCCTGATCACCATCGACAAGGCGCAGCAGCAGATGACCGTCGACATCGACGGCCAGACGCGCTGGATTTGGCCGGTGTCCACCGGACGCCGCGGCTATGACACGCCGGCGGGCAGCTTCCGTCCCTTCCGCCTGGAGGAAGATCATTATTCGAAGGAATGGGACGAGGCGCCGATGCCTCATTCCATCTTCTTCACCGGCGAGGGGCACGCCATTCACGGCAGCTACGAAACGCGGCGGCTCGGCCGCCCGGCCTCGCATGGTTGCGTGCGGCTCGCTCCAAGGAACGCCGAGAAATTATTCACGCTGGTGAAGCGCGAGGGCCTGGGCAATACGCGGGTGGTGGTGCTGCAAGATCGCGATGCGCCGGTCGTCGCGAAGAAACGCACGCCGGCCCCGGCAGCACAGAAGGTGCAGCAAGCGCGCAAGACAGTCCCCGCCCCGGCCGCACCGTTGGCGCTCCCGGCGACAGCTGAATCCCCGGCTTACCCCCTCGCACCGGCGCAGACCTCTGGCTATGCGCCAGCGCAACCGGCGGCCGCACCGCCTCTTATGGAGCAATCGGTGACCGGACTGCCGGCCAGTGCGGCAGTCGGCTCCGCGCCGCCCGCGGCTCCCGGGTGGAACTAACAGAGGTCGCTTACACTTTAGTTTGATTGGTTGCTCGCATGCAGCGGCTTTCTTTGCTCGCGTCCCGATATAAGCTTGAGCTATCCGGTATCTGATTAAGAGGCATGAAAGCTTTACGGGAATTTGTGGTTCCTTCCGTCAAAGGCTGTGCTAGAAGGCCCTCTTCGAAGAAATCAGGAGGCTACATTGGCTACCAAGAAAAAGCGGCGTGCCTGGCTCGCTGTGGAAGTGAAAGCGTTGAGAACCGCCGCCAAGAACATCGTTCCGGCGGGAAAAATCGCCCGTTTGCTCAAGCGCACCGAAGGCGCGATCCGCCAGAAGGCGCTGGCGCTCGGACTGTCGCTGAATTCCATGCGCCGCGGCAAGGGCAAGAAGAAAACCGGCGCCAAGCGCCGCAGCGTCCGGCGGGCGCGCGCTTAAGAACTTTTCGTTCATACATTTCCGGCGGCGATTCTG
>DASSPI010000164.1:0-4641 GCA_035699705.1 Xanthobacteraceae bacterium
CCAGCACCCTGTGGTCCCGCGCGACAACTATCTCGTTCGTCGATCCGTGGAGGAAGGCCATGGCAGCTGCTTTCTCGTGGTGAGAAAGCACTGCGCGCCTTTTTAGGGACCCGGTCAAGTCACAGCTATATTACTAACTCATTGTAATGAAAGGCTTTTCATGAGCTAAAGCCCCTCTTGGGGGACGCGTGGCAAAAAAAGCTCAATGAGTAAGGAACTATATATGCTGTTTCTGCTTAGTATGGGCAAATAACCCATTTGACGTATGAGTTAACCCATAGGAAGTTCAGGCTAATCAGGGGGACGGACCCATGAAACTGACACGAGGCGAACGCCTGCAGATCATGCTCACTGATGGCGAGCTGAAGGCGCTGGACGACTGGCGCTTTACCCGCCGCATGCCGAGCCGGGCCGCGGCCGTGCGTGAACTGCTGAAGCGCGGCCTTGCCGCCGAGGGCGTCGTGATCATGGATGGACGGTCCAAATCCGAGGAATTCGGCATCACCGAGCGCAATGCGACGACATCCAAAGGCGACGGTGACGGCAAGTCGAGGGGCGCCGGAAAATCCGCGTCCGGGCAATCTTAAGGTCCCTCTCCGCTCAACCTTCCGCCATTGCATGATTTTGCTGTTCGTCTAGCTTCGGCCCGTGCCGCGCCAAGCGCGCGGCAGCCGGAGATTGCCTGATGAACGATATGGAAGACCGCATCAGCGCGGCCTGCGCTTTTGTCGGCGGCGTGCTGCTGGGGCTCGGCACCTCGATGCATCCGATGCAGGCGGATCCCAATAATGCGGCCGCCGCTTTTGCCGAATACGCCGTCGACCGCAATTGGATCGGCAGCCATCTTTTGCAATTCGTGGGCGCCGCCCTGCTGGTGGCCTTCCTGCTGCTGCTCGCGCGGCAACTGCGCGGAAGCCTGGCGGTGCTGCGGCCGCTGGCAAGCGGCGGCGCGATCGCCAGTCTGGCGGTGGCGGCGGCGTTGCAGGCGGTGGACGGGGTCGCGCTAAAGGCGGCGGTAGATGCCTGGGCTGGCGCGCCGGGCGCGGAAAAGCCGGCGGCGTTTTCGGCGGCCTTCGCCGTGCGCCAGATCGAGATCGGGCTCGCCAGCCTGCTCAGCATCCTGTTCGGCGCGACCGCGGCGCTCTACGGCCTGCTGCTCTATGGCGACGGCCGCTATCCCACCTGGATCGGCAGCGTCGCGGTGGCCGGGGGCATTGGCTTCACCGCCGGCGGCGTGGTCATCGCCTATGGCGGATTTTCACCGGCCGCGATGAACCTCCAGATGCCGGCCAGCCTGTTGCTGCTCACCTGGATCGTGGCGGTGGCGGCTATTCTCTGGCGGCGGAGCCATGTGCCGCCGGCGCGGTAGCGGCTTGCTTTCAATCGCTTCCAAAACCGCCTAAAAACCGCGCAGCCAGACCACCCGTCAGCGCAGCCAGGATTACCAATGAACGCCCCCGTTACACCGCCCGTCACCCCGCCCTACAAGCACACGCCGCTGTTCCCGCTCGGCAAGGATTCCACGACCTACCGCAAGCTCGACGTCGGCGGCATCCGGGTCGAGACCGTGCTGGGGCGCGAGATGGTGGTGGTGCCGGGCGAAGCGCTGCGCGCGCTGGCGGAGGCGGCCTATGTCGACATCAATCACCTGCTGCGGCCCGGCCATCTCGCCAGCCTGCGCGCCATCCTGGACGATCCGGAGGCGACCTCGAACGACAAGTTCGTGGCCTATGATCTCCTGAAGAACGCCAACATCTCGGCCGGCGGCGTGCTGCCGATGTGCCAGGACACCGGCACCGCCATCATCATGGGCAAGAAAGGCCGGCTGATCTGGACCGAAGGCGACGACGAAGCCGCGCTCGCCGAGGGCGCGCGCGACGCCTATCTCAAGAAGCACCTGCGCTATTCGCAGCTCGCGCCGCTCTCGATGTTCGAGGAGAAGAACACCAAATCCAACATGCCGGCGCAGATCGAGATCTATGCCGAAGGCGAGGATGCCTACAAATTCCTGTTCGTCGCCAAGGGCGGCGGCTCGGCCAACAAGAGCTTCCTGTTCCAGGCGACGCCCTCGATCCTCACGCATGACCGCATGCTGGCTTTCCTGAAAGAGAAAATCCTCACGCTCGGCACCGCGGCCTGCCCGCCCTATCACCTCGCCATCGTGATCGGCGGCACCTCCGCCGAACTCACCATGAAGACGGTGAAGCTCGCTTCCTGCCGCTATCTCGACGACCTGCCGACGCAAGGCTCGGAGGACGGCAACGCGTTCCGCGACCGCGAGATGGAACAGGAAGTGCACAAGCTGACGCAGTCGCTCGGGGTCGGCGCGCAATTCGGCGGCAAATATTTCTGCCACGACGTGCGGGTGATCCGGCTGCCGCGGCATGGCGCCTCGCTGCCGATCGGGCTCGGCGTCTCCTGCTCGGCCGACCGCCAGGCGCTCGGCAAGATCACCCGCGAGGGCGTGTTCCTCGAGGCGCTGGAGGCGAATCCGGCGAAATATCTGCCCGAGGTGGCGGACGCTTCGCTCGGCGGCGAGGCGGTGTCGATCGACCTCACCAGGCCGATGCAGGAAATCCGCGCGACGCTCAGCCAATATCCGGTGAAGACCCGGCTCAAGCTCACCGGGCCGATGATCGTGGCGCGCGATCTGGCGCATTCCAAGCTGCGCGAGCGGCTGGAGCGCGGCGAAGGCCTGCCGGATTATTTCAAGAACCATCCGGTCTATTACGCCGGTCCCGCCAAGACGCCGCAGGGTTACGCCTCCGGCTCGTTCGGGCCGACAACCGCCGGACGCATGGATTCATTCGTGCACGACTTCCAGGCCGCCGGCGGCTCGATGGTGATGCTGGCGAAGGGCAACCGTTCCGCGGCGGTGCGCGAGGCCTGCCGGAAACACGGCGGCTTTTATCTCGGCTCGATCGGCGGCGCCGCGGCTAACCTGGCCGAGCACCACATCAAGAAGGTCGAGCTGCTGGAATATCCCGAGCTCGGGATGGAGGCGATCTGGCGCATCGAGGTGGTCGACTTCCCCGCCTTCATCGTGATGGACGACAAGGGCAACGACTTCTTCAAGGAATTGAATCTGGGGTAGCTTTTTCTTCCCTCTCCCTACCGGAGGGAGAAGAAGCGCAAGCGCCTAGGGCGCTCCTCAGGATGAGGACGGAGTTAGCATTGTCGGCAGACCGCTGAGGGCTACGGGCAGGTAATCCCGTTCGCGTCCTTGCTGCCGTCGATGAACTCGACGGTGCAGGTCACGCCCGCCTTGAGCTCCGCGCGCGGGACTTTCTTGCCTCCGATATGCACCGCCGTGCGGCTCGAGCTTACGTCGAGTGTCTTGTTGGCGCCGCCCACCGCGAACTCGATGCTACGCCCGCCGTCGCCCACCTTGAGCAGCACGGCCTCCACCTTCGGGATTTCCATCTTGTCGAGACCCTTGGCCTTGGCCAGCGCCGCCAGCTCCTCGTCCGACAGCGGCTCGGCCGGCAGGCCGTGCTTGGTCTTCAGCTGATCCATGAAGGCGACGATCTCCGCTTTCGGATAAGCGGTCTTCTTCACATGCTGGGTGATGATATCGCCGCTGACCGGCGCGAAATCGGCGCTGAACAGAATCTTGCCCTGCCGGATGAATTCCGGGTCCTTGACCATCTTGTCCCAGGCCGCGCGATAGGTATCGACGATTTCCTTCGGCGTGCCCGGCGGCAGGCCGTACCATTTGTCCATGTCATTGAGTGCAGTCCAGAAATCGAAGGCCTCCGCCGGCAGCCCGGTCAGTTTTCCCTGCATCAGCGTGCTGAAGATCGGGATGCTCCCGAACTCGGAGCGCTTCTCGATGTCCTCTCCCACGCTCGCACCGCCGCCCAATTGGGCGACCCCGACGAACTCGCCGGTGGCGAACATGTCTTTCAGGATGAACAGATTGGACGTGCCCATCATGTGCGTCTCGCTGCGCCGGATCGCGAGCAGCATCATGGCGGAACCCGGATAGCCGACGACGAAGCGGACATTCCAGCCCAAAAACTCCGCGCCCCAGGTGATCATCTGCTCCCAGCTGCGGTCGCCGTCGATCACGCCGACCACGACGGGCGGCTTGGACTTGTCGGTCAGGTTGGCCTTGTGATCGGCGCGCATGAAGACGACCGAGCCGCCGCGCTGCACGCCGCCGAAAATATGAAACTTGGTCGGATCGTATTCCACCACGGATTTGCGCAGCGAATTGGGATCGACATGCGACGAGCCGCCGCCCGCCCAGGTCAGCCCGTCCGGCTTGACCTTCATGAAATAATTGAGCGCCTTGGCTCCGTGCCCGCCCGGCAGGTTGCGATAGCGCATCGAGGGATTGCCCGGCAGATGCTTTTCAAGAAAGCTGCCGACCAGCCGCGTGGTGCCGTCGGTGCCGCCGCCGGCGGCGGATCCGAGGATGACCTCGATGGTCTTGCCCTTGAAACTGACTTCGGCTTCCGCCGTTGCTCCGGCCGAGAGCAAGGAGGCTCCACACAGCAGCGCAAGCGCGGTCCGCAGCAATGACGGCATGACGTCCTCTCCCTGCTTCGCTTCGTCCCTCACGCATTCGGCGCCCTGCACGCGCCGTATTTTTGTTCAGGCAGTTTACAACAGAATGGCCAGTCTGGCAGGCTCCGC
>DASSPI010000165.1:0-30476 GCA_035699705.1 Xanthobacteraceae bacterium
TGCGCTTTTAAGCCCCTTCAGCTGAGGCGCAAAAACCCTATGAAACATAGCCTTCCGTGAAAAAACTAAACGATGGGTGGGGCGGGTGTTCACAAGGGTTCTATCCTTGAACCGGAGGGCAGCAGCTCAGTGAAAGAGGACTTTCCGCAGGCTTTGACACCACAGCGGTTCCCCGAGGAAAGCCCATCACACGCCGCGAATTGTCGGTCTAACGGGTTGTGGATTCGAAACCCTCATTCCGCCCAAAATTCTGCAACTCTGCAGGCAGCAATCCCGCCCCCTTTATTCCATTGATCGCCGCTTGGCGCGTTGGCTCGTATCCCTGACGTGGGCCTTCGCCGCGGCGCGCGGAGAATGTGATTGTCCAGAGCCAGGGCAAGTCGCGCGGCGCGGCCTTTGACTTGAAAAATGCGCCCGACGTGCCCGCCGTCTTTCGACAGGACCGTGAAGAAACCGGGACTGTCTTCGCGGTACGGCTCGCTAAGGCGCGCCTATTCGGAAACTCGCTTTGGGTTCTGTTCTCTGTCAAAATGGAACTGGGAGGCAGGACCAAAACCTAGGAGCTGTCCCATGAGGAATCATTTCACGTTTCGAAATGCCGCCTTCTTTGCAGCGGGTGGTCTTGTTGCTGCATTATTCCTCGGCGGCGCCGCGCAAGCGATCACCGACACAGTGTTCAGATACAACACGGAGAGGATCGGCAATTACGGCCTGTCCCCGACGGCGTTTGCGCCGGTCAACGACAACACCAGCTATAGCATATCCTGGACCGGCGAGCCCTTCCTGGAGATGTCAGGGGGCGTCGGCTGCTTTACGACCGGCGTGAATCTGCCCCACGGCGCGAAGATGTCGAGCTTAATGGCCTGGTCCCGCAGCTTCCAAAACCCCCAGAACATCCACGTCTACCTGAGACGAACCAACCTGTCGGACGGGACGAGCCAGACCATCACGACTCTGAATTCAAACGATAAATCCGGCGTACGGAGGGCAATGACCGCAAATTTGACCAGTTCAACGCTAAATGTCGTCAACAATTCCCAATACCTCTATTTCGTGGCCGTCTGCATTGACTACCTGTACGGCGAGTTCCACGGCGCGCGTATCACCTACACTTACACCAACGCGGGCGATTGAAACTGCTGCTGCGGGTTATTCGCCGAGCCTTCCGTGTTTAGCGTCGAACGCGGGACTATCGCACGACGTGGTCGAGGAAATGCCGGCCGCTGCGATCCTCCACCTCCACGATCCAGACGTCCGGATCGAAGCGGATCTGGCGCGCCAGATAGGCCTCCGCATCCGCTTCAGGCGCGGGCTGCGCCGGCAGGCCGGGGCAGAAAGCGCGATCCGCCGGATGTGAATCGTCGAATGCGGTCTGCGGCGCCGGACCATAAATCTCGGCGGTGCCATCGAGCCGGTTGAGCTTGATGAAGATCGCGCCCGCTTCTTCGGCGCCGCGCCGGCGCACGGCTGCGAAAGCGCCCTCCGCCTGGCAGCGGCGGATATAGGCGGCAACCCAGATCCCGGATTTCAGGCGCATCGGCGAGGTATGCCGTTATCGCGTCCGGCAGGCAACCGCGCGCGATCGGCAAAAATGGATACCGGTTTTGCGCCCGGATCGATCATGCGCGGCAGGTCAGAGCGGGCCGCCCTTCATCATGGAGAGCTCACGCGTCAGCCGCTCCGATATCTGGCCGGTGACCGGCAGCCTGTGCTCGCGCTCGAATTTCTCGATCGCCGCCCTGGTCTCCGGGCCGACGCTGCCGGTGGGCTTGATCTGGCCGTAACCGAATTCGGCCAGCGCCCGCTGCACGGCGGCGGTCCGGTTCGACGGTTCCAGCAATTCGGCAATGGGATCGGCACGGCTGTCGGCGCGTGGCGCGGCCGTGGTTCTCACCGGCGCAGCCGGCTGCGTCGCCGCCGGCAGGCGCGCGCTCGCTTGGGGCTTGGGCGGCGGCATCGGAATGCTGCCGGTCGTCGGCGCGGCCGGGCGCCCCACTTCCGTGAAGATCGGCGCGGGGTGCCGGCCGCTTTGCAGGAAGAGCGCATTGACCAGGATAAATCCCGTCCCCGCCACGGCCAGGCCGAGGCAGACGGCATCCTTCGGCCGGCGCGGCAGCCAGCCGCGGAAAAAACCGCACCGCGGCGCATCGTCGTCGATAACATCTCTGCGCGAGGAAGCGCGGTAAGTCGTGCTACGCAATTTTCTTCACCCGGTAATCAACTGCGATTGGTTCGATGAGAGCCGGCGAAACGGCGCGCGGCGGCTCGGGCTTGTGTACAGGCTCGCCGTCGACCGGAAGGCGCACGATCACCCGGGTGCCTTTGCCGACACGGCTGCGGATATCGATCTCGCCGGCATGCAATTTCACCAGGCCTTTGACAATGGACAGACCGAGCCCGGTGCCTTCATGCCGCCGGTCGTAGCACGCTCCCGCCTGGAAGAAGGGCTCGCCGAGGCGCGGCAGATCCGCCGCCGCAATGCCGGCCCCGGTATCCGCCACCTCGAATACGACGAAGGCGCCTTCGCGGGCCGCCTTGACGCTGATGCGGCCGCCGCGCTCGGTAAATTTGATCGCATTGGAGAGCAGGTTCAGCAGGATCTGATTCATCGCGCGCTTATCGGCGAGGATTTCCGGCATCTCCGCTTCGATCCGCCGTTCCAGCGCGATGCCGGCCTGGCTCGCCTTCAGCGCCATCAGGTCGCAGCAACCGGCGACGGCCTGCGCCGGCGCAAAGGGCTCGCGCGTGATCTCGAAACTTCCGGCCTCGATCTTCGACATATCCAGAATGCCGTTGACGATCGAAAGCAGGTGACGTCCGGACTCGTTGATCAGCTGTGCATATTCCTCCCGGCGCGCGGCATCGAGCGTCACCGGCGCCTGCTGCGCCAACATTTCGGAAAATCCGATAATGACATTGAGCGGCGTACGCAGCTCGTGGCTCATGGTGGCGACGAAGCGCGACTTGGCGGCGCTGGCGCGCTCGGCTTCCGCGCGCGCCTCCGCCAAGGCCTGTTCCTGCGCCTTGCGCCCGCTGATGTCGCGCAGGAACGCAACAACATCGCGCGGCTCGTCGCCTCTTTCGTTCGCCGCCGCCTCGATCGGGCGGCAGCGCATCTCGACCCAGAGGAACTGGATTTCACCCGGCCGGGCGTCGTGCGGCGCGCCGCGCCGCACCCGGAACTCCACCGTCGCGATCGTCCCGTCGGCCGCGGCTTCCGCCAGCGCCGTCAGGTAGGCCGGGCGATCCGCCACATGCACCCGATCGAACAGGCCATGACCCATCAGCTCGCGTGTTTTGACGCCGAACAGCGGCTCCGCCGCGGGCGAGATCGACAATACTGCGCCGTGGCGGCCGTGACGGCTAATGACGTCGGTCATGTGGCGGAGGAGCAGGTGGTAGCCGTCATCTTCGGTGCAGCGGAGCCAGAAGCTGGTGCGCGCGAGCGCTTCCCCGCCAAGCGCGACACCGCTGGCATAGAGAGCGGCGGATATGATGCCCAAAGCCGCCAGCATCGGGCCATCCGCCACGTCGATCCCGGGCAGGAGCTTGGCGATGCCGAGGACAAACAATAAAGCGATGGCGCCGAGCGCAAATATCGCCGCCGCGGCGACCACCCGGCGGGAGGCCGACAGCGCGGCCTCGAGCGGCACGATCACCAGCCAGACCGCCGCGAATGAAGCAAGCCCGCCGCTGTTGAAAGCCACGGCCGTCACCAAGCCGGTGAGCGCGAACGAGGACAGCATATGCGCGCCCTCGTAATGGCCGGTGCGCGAAAGGAAATAGGCGACCAGGATCGGCGCGACCAGCCAGGCGACGATCACGATCTCGATCGCGCTCGGAATCCCCCGCATGGTGAGATAAAGCGGAAACGCCGCCAGCGCCGCGAAGCTGCCGAGCAGCCGCGGCGCGATGAAGGCGCGGTGCCGCGCCGCCGCCAAGGCATCCTGACGCGCTGTCGGATGCACCAATGCATCGATGTAGTCGCGTACGGGCGCGAGGATGTTCACGATTCCCAGGCACGCCTGTGGACCAGACGCGCTCCCCTTATTCACGCGGGATCGTGTCAGAGGCCACTTAAATCAAAGCTAAAAGCCTGCCGCCGGATCACGGTCTTCGGCGCGGTATCCCGCCGGAACGGTGCAGAACCGGCGCTATTTCATCGGCATGGTGAATGGTCTCTTGCCGACCGGAACGCCGCGCGCCCACCCCGCGGAATCCCCCGGGATTCCAAGACTTTTGGCCGATGTGTCGAATTTTACGCAAATCTGCGGCTTATTCGCCTCGAATATGGGCAAAAACCAACTCTGCCGCGGAACCGGCGCTTCAAGGCTTCCTGTTAGGTTTCAACTCAAATGCGCTGAAAAAAGCGCCTACGAGCCAAAGGGAAGGCCATGTTTTTTCTCATTCGCGCGGCATTTTGGCTGAGCATCGTCATTATCCTGCTGCCGACCGGATCGCAGCAGCCGAAATCGGTGCCGACCATCGAAACCGCGGAGGCGGTGTCCGCCGCGTCGGCGGCGGTATCCGACATGCGGCAATTCTGCGCGCGCCAGCCGGAAGCCTGCACGGTCGGCTCACAGGCGGCGGTGGCCTTCGGTTACAAGGCGCAGGCCGGCGCGAAGATGCTGTATGATTTCCTGACCGATGCCCTGGCCCCGGTGGAGACCGGCTCGGTCACTGCGGCCAGCACGCGCAAGCGCGAAGCGAGCGCAAAGTCGCAGGACACGCTCTTGCCGGCCGATCTCACGCCGGCCTGGCGCGGCCCGCTCCCCAAGCCCGATCCGCGCGGCAAGCACTCCGCCTAGACTCGGCCTTTCCTCGAATTCCCGCTGTCTGAGCCCGGTTTCGAGGGCTTCCTGACCGGCACTTTTTTCCGGCGCCGGCGCTGCACGCACTCTATATAATGTCCAGCCACTATTTGTTTGCAGCCGGACATGCCAGTGACGATAAACGAGATCACAGAGAATTTTTCGCTCCTCGATGACTGGGATGACCGCTACCGCTATGTCATCGAGCTCGGGCGCAGCCTGCCGCCGTTTCCGGAAGAGGCGCGCACCGAGAGCAATAAAGTGCAGGGCTGCTCCAGCCAGGTGTGGCTGACCACCCGGATGCAGCCGAACGGCGCGCATGGGCCGGTGCTGACCTTCCTCGCCGACAGCGACGCGCATATCGTGCGCGGGCTGATTGCCATCCTGTTCGCGCTCTATTCCGGCAAGCCGGCACGCGACATTCTCTCCATCGATGCGCTGCGGGTGTTCGACCGGCTCGGCCTGCGCGAGAATCTCACGCCGCAGCGCTCGAACGGGCTGCGCTCCATGGTCGAACGCATCCGCTCCGAAGCCAATGCCGCGCTCGCGGCGGTTCACTAGCGCGCACCTCCCGCGTCATGCCCGCGAAGGCGGGCATCCAGTAAACGCTGCCTTTCGTACTGGATCGTCCGCCTACGCGGACGACGACGGCAAGCAAGTTCTGCGAGGTGAAAACTACTTCCGCCGGCGGCGCTGCTGGCCAAGCCCCATGTCCTTGGCGAGCTTAGAGCGCGCCGCGGCATAGTTCGGCGCCACCATCGGATAATCCGGCGGCAGGGCCCATTTTTCGCGATACTGCTCGGGCGTCATGTTGTACTGCGTGCGCAGATGGCGCTTGAGCGACTTGAATTTCTTTCCGTCTTCCAGACAGACGAGGTGGTCGGGCGTGATCGACTTCTTCGGCGATACCGCCGGTTTCAGCGGCTCGGCCGGCTGTTCCTTCGCGCCCGAGGAAACCCGCAGCAGCGCGGAATGGACCTGATTGATCAGGGCCGGGATGTCGCCCGCCGCGACCGAATTGTTGCTCACGAAGGCGGACACAATACTGGCCGTGAGCTCGATGAAATTGCTGTTCCCCGGATTGTCGGCCATGCCCGTTCCTGCCCGTAAGCGGACGCGACAATCGGCCCGCGTCTTGCCGCGACCCGGCGTGCCGGCGCGCGGCGATCAAAAGTCTAGATTGATGAAGTTATTGGCGCTCTTCTGCCGGCGCAAGAGCAACTTGGCGCCGTTACTGAGTTATCCAGTATTCCAGCAGTTATGCGGAAGATTTTTCCAGATGCGCGCGCAATTCGGTAATGGAGGCGAACCGCATGGTGCCCTCCGGCATCTCCGCTTCGATCGATCCGTCCGAATAGAGCGTATAGGCCATGCCATCGACCACGCCCGACTTCAGGATGGAAATCGCGTAAGGCTCGGGGGGCTCCGGTGGCTGCTCCTCCTGCTGCTCCTGCTGCTCTTCCAGCCGGGGCTCTTCCGCCGGCTGCTGGTATTCCGCCGCTTCAGCTTGCGGCCGCGATTGCGCCGGCTCGGCGGCGGAATCCCTGCGCGGCTCGGGCGGCCACAGGGATTCGAACATGTCATCCTGTTTGGCGGTCTCGGCCGCGGCGGCAGGAGGCGCGTTCTGCAACTCGACCTCGAGACGGGAGAAAGCGGTGGCCAGCAAGCCCTCCGCCAATTCGTCCTTTTCATCACGCGCGGCGGCAAAACGCGGCTCGGCCCGCGGCGACAATGGCGCCTCGTCGGGTTCCCGTGCGAGGCGGGGCTCCGGCGTGGCGCGAACGGGCGGCGCCCGGTCGAGCTGATCTTCCGTGGCGGCGAGCGAGGGCGCGATGTCCAGCCGCGGCTCGGGCATCGCCGGCGCAGGCGCGCGACGGCGCGGCTCGGGTTTCTGCGGGAATGGGACGCGGGGCGCGGCCGGCGGCGCCCCGCTGGCTACCGGCTCGAACAGATGATCGCCGCGCGGCATCTGGCCGACAGGGCGCGCCATGAGGCTTTCCGCGATCCGGCGCAGCTGCCGCACGGCCTCCGACACGCCGATCAGGATCAGGCCGCCGACAAAGGCGGCCGTACCCGCGATGATCAGGGTATTGCCGAGGCCGAACTCGTTGATCGGAATGCCGAAGGCGAGCATGCCCGCGCCGGCCAGCGTCACCAATACGCCGAGTACCAATAGGCTCAAATACATAGGCGCCGTCCGTTCCGTTCAGGATGCCTTTGGCCACCGGAACCCAGCTTTATGGCCACGGGATGGCCGCCCCTGAAACTTACGCCGCCTTCCGTACCGGCGATCAACGTTAGGGTTGCGGCGCTGCGGTAAAAGGGTACTGGGGCGCCCTCCATCCGGAGGACGCCCGGCTCCATCGCCGGCCGGCGGAGCAGTTGTCAGAGGCCTGCGTTCTGCTGTGCCACCATGCAGAACAGCATGGGAATCGACATCAGCGTGTTGATCCGCGAGGTCAGCATCGCGGTGCGCCCGGCAGCGGTCTTCTCTTCGGGTGTGGCCGGCACGAGGCCCAGCGCCTTTTGCTGGTTCGGCCAGATGACGAACCAGACATTGAACGCCATGACCAGCGCGAGCCACATGCCGATGCCGATGGCGATATGGCCCGGACGCAATGTCAGGGCCTGCACCAAATAGCCGCTCATCCAGGCAACCAGCGCACCGGTGATGACGGTGGCGAGGGCTGCATAGCGGAACCAGAACAACGCACTTGGCGCGATATATTTCGTGACCGCCGCGCGGTGTTCCACCGGCTCGATCTTCGGCACGGTGGGGATCTGCACGAAATTGAAATACCAAAGCAGCCCGATCCACATCACGCCGCTGATGACGTGCAGCCAGCGCATAACGAATGTCGCCCAAGCATGGTCCAGCTTGATGAATTGCCCGGTCACCGCCCCGACCACCACGACGATGGCGATCAGCAGCACCAGACCGGCAAGGATCGTGCGCTCAAGCGATTGAAGAATAGCTGTCATGTGTAATGCCCCCCTTGATGAATCGCCGTGACGATAGCACAGCCAATCCCGGGCTCAACCAAGCCCGGCTGATGGTTCAAAACCACTGATTTCGCGCCGGAACTGTTGAGCCGCGTTCAGAGTTTACCGGTATCGGAGAATCAGGAGAGTGCCATGTCGTTTTCATTGCCCGAACTTCCCTATGCATACGATGCGCTCGCCCCTTATATGTCGCGTGAAACGCTGGAATATCACCACGACAAGCACCACCAGGCCTATGTCGACAACGGCAACAAGCTGCTCAAGGGCAGCGAGTGGGAGGGCAAGCCGGTCGAGGAGGTGGTGAAGGGCTCTTTCGGCAAGAATGCCGGCCTGTTCAACAATGCCGGTCAGCACTACAACCACATCCACTTCTGGAAATGGATGAAGCCTGGCGGCGGCGGCGACAAGATCCCCGGCAAGCTGAAGGCCAAGATCGACTCCGATCTCGGCGGCCTCGCCAAGATGAAAGAGGATTTCATCCAGGCCGGCGTTGGCCAGTTCGGCTCCGGCTGGTGCTGGATCACGGTGAAGGATGGCAAGCTCGCCATCACGAAGACGGCGAACGGCGAGAACCCGCTGGTGCACGGCGGCGCGCCCATCCTGGGCTGCGATGTTTGGGAGCATTCCTATTACATCGACTACCGCAACCGCCGCCCCGATTATCTGAAGGCCTTCGTGGATCACCTGGTGAACTGGGACCACGTCGCCGAGATGTTCGACGCGGCGATGAACAAGGTGTCCAAGGCGGCCTGACGGCTGCGCAGGCGCGTTGGGGGCCGCCGCTCCCGGAGACGGGACGGCGGCTGCGGAATCGCGCCATAATCGGCGGATCGTGCCTGAACGGGTCCTGCCGCCGGTGACTTCCGCCCCACGCCAATCCTGGACGCCCGCCGCGCTCTGCGACCGCGCCGCCGTCCTGGTCATTCTCCTTGTCGCGGCCGCGGTGGCGCTGACCTTCCGCGATTACGGCCTCGGCTGGGACGACTTTACTCACGCGCAATATGGCGAGCTGCTGCTGGCCTTCTATGGCTCCGGCTTCGCCGACCAGCGCGCGCTGTCTTTCGTCAATCTCCACATGTATGGGGGCGGCTTCGACATGGCCGCCGCCCTGCTCGCAAAACTTCTTCAATCGGACTTGTTCGAAACCCGGCGGCTGGCCGGCGGGCTGATCGGCGTGCTTGGGCTCGCCGTCACCTGGCGCCTGGCCCGCCGTGTCGGCGGACCGCTGGCGGGATTTTTCGCCGTCATCCTTCTCGCGGCCTGCCCGGTATTTTTTGGCCATATGCTGATGAACGCGAAGGATGCGCCCTTCGCCGTCGCCATGATCATCCTGCTGCTCGCGCTGGTGCGGCTGCTTTCGGAATATCCGCGCCCAGGCGTTGCGAGCATTGCGCTGTTCGGGCTCGGGCTTGGCGTCTCGATCGGTTCGCGAACGCTCGGGACTCTGGCCGGCGTGAACATGCTGGCGGCGCTGGCTTTGCTTGCCGGCCTCGAAGCGAGGGCAAAAGGAATGCGCGAGGCGTTGTTGCGCGCAGGCCGTTTCGTCATCTATCTGATACCCGGCTTGCTGCTGGCCTATGCCGTCATGGCGCTGGTCTGGCCCTGGTCGGTGCAGGCGCCGCTCAATCCCTGGCGCGCGGTGACCTATTTCTCGCATTTCTTCGAGCATCCGTGGCGGGAGCTGTTCGCCGGCGAACTGATCCTCGTTCCCGACATGCCGCGCAGCTATGTGCCGACGCTGTTTGCCCTGCAGCTGCCGGAAATCTTTCTGGCGCTCGGCGTGTCCGGCCTGTTGGGCGCTTGTTACGCCGCTGCGCGGCGCGATCTGCCGGCGCGGCAGCGGGCGATTTTCCTTTGCGTCGCCATGGCGGCGGTGTTTCCCATCGCGCTCACGGTCGCCCTGCGGCCGGCGATGTATAACGGCATCCGGCATTTCGTCTTCGTGTTGCCGCCGCTGGCCGTGCTCGGAGGTTTGGCCGGCGCCTGGCTGTTCGACTGGTCGAGTTGGCGCTTTCGCTTCGGCGCGGCGGCGGCCGCCATCCTCTTCGGTCTTGGCGTGATGCTGCCGGCGATCGAAATGGTGCGGCTGCATCCCTATCAATACACCTATTTCAACCGGCTCGCCGGCGGCGTCGCCGGTGCGCAGAGCCGCTACATGCTGGATTACTGGGGGCTGTCGTTCAAACAGGCCTCGCAGGCCCTGGCGGCGAAGATCGCCGCCGACAAGATGCAAAAGCCGGCGGGACGGCCGTGGAAAGTCGCCGTGTGCGGCCCGCATCCCTCCCCGCGGGTCGAGCTCGGCCAAGATTTCGAGATGAGCTGGGATCCGCAAGGCGCAGACTTCGCGCTGATGCTCGGCACGTTCTATTGCCGGGAATTCGACGCGCCGGTGCTCGCGGAAATCCGGCGCGAGGGTGTGCTCTATGCGCGCGTCTATGACCTGCGCGGCCGGTCCTATCCGTCGCTGTTCAACCCGTACCCCGGGCAGAATTGAGTTCGCTCACCCGCGCGCCGCCTTCAGCTCGGTGAGGAAGTCCTCGAACGCGGAGCGGACGGAAAAGCGCGGCTCCCAGCCGAGATGCCGCTTGGCCGCGGAGATGTCGAGCGGATCGGACTTCGACTTCGGCGGCTCGCCCGGCTCGATCTCGTAACGCAGCGACGGGAACAGCGCCTTCACCGCGGCCAGCACTTCATCGAACGGGGTAACCACGCCATTGCCGATGTTGAAGACCGCCTGCTTCGGCATCGGCACGGTGGCGGCGAGATCGATCGCGCGGCCCATGTCCTTGGCGTAGAGATATTCATTCGCCATGGTCTGGGACTGCTCGATGCGCGCGGTCTTGCCGTCGAGGCCGGCTTCCAGCAGGTCCTGCATCTTCTTGCCGCCGCCCGAGCCCGACCAGAAATGGCCGAAGCCGAAGACATTGGCCGGCCGCAGCACGATCAACTCAAAGCCATGCAGGTTGGCATAAGCTTCCAGGATCAATTCCTTGGCGACCTTGTAATTGCCGTAGCCGCGGCCGCCGCCGCGCGGAAAATCCTCGCTCGTCGGACCGCTGGTCTTCCGCCGCCGGTCGTAGACGCCGAAGGTGCTGATATGCACCAGCCGGCGCACGCCGGTGAGCCGCACCGCTTCGGCGACATTGCGCGTGCCGCCGAGATTGATGTCAAAGCCGATGGTGAGCGACTGCTCCACCCGCGAGCCGATCAGCCCGGCGGTATGCACCACCGTGTCGGCCTTGTGGGCCTTGATGGTCTCGATCAGCGCGGGCAGATCGCGCACGTCGTTGCGGGCCAGCGCATAGCCTTTGTCGCCGAGCTTCCTGCGCAGGAAATCCGCCCGCGGCTCGGGATCGAGGAAGACCACGTTCTCGCCGCGCGCCAGCGCTTCCCGGCCGAAGGCGGTGCCGACCAGCCCGGCGCCTGTCACCAGTGTTGTCATGCGTCAGGCAGCGCTTCGTTCGAGAAGGCCCACCTTTTTCATTTCATCGTGAAGCGCGATCGAGTCCAGATCGAAACCATTCGGCCAGGTCAGCGTGCCCAGTTCGATAAAAACGCGCGCGAAAAATGCCGGCTCGCGCAGCGGCTCGATCATCGGTCCGCCGGCGGCCACGATGTCGGAGAAGTCACGTTCGCCTTCGGTTCCGTCGGAGAAATGGACGCGCAAACGAAAGCCACCCAGTTTGTCCACTCTCACAATCTTGACGATATCGATCATTCGGTTTCGTCCGGTCCTGGAACTTGTTCGAACGGCTCATGTCTCCGCCCACGCGTACGATTCTTAACGCATTCGGCCGCAAATGCCTACCGATGACCTCTCCCGTTTTATTCCGCCAGCGCCGAAAGGATGCGCGCCCAGCTGCGCGTGCCCTTGTGGAAGGAGGTGAGGTCGAATTTCTCGTTGGGCGAATGCACCCGGTCGTCGTCGAGCGCGAAGCCGACCAAGATCGTATCCATGCCAAGCAGGCGCTTGAAATCGGCGACGATGGGGATCGAACCGCCCTCGCCCACCGTCACGGCCTTGCGGCCCCACTCGGCGGCGAGCGCGGCGCGGGTCTTGATCAGCGCCGGGTTGTCGAAGCCGAGATCGAAGGCCGGCGCCAGGCCGAAATTGGTGAACTCGGCCTTGCAATCCTCCGGCAGGCGCGCGCGCACGAAGGCACGGAAAGCGTCGCACACCTTCTGCGGGTCTTGCGCGCCGACCAGCCGGAAGGAAACTTTCGCCATCGCCTGCGCCGGCAGCACGGTCTTGGCGCCCTCGCCGGTATAGCCGCCGACGATGCCGTTGATCTCGGCGGTCGGCCGCGTGGCGATCTGCTCGATCAGCATGCGGTCCTTCTCGCCCGCCGGCACTTTCAGCCCGACCGGGGCGAGGAAATCTTCCACCGTGAGATCGAGGCCCTTGAGATCGGCCTTGATGTCGGCCGGCAACTCCTTCACCCCGTCGTAGAAACCCGGCAGGGTCACGCGGCCGTTGTCGTCATGCAGCGCGGCAAGAATTTTCGAGAGCACACGCAGCGGATTTTGCGCCGCGCCGCCGAACAGACCGGAATGCAGATCGCGGTCGGCGCAGGTGAGCTTCACCTCCTCATACACCAGGCCGCGCAGCGAGGTGGTCACCATCGGGGTTTGCGGGTCCCACATGCTGGTGTCGCAGACCAGCGCGACGTCCTGCTTCAGCTCTTCGGCATTGTCCTTGACGAAGCCGAACAGATGCGCCGAACCGCACTCCTCTTCGCCCTCGATCATCACGGTGATGGGCAGCGGCAGCTTGCCGGTGACCGCCTTGAAGGCGCGGCAGGCCTCGATGAAGGTCATCGCCTGCCCTTTGTCGTCGCAGGCGCCGCGCGCGACGATGATTTTGCGTCCGTCCGGCAGCGTGGCGATGCGCGGCTCGAACGGCGGCGTCTCCCACAGCTCGAGCGGATCGACCGGCTGCACGTCGTAGTGGCCGTAGAACAGGACGCGGGGGCCGTTTCCGCTGCCTTGCCCCTGCGGCGTTTTGCCTACGACGATCGGATGGCCGCCCGTCGGCCGGACGCTGGTCTGCAGGCCGAGATTCGACAGGTTTTCCGCCACGTATTCTGCCGCAATGCGGCAGTGGTCCTTGAACGCGGGGTCGGTGGAGACCGACGGGATGCGCAAAAACTCGAACAGACGCTCGACGCTCTGGTCGAGATCGCGATCAATCCGGTCGAGCACCGCATCAAGCGAGGTCATCGGGTTACTCCAGGTCTTCTCTGCAAGTTTTCAAGTCTTGCCTGCAAGTCTTTGTCCGTTTCGACAAACTAGCAATCGCCCGCACGGCTGGAAAGCGCATCACACGAGGCCGTGAGGCGCTATACGGCGCGGTGTTTCTCTCGCGCCACCATTATGAAATATTTTCACGCAGCACCTTGGCGCGCTTGTCTTCTCTCGCGTTTTGCGTCCAATATCGCCGCAACCTACCGCAGTGTGGGACGGGGGCGAGGGGAAATGGACGAACTTGTCGAACGCTTGGTCGCCCATGTTGGCGTCTCCCGAACCCAAGCCGAACAGTCCATTGGCATCATCCTCGATTTCCTGAAAACGGAAGGGCCGCCCGACAAGGTGCAGGCGCTTCTGGACAAGCTTCCGGGCTCTGAAGCCTATCTGCAATCCGCGAATGCCGCTGGCGACGGCGGCATGTTCATGAGCGGCATCATGGGCGCCGGCACGCGCATGATGTCCGCAGGTCTCAGCATGGATCAGGTGCAAGCCGTCACGCGCGAGACCATTGCTTACGTGCGCGAAAAGGCCGGCGAAGACACCATCGGCGAGATCGTGGGCGCAATCCCCGGCCTCGGTCAGTTCATTTAACCGCTTAAGTTTACGCGAATTGAGTCAAGTCTAATGGCCTCCTACCCAATCACCGACATCGACGGAATTGAAGACGATATGGCCTTGAGGCTGAAGTCGGTGGGCATCAGGACCACGGGACGGCTGCTGGAGGCGGCGCGTAGTCCGAGGGGGCGCAAGCTGCTGGCGGAATTGACCGGATTTGACGAGAAAAAAATCCTGTGCTGGGCCAACATGGCCGACAAGATGCGGGTCAAAGGCGTCGGCGAGGAATATGCCGAACTGCTGCATGCCGCCGGCGTCGACACGGTCAAGGATCTGAAATACCGCAACCCCGCCAATCTGGCCAAGGCGATGGCGGCGGCCAATGCCAAGCGCAAGCTGGTCCGCCTGCTGCCGTCGGAAAAGGCCGTGGTGCGCTGGATCGAGCACGCCAAGAAGCTTCCGCTGAAGATCACCTATTGACGCGCCGCGCCGCCTGGTGCCGCTTATTTGAAGTTCCTGCACCACCTGCGGCCGTGCTTGACACTCCGCCGGGGACCGCGCAAAGCGAATCCATGACAGTCGCGGACTGCATCAGGCCGGGAAGCGCCGTGAGCGATGCCCCACCATCCTTCCTGTCGCGGCTGCTGGCGAAAGGCCGGCCGCTCGTCATGGGCGTGCTCAATGTCACGCCGGATTCCTTTTCCGATGGCGGACGCTTTCTCGACCCTGCAAAGGCCCTCGCCCAGGCGGAGAGGATGATCGCCGAAGGCGCCGATGTCATCGATGTCGGGGCGGAGTCGACCCGGCCCTATGGCGGCGCGGCGCCGGTCCCGGCCGAGGACGAACGGGCCAGGCTTGCGCCGATCTTCGGCAAGGTCGTTGCCCTGGGCGTGCCGGTGTCGATCGACACCCTCAAGGCGGAAGTCGCAGCCTGGGCGCTTGACCAGGGCGCCGCCATGATCAACGACGTCTGGGGCCTGCAGCGCGATCCCGGACTGGCCGCGCTGGCCGCCGAGCGGCGCGTGCCTGTCGTCGTCATGCATAATCGCGACAAGGCCGATCCCGCCATCGACATCCTCGCGGATATCGACGCCTTCTTCCGCCGCTCGCTCGCCATTGCCGAACGCGCCGGCATCGCGCGCGGACAGATCGTGCTCGATCCGGGTATCGGCTTCGGCAAGACCCCGGAGCAAAGCATGGCGGCTATTGCACAGCTCGCGCGCTTCAAATGCTTCGGGCTGCCGCTGCTGGTCGGCGCTTCGCGCAAGCGCTTCATCAGCGCCGTGACGCCGTCGGAACCCGACCAGCGCCTCGGCGGCTCGCTCGCCGCGCATCTGCTGGCGGTGGAAAACGGCGCGGCGATCCTGCGGGTGCATGACGTCGCGGAAACCGTGCAGGCGCTACGGGTAGCGGCCGCGATCCGGGGGGCGCCGTGAACGACAGTGTTTTCGTCAACGGGCTGGTGCTGCACGCCTACCACGGCGTGATGCCGCATGAGGGCAAGGTCGGTCAGTCCTTCATCCTCGACCTCGTGCTGGATATCGATCTCACCAACGCGGCGAAGTCCGACAAGCTCGCCGATACGGTTTCCTACGACGCGGTGGTGAGTGTCGTGGGCCGCACTTTTACCGGCAAGCGCTGCCGGCTGGTGGAAGCCGCCGCCGGCGCGGTGGCCGACGCCGTGCTGCAAAACTTCCCGCGCGTCCAGGCTGTGCGCATTACCGTGCGCAAACCGCATGCTCCCGTCGCCGCTGTCTTCACCGACGTGGGGGTCACATTGGTGCGGACACGCCGTGGCTGAAGCGCTGATCGCGCTCGGCGGGAATCTCGGCGACGCCCGCGCAACGCTCAACAAAGCGATCGAGCTGTTCTGCGATGGCAGCGACGTGCGCCTGCTCGCCCGCTCGCACGACTATCGGACACCGCCCTGGGGCGACGAAAACCAGCCGCCCTTCGTCAATCTTTGCATCGCGGTGGAAACGCGCCTGCCGCCGCAGGACCTGCTCGCGCGCGCGCAGCAGGTCGAGCGCACGCTCGGCCGCGTTCGGGCCGAGGACCGCCGCTGGGGACCGCGCACCGCCGATCTCGACATCCTTGCCTATGATGATCTCTCGCTCGACGAGCCGAACCTGACCTTGCCGCATCCGCACCTGTTCGAGCGCGCCTTCGTGCTGGTGCCGTTGGCTGAGATCGCGCCGGACAAGGTGATCGGCGGCACCCGCGTGCGTGACGCTTTGGCGCAAGTCGATACCGCGGCCATCGAACGGCTGGAGCCGTGAGATGGCGCTGACCATCCTGCTCAGCGGGTTCGGACCGTTTCCGGGCGCGCCGTCCAATCCGACCGGGGCACTGGTGCAGCGGCTCGCGCGCTTGCGGCGGCCAGCGCTCGCGGACGTGCGGCTGGTGCCGCATGTTTTCCAGACCAGCTACGAGGCCGTGGACCGTGAGCTGCCGCAGCTCCTGTCGCAGCTCAGGCCGGATGCGGTGCTGATGTTTGGGCTCGCGACCAGGGCATCGTCTCTGCAGGTGGAAACCCGCGCCCGCAACGCCGTCTCCGCTCTGGTTCTCGATGCCGAGGGACGACAGGCCGCATCGCTCTGCATCGTGCCCGGCGGACCGGATGCGCTGCGGTACGGCGTGCCGGCGGCACGGTTGACCATTGCCGCCCGCCGCGTCGGCGCCCAGGCGGTGGTCTCACACAATGCCGGGCGCTATCTCTGCAACTATCTCTCCTGGCGCGCGATCGAGGCGGCGGCCCGGCCGGCCGGGCCAAGCTTTGCGGCTTTCATCCACGTACCCAAGCTGCGGCAGGGGGCAGTCCGCGGCGGCGCCCGGGGAGCGCGGCGGTGGCGCATGCGGGATCTGCTGCGCGGCGGGGAGGCCATCCTGCTCGCCGCCGCAGCGGAGACGCGCAGGCGCAGGCACCTGAAAGAAAGGTAATCTCCGCGCCACCGCCGTTGCCACAGTTCGGACCGAAACGACCGATCTGATTGACTCATGTCCGCCCCGCTTCCTCCCCGGCTATCGTCCCGGAAACCCTTCGTGCTTCTTCTCGTCGCGCTTTTCCTTCTGCCGGTGGCTGCGCGCGCCGCAGTCTTCGCCTTCAGCGACTATCCGCGCAGCTTCCGCGATGCCGACTGGTCGAGCATCGGCAGCCTGCCGCCCGCAAGCGAGCATACGGCGGCGCGCGTGCTGGTGCTCTCGGGCCGCACCGGCGGCTGGAAGGGCGTGCTGGCGGTGCATAGCTGGATCGTCATCAAACGCGAGAATGCAACGCGCTGGACCCGGTTCGACGTGGTTGGCTGGGGCAATCCGGTGCGCGTCAACGGCTGGGCGCCGGATGGACGCTGGTTCGGGTCCCGGCCCACGGTAGTAGCGGACGTGCGCGGCAAGGAAGCCGAACGGCTGATCCCAAAAATCGAAGCGGCGGTGAAAGAGTATCGCTTCGCCAATGCGGGCGATTATCGCGTCTGGCCGGGTCCGAACAGCAACACCTTCACGGCGACGGTGATGCGCGCGGTGCCGGAGCTCGCCACGGCATTGCCTTCGAACGCCATCGGCCGCGACTTCCGGATCGGCCCTTATTTCGGCACGACCGACAGCGGCACCGGCTTCGAGGTCAATCTTTGGGGACTGCTGGGCCTCAAGATCGGCTGGGTGGAGGGAGTGGAGATCAACTTTCTCGGACTCGTCGCCGGCGTCGACCTTCGGCATCCGGCGCTGAAACTGCCGGGCTACGGCCGCCTGGGAGTGGACTCCATTTTGCCCGTCCGCGCCGACGGCGCATAACCGCTTAAACGGCCTCTCCGAGAATTTCGCCCACCTTGTCCAACAGCACTTCGCGGCCATAGGGCTTGCGGATCAGCGGAAATTCATGCGTCGCGGCATGGGCTGCGGCTTCTGAATAGCCGGTCGCCAGCAGGATAAAGATGGACGGAAATTCGCCGCGCACGATGCGGGCAAGCTCCGCGCCATTCATGCCGCCCGGCATCATGATATCGGAAAACACCAGATCGATCGGGTCGCCATTGCGCAAAACCTTGAGCGCCTCGGCGGCGTTGCCGGCGGTCTTTACCTTGTAGCCCGCGTCCTCCAGCAGCCCCAGCGCCAGCTCGGCGACGCCCACGTCGTCTTCCACCAGCAGCACGGTTGCGGTGCCTGCGTCGCGTTTGCGAGCGACCGGCTGATCCGAGCCTGCCCGATTGTTCGCGTCCACCGCCTCCGGCAAGTACAGGCTGACCTTGGTGCCCTTGCCGGGTGCGCTGTCCAGCTTCAGTGCGCCGCCGGACTGCTTGGCAAAGCCATAGGCCTGGCTCAAGCCCAGCCCGCTGCCACGTCCGATATCCTTGGTGGTAAAGAATGGCTCGAAGGCGCGGGCCCGGACGTCTTCCGACATGCCGATGCCGGTATCGATGACGTCGATGACCACGTAGGAACCCTTTTCCCTGATGTCGCCGCCATGTTTGCGCGCGCGAATGGTCAGCGTGCCGCCGTCGGGCATGGCGTCGCGCGCGTTAAGGCCGATATTCAGCAAGGCAAGCTCGAGCTGGCCGATGTCTACCTCCACCGGGGGCAAATCCGTTGGCACGTCGAAAACGATGCGGACGTCTCCGCGCAACGAATGCAGCAACAGCTCGTTAAAACTGTTGAGCTGCTGTGCGATATCGACGGGTTCCGGCTTCAGCGGCTGGCGGCGGGAGAAGGCCAGCAATTGCTTGGTCAGCCGCTCGCCGCGCAGCGCGGCTTGACGCATATTGCCGACGAGACGCTTCAGTCTGTCGTTGTTCTTGATGTGCTGCTCCGCCAGATCGGCGCCGCTGACGATCACGGTCAAGAGGTTGTTGAAGTCGTGCGCGACGCCGCCGGTGAGCTGACCGATCGCTTCCATCTTTTGCGCCTGGAAGAGCTGCTCGCGCGCCTCGTCGAGTTTCTGCTGGGATTCGCGCTGCTCGGTCAGGTCGCGCGTGATTTTGGCGAAGCCGACGACTTCGCCTTGGTCGTCATGGATGGCGTCGATGACAACGCTGGCCCAGAACCGGCTGCCGTCCTTGCGCACGCGCCAGCCATCGGACATGACCTTCCCCTTGTCCCGGGCGATGGAAAGCAGCTTCTGCGGCAAGCCGGCGGCGCGGTCCTTCTCGGTATAAAAGCGCGAGAAGTGCTGGCCGATGATTTCGTTGGCGGCATAACCCTTCAGGTTTTCGGCGCCGCTGTTCCAGCTGGCAATGTGGCCTTGCGGATCCAGCATGAAGATCGCGTGATCGGTCACGCCGTTGACCAGCAAACGAAACTGCCGTTCGCTCTGCTCCAGCGATTCCTGTGCGGCGCGGCGCTCGGTCAGATCGCGCGTGATCTTGGCGAAGCCGATAACCTCGCCGTCCTGATCGCGTACCGCATCGAGTATGGCCGAGGCCCAGAAGCGGGAACCGTCCTTGCGCTCACGCCAGGCTTCCTCCTCGAAGCGGCCGACCGTTTTGGCCGCCTGCAAGGCGAGCTCCGGCTTTCCCGCGGCGCGATCCTCGGGCGTGAAGAACATGGAGAAATTTTTGCCGATGATCTCGTCGGCGGTATAGCCCTTGATACGGCGGGCGCCGGTGTTCCAGCTGACGATGGTGCCGTCGAGATCGATCAGATAGAGCGCATAGTCGGTCACCGCCTCAACGAGGAGCTGGAGCCGCTTTGCGTCGTCTATTTGTTCGAGAGCGGGCCTCTTCATTCCGGCAAAATGTCCCCTACCCTGCCCCTGATCTCAACTGGCCGGATAACTTAAGGTAAAGCTCAGAGGTTCCGCAAAATGGCGGTTAAGCTGGCTATTTTGCCCCTCGGCGGCTTATTGTCGCGCAAAGCGCAAACCCCAGGTACCACGAGCATTCCCACCGAACCGAGAAGGAGCCGCCTTGCAGGCGGCGCAACGATCAGCTTTGGGTTTCGGTCGGCCGCGCCGAGGCCAGCTTTTCCCACTGTTCTGCGGCTTGGAAGACCTCCCGCAGCCGCGCAATGAACTCGGCCTCGCTGTAGTAAAGCTTCCAGCGTCCGCTCGCATAAAGCTCAACGAAATGGGAACGACGCTGGTGGGCCAAATCGCACCAGCGCCGGGCGATCTGATCCGAGGGAAAAGCGCTGGACCGAGTCTGCATGGGATAGAATCACGAGCAGCCGCCGAATCGCTGCAATCATATTCTCGTGATTGGGGGCGATAAGCAAACCCCCAGATGAGCTTGCGGCGGAATTACCGCCTCGCCGGGCGCCGCTCTGCTTGATGCTTACACCGCCAGCGCAGGGGCAAGACGATAGCCGGCCTCGGTTTTGGCCCTCACCTCTTCCGCAGTGACGCCCGGCGCCAGCTCCACAAGGCTCATTCCGCCGCCGCCTTTCTTGTCGATGGTGAAAACCGCAAGATCGGTGATCACCATGTCCACGACCCCCGCCCCTGTAAGCGGCAAGGTGCAGCGCTTGAGCAGCTTGGGTTCGTCCTTGGCGGAATGCTCCATCACCACGACCACCTTCTTCACCCCGGCGACCAGGTCCATGGCGCCGCCCATGCCTTTGACCATCTTGCCCGGGATCATCCAGTTGGCGAGGTCGCCGTTCTCCGCCACCTGCATGGCGCCGAGGATGGACAAGTCGATGTGCCCGCCGCGGATCATGCCGAAGCTGTCCGCGCTGGAGAAATAGCTGGTCGTCGGCAGCTCGGTGATCGTCTGCTTGCCGGCATTGATCAGGTCCGGGTCTTCCTCGCCTTCGTAAGGAAACGGCCCAAATCCGAGCATCCCGTTCTCGCTCTGCAGCTGCACATGCATTCCCGCGGGAATGTAGTTCGACACCAGCGTCGGAATGCCGATGCCCAGATTGACATAAAATCCATCGCGCAATTCCTTCGCCGCGCGCTCCGCCATCTGCTCACGGGTCCAGGGCATCAGATTTCCACTCCCGCCGCCGCGGCTCGCTTGCGTATCGTGCGCTGCTCGATGTGCTTTTTTGCGCCCGGGACGTGAACGATGCGCTTCACAAAAATGCCCGGGGTGATGATGTGATCCGGATTGATCTCGCCCGGCTGCACCAGATGCTCAACCTCGGCGACAGTGATGCGGCCGGCCGTCGCCATCATCGGGTTAAAATTACGCGCGGTCTTGCGGTAAACCAGGTTGCCTTCGGTATCGCCTTTCCAGGCATGCACGATGGCGAGGTCGGCGACCAAACCGCGCTCCATCACATAGCGCTCGCCATCGAATTCGCGCTCTTCCTTGTCCTTGGCGACCAGAGTACCGACCCCGGTCCTGGTGTAGAAAGCCGGGATGCCCGCGCCGCCCGCGCGGATGCGTTCGGCCAGGGTGCCTTGCGGGTTGAATTCGATTTCCAGTTCGCCGGCGAGATATTGCTGGGCGAAGGTTTTGTTTTCGCCGACATAAGACGAGATCATCTTCTTGATCTGCCGGCTCTCCAGCAGCAGGCCGAGGCCGGCGCCGTCGATGCCGGCATTATTCGAGACGAAAGTGAGGTTCTTCACGCCGGAATCCCGAATGGCGAGGATCAGCGTTTCGGGAATCCCGCAGAGGCCGAATCCGCCGGCCATGATCAGCATGCCGTCTTTCAACAGCCCGGCGAGAGCCGCACCTGCCTCGGGAAACACCTTCTTCATACTCACCCCTTTTTTGCGGCCAGTGCCGCCGATTTGAAGTTCCTATACCACTTGCGGCAAATTCGGCCAGGAACTTCAAATTGAAAAGCGGCACTGGAATCATAAGATTGCTAGTGCCCCTTTGCCTCCGAAGTTCGTGTCACGGGATGCGGCGATGTATCACGAAGTTTGGAAGCGGGGCACTAGGGATAACGGGTAGGCCAAAAGGTCAAGGCCTGCCGGCGAAACACGACTTGCGTTGGAGGAAGGCCTCGCTGCAATCTGGGCCTATTACCACTGCTTGGAAACCGGTCAGAAGGGCGAATGGGAGAACAACCATGCGGAAATCTTTGGTCGCAGCGGCGCTGGCGATTTGTCTTGGATGGGCCGGCGCGGCAACGGCGCAGAATTATCCCAACCGTCCCATTACCCTGATCATTCC
This sequence comes from Xanthobacteraceae bacterium, assembly GCA_035699705.1. Classification (GTDB taxonomy): domain Bacteria; phylum Pseudomonadota; class Alphaproteobacteria; order Rhizobiales; family Xanthobacteraceae; genus CANKHA01. The sequence goes on from DASSPI010000165.1 coordinate 21,677, forward strand.
CTTCGCCGCCGGCGGCCCGACCGACGTGCTCGGCCGCGCCGTGGGGCAGAAGCTGGGCGAAATTCTGGGCCAGACGGTGGTGATCGAAAATGTCGGCGGCGCCGGCGGCATGCTCGGCGGCTCGCGCGTGGCGAAGGCGGCGCCCGACGGTTATACGATTGGCCTCGGCACCGTCGGCACCCACGCGCAGAATCAGACGCTCCACAAAAAACCGCAGTACCATGCGGCCAACGATTTTACCCCGGTGGTGCTGATCGCCGAACTGCCGATCGTGCTGATTGCCAGAAAGGATTTCCCCGCCAAGGACCTGAAGGAATTCGCCGCTTACGCCAAGCAAAACCAGGACAAGATGCAATTCGGCTCGGCCGGCGCGGGCTCGGCGACGCATCTCGGCTGCGTTGTGGTCACTCTGGCGCTGGGCACGAACAACATCACGCATGTGCCCTACCCCGGGACAGGGCCGGCGATGACCGACCTGATCGGCGGCCGCGTCGACTTCCTCTGCGACATCATCACCACCGCCAAGCCGCAGGTCGACGGCGGCACCGTGAAGGCGATCGCCACTTTGGCCAAGACCCGCTCGCCGGCGCTGCCGAATGTCCCGACCGCGGAAGAGCAAGGGGTCGCCGACATGGAGGCTTATACCTGGAACGCCCTGTTCCTGCCGAAGGGCGCGCCGGCGGATGTGGTGAAGAAACTGAATGAAGCGACGGTGGAAGCCATGAAGGACGCGAACGTGCGCGCGAAGCTGGAAGGGCTCGGCGCGTCTTTCGTGTCGCCCGACCGCACCACGCCCGAGTATCTCGGGAAATTCGTGCGAAGCGAAATCGAGAAATGGGCAAAGCCGATCAAGGCGGCCGGGGTGTCGAACGACTGAGGGCTGCGAATCGGCCATTTCGGGATGAATTGCGGCAAAAAAACCCAAATGTCGCCCCATTCACGTCACGCCTGCCAGACGGAATGCGCCTATTCCGTTGGAGGCAGGGAGAAAAAAACAATGCCGCATATCCGTTTGACCGCTGCAGCGGCGGCTGCCGCCGTCGTGCTGGCTTTTGCATTTTCGCCCGCGACGGCGCTGCCATGTAATGACGGCGATGCAGGTTGCGGGGCGACAAGCGCGCAGGCGCAGGCGGCCCCGATGGAGCTCGATAATTTCATGAAGACGTGGAAACCGGCCGCCAGGTCGTCCAAGCGGGCGAAGAGGTCGAAGTCGGTGAAAAGGCCCGCTGTCCAGAAGCCGGCTGTCCGGGAAATTGCCGCCGAGTCCGCGGTCGCGGAAAGCGCGCCACCCCCGGCCCCGGTGGAAACGCTTGCGGCAAGTCCCGAACCGTCCCCGGAGACCGACGCTGCCGGGGGCACGTCCTTCAACGAAGTGAATGAGATCGATGCGGCCGGCGGCAAGGTCCAGGTGGTCGCCTTCAACGAGGTCAACGAGATCGATCTGGCGGCGCCCGCCCCGCCCGCTCCCGCTGAAAGCGTCGGACAATCGGTTTCCGCCCAGCAGCCGGCTGCGGACGATTCCTGGATGGGCAAGCTTCTGCTGGCGGTCGCCGGCACCATCGCCCTCGCCGGCGCGACGCGTTTCCTGGTCGCGTAACACGCCGGGCCACTCCGATTTATTCAAGCGAATGTGAAGCCCGCGGCCAAAGCGCCGCGGGCGCACGCCCTCCCTTTCGCCTAAAAATGCTCCGTGATTTAATTAGTCCAATCGCAGATGACGAATCTGCGGCGGCGGCTCGCCTGCGACGCGGGTCCCGCCGAACATAGCTTAAGAAGCGGCCAAAGGGAGGTTACATTGGTTTCTTTCACCTTGAACGAGAAGCGCGTCTCCGTCTCCGCCGACCAGGCGACGCCGCTGCTCTGGGTCATCCGCGATCATGTCGGGCTGACCGGCACCAAATACGGCTGCGGCGCGGGCCTGTGCGGCGCCTGCACCGTCCACATCAACGGCAAGGCGCAACGCTCTTGCCAGATACCGGCGGCAAGCGTGGAAGGCGCCAAGGTCGTCACCATCGAAGGGCTGTCGCCGGATAACTCGCATCCGCTGCAGAAGGCCTGGATCGCCGAACAGGTCGCGCAATGCGGTTATTGCCAGACCGGCCAGATCATGAAGGCGGCCGAACTGCTGGCGGAAAATCCGAAACCGAACCGCGACCAGATCGTCCAGCACATGGACGGCAATATCTGCCGCTGCGGCACCTATCATCGCATCATCGCCGCCGTTGAGCGCGCCTCGCGGGAGGGCTGACATGACCATCAACATCAAGACTCCCGAGCTTTCGCGCCGCCAGGTTCTGGCCGGCATTGGCGGCCTCTCCTTCTACGTGGCCATGGGCGCGAACGGCCTGCGGCTGACCTCCGCGGCGGCCGCGACCGACAACGCGCAGAAGATCACGCCCTGGGTGCGCATCGCGCCGAACGGCGCCATCACCATTCTCACCGCCGGAGCGGAGATGGGCCAAGGCTCGATGACCTCGCTCCCGCTCATCGTCGCCGAGGAAATGGATGCCGACTGGTCGAAGGTGACGCTCGAATGGGCGCCGGCGGAAGTCGAAACCTATGGCTACCGCGCCGGCGGCGGCCGCAGCATGTCGATCACCGGCAGCCGCGCCGTGCAGGGCTATTTCGCCGACCTGCGCAATGTGGGCGCGCAGGTGCGCAAGGTGCTGCTGATCAATGCGGCGGAGAAATGGGGCGTCGATCCCGCCTCGCTGAAAACCGAGCCGAGCGTCGTCATCAATCCGGCCAATGGCCAGCGGCTGAGCTATGGTGAAATCGCCGGCTTCGGGAAAATCCCCGAACAGCTTCCCACGGTCGACAAGAGTGAATTGAAGCCGAAGGAGCAGTTCCGCCTGATCGGAAAATCGATTCAGCGTTACGACATTCCGGCCAAGGTCAACGGCAGCGCGCAATATTCCATCGACGTGCGGCTGCCGGACATGGTCTACGCCACGACGCTGCATTCGCCGGTACACGAAGGCGAGCCGGAAAGCTGGAACGATGACGCGGTCAAGGCGATGCCCGGCGTGGTCGCGACCGTGAAACTCGCCAAGGGCGTCGCCGTGGTTGCCGAAAGATTCGAGCAGGCGACGGCCGCCCGCGACGCGCTCAAGGTGGTGTGGAAGAAATCGAAGGCGGCCGGCTACAACTCCGAGCGCGCCCTGATGGAGGACTATGTCAAGGTCCATGCGGATCCCGCCGCCAAAAGGACGCCGGTCGATACCAAGGGCGACGCCAACGCCAGCTTCGCGTCCGCGGCCAAGCTCTACAAAGCGGAATACCGCAGCGACTATGGCTACCACGCGCAGATGGAGCCGCTGAATGCGGTGGCCCGCTTCAACCAGGCCGGCGATCATGTGGAAGTCTGGGATGGCACGCAGGCGCCGGACCGCTGCCGCGCCGACGTCGCCAAGACGCTCGGCTTCAAGCTCGAGCAGGTCACGGTCAATCAATGCTACATGGGCGGCGGCTTCGGGCGGCGCTCGCTCTCGGATTACACCGGGGAAGCCGCGCTGGTTGCGCGCGAGGTGCGCCGGCCGGTGAAGCTGATCTGGACGCGGGAGGAGGACCTGGCGCATGGGGCCTTCCGGCCGCAATCCTTCCAATGCCTGGAAGCCGCGACCGACGCCAGCGGCAAGGTTGCTGGCTGGCGGCATTGCGTCGTCGGCGACGGCGGCGGGCTGGTGACCGGCGGGATGAAAATCCCGTATTACGCCGTGGCCAACCAGCAGATCGAGCAGCGCGGCGTGTCGCACGGCATTCGCCTGAAACACTGGCGCGCCGTCGCACATGTGTTCAACGTGTTCGCCATCGAGAGCTTCGTCGACGAGATGGCGGCGCAAGAAGGCATGGATCCCATCGAGTTCCGGATCCAGCGCATGGCGATGATCCCACGCGCGGCCAAGTGCTTCGAAACGGTGGCGCGGATGTGCGACTGGAAAGCGAAGCGGCCGGATGGACGCGCGCTTGGCATCTCGATCAGCGAACGGTCAGGCTCGCTCGGCGCCGGCGTGGCGGAAATCTCGCTCGATCAGAACGCGGGCAAGATCCGCGTCCACAAGGTATGGCTCGCCGTCGACGGCGGCATCATCGTCACGCCGGACGCCGCCAGGGCCAATATCGAGAGCGGCATCCTCTACGGGCTCTCCAGTGTGCTGCATGAGCGCGTCACCATCAAAGACGGCGTCGTGCAGCAGAGCAACTTCCATGACTACAATCTGATGCGCATGTCGGACCTGCCGGAACTGATGCAAGTCAGCTTCATCGACCGGGATGCGCCGCCGAGCGGGCTAGGCGAGATCGGCAATCCCTTCATCGCCGCCGCCGTCGCCAATGGCTTCTACAAGCTGACCGGCAAGCGGCTGCGCCACATGCCGTTCACGCCCGAGCGGGTGAAGGAAGCGCTGAAGGCTTAGGCCCTCATTCAGACAGTGGAATGCAAACGCCCGCCTTTCAGGCGGGCGTTTTTTCATTCCGCCGCGACGTCGGCCTTGCCGCCATGCGCCTTCGACCAGCCGGATGGATCGCGCATGAATTTCTCCACCTCTGCAAGCTTGGCGGGGTCGAACTGGCCGCCCGCCTTCGCCACCGCCAGCACGTCCCACCAGGTGGCGAGCGCATGCAGCTTGATGCCGAGATCGGAGAGGATCTTTTGGCTCTCCGGGAAGATGTCGTAGTAGAACACGACGAAGATGTGCTCGACGGTGGTGCCGGCATCGCGCAGCGCCCGGCAGAAATTCACTTTGCTGCCGCCGTCGGTCGCCATGTCCTCGACCAGGAGGATGCGCTGGCCTTCGATGACATTGCCCTCGATCTGCGCATTGCGGCCAAAACCCTTGGCCTGCTTGCGCACATAATGCATCGGCAGGCCGAGCCGGTCCGCCATCCAGGCGGCAAAAGGAATCCCGGCGGTTTCGCCGCCCGCCACCGCGTCGAAAGCCTCAAAGCCGGCCTCGCGCATCACCGTCGCGGCGCCGAAGTCCATCAGCGTCTGTCGCACGCGCGGAAACGAGATCAGCCGGCGGCAATCGGTATAGACCGGGCTGGCGCGGCCGGAGGTGAAGATGAAGGGCTTGTCGCCCATGAAGCGCACGGCTTCGACTTCCAGCAACATCTTCGCCGTCAGCTCGGCGATCACCTTTTTGTCCGGGAAGCCAACCCCTGAAGCCGTCATCGGTCACTCCAACCTTTTGTTCTTGGCAAAATCATAGTCGCTGCCGAACGCGCTGTCGAAACGCCAGCTCACGCTGTCCGGCTTGTAATCGCCGGAAAAAACGCGCTTGAGGAAAACCTGCTGGTCGGCCCAGCCGGCATCCGCCTGCGGGGCGCGATAGCGGCCGGGCATGGTGTCGTTGAGCCAGCCATGCGGCGCATCGGCATAAAGATGGATGTCGTAGCTCTTCTTGTGCCGCTCCAGCGCGTTGCGGAAACGCAGCACGTCGTCGATCGAAATGATGTGGTCGGCCGAACCGAAGGCGCCGAATACCGGACAATCGACGGCCGCGATGATCTCCTCCATCGGCCTGGCATTGGTATCGCTCACGGGCCATTCGCGCTTGGAGGCGGCGCCGTACCAGACGACCGCGGCGGCGATCTTGGCCTGGGCGGCGTAGACCAGCGGATGCCGGCCGGTCTGGCAATAACCGGCGACCGCGACCCTGCTCATATCGGCGGCCGGATTTTTCGCTACCGCCTCCAGCGAGGCATTGATGTAGTCGATCGACTCCGCGTCCGTCATCGGATAGCGATCGTCACCCGCGTTGAGCGCTTTCTGGTCGGGATGTTTGTAGAAATAATTCGCCGCGACGACAAGGAAGCCGTCGCTGGCGCATTTCTTCGCCAGATCGCGCGTATGCGGCACCAGCCCATAGCGTTCATGAATGAGAACAACCACGGGATAGCGCCCGGCCGCGGCCGGCCGCGCGAGAAACGCCGGCATTCCGCCGGGGCAGACGATCTCTTGGGTTTCGATCTGGCGATCCGTGCCGCTCATTGTCTGCTCTCTATGGCGTCATCAGGGCGACGGCCTGGTCCACCGTCATCACCCGTCCCATGCGGGGAAATACCCGTTCAAGGAAGAACTCGTTGTTGTTGCCGCGTGCCGAGTAGCAGCAATCGCTGATCACCACGATTCCGTAATCCATATCGCGCGCGGCATAGACCGTAGAAGCGATACCGACGTCGGTGGAGCCGCCAGCGATGATCATGGTCTCGATGCCGCGCACCCGGAAATGCAGATCGAGGTCGGTCTGGAAAAATGAATTCCAGCGATGCTTCGGCACCACCACGTCGCCTCCGATCGGCGCGATTTCCGGCGCGATTTCGGACTCCTTCGAGCCCTTGTGGAAGCGCGGAAAGAAAGGCTTTTCGCCCGCCGCCTTGGGGCGCAGTTCCATGTCGGTGTCGGTGAGCCGCGCCACCGAATCCGAGCCGTCTGCGGCATGCGCGCCGCTCGGATAGAAAGTGGTCATGCCGACCTTGCGCGCCCCGGCCACGAGGCGCTGCATATTCGGCAGAATGTTGCGCTCGGCCAGGAATTGCTGCTTGGCGGGGTCGCTCGGGTGCAGGTAGCCGTTCAAGGTGTCGAACATCACCAGCCCGGTACGGGCCGCGCTCAGGTTTTTTTCGAGTCGCGATATTCTCGCCATGTCGTGCCTTCCTCCGGTGTCGTGGTTGACCTCGCATGGCATAGCAAGAAGGCCCGGGCAAGACTGCCCTCGCGCGGCACGGCCATATCGCCTAAGCTTTCGTGGGGATATCCTGCGTTTTCAGCCTGATAGGGAGCTTTGCGCATGCCGGTGAGCCGGGCCAACGGCCTCGACATCTATTACGAGAAAGTGGGGTCGGGACCGCCTTTGGTGCTGATCCATGCGCTGCCCTTCGACCACAATCTGTGGCTCTATCAGGTGGAGCGTTTCTCGGCGCGCTTCACCACCATCGCCATGGACCTGCGCGGCCTCGGCCGTTCGGCCAAGCCGCGCACGCCCTTTTCGCTTGGCGACATGGGCGATGACATCCTCGGCATATTGCAAGACGAAGACGTGAGCGCGGATGCGGTCGTGCTCGGCTGCAGCATCGGCTCCAAGCTCGCCTTGATGCTGGCCTGCGACCGGCCCGACCTCTTCAAGGCGGCGATTTTGGTCGGCGGCAACAGCGGGCCGCAGGCGCAATTCGATCACCGCATCGCCGCCTATCGCGAGCATCAGGCCAAAGGCACGCTGAAGGAATATCATCTCGGCCATCTGCGCCATGGCGTGACGCAGGCCTGGGCCGACACGCCGACGGCGCGTTATCTGCTGGAAGGTTTCGTCGAGCGCGGCGCGGCGCTGGATGCAGAGTCGATCGCGCAGGTGTTTGGTGCGCTGACGGTATCGGATCTCACCGGCCGCCTGCCCGCCTATAAAAGTCCGACGCTGATCGTGAACGGCGAATTCGATAACGCCCTGAACGGCGGCACGCGCACCGCCTCGCTGATTCCGCATTCCGAGCACAAGATCATTCCCGGTGCGGGCCATTGCTGCTTTCTTGAAGATCCGGCGACTTTCGAGAAGCTGGTGCGGGATTTTCTCCGCCGCAATCGTCTCTGGCCAGAGTGAGGCCCGCCATGAAGCTCATCGCCTATATGATCGACGGCCATCAGATGGACATCCGCCCCGCCCCGGTCGAGCGCGAATGGATGGATAACACCGGCGAGCGCTTCGCCTATCGCTGCCTGCCGCTCAACATCGCCAATGCGCATGGCTGGGAGATCCTCTGCCCCTCGGGCTTCAGCGCGGTCTGGAATGGCAATCAGGATCTTGCGGCGATCAACATTCAGTTTGACGATCCCGACCAACAGCCGTTCGCGATCAGCCATTTCGGCCACGGCACGTTGACCTTCCATATCCCCTGCCTGTTCCGCACCGATCCGGGCTGGGACCTGATGGCGCAAGGACCGATCAACCGGCCGAAGGACGGCATCGCCGCGCTCTCCGGCATCATTGAAACCGATTGGGCGCCTTATACTTTCACCATGAACTGGCTTTTCACCCAGCCGGAAGTCGACGTGCATTTCGAGAAGGGCGAGCCGTTCTGCCATATCTTTCCGGTGCAGCGCGGGCTGCTCGCCGCGATCGAGCCGGAGATGAGGCTGCTGTCGTCGGAGCCGGAGTTGCAGCGGCAATACCAGGCATGGAACGACAGCCGGCTGAAATTCAATGCCGAACTGCAACAGCCCGGCTCGCCGGCACAGGCCGAACGCTGGCAGAAGTTGTATTACCGCGGGCTGTCGCCGGACGGCACGCCGGCTGCGGTTGAGGATCACATCACGCGGCTGCGGCTGCGGCCGTTTACGCCAAGGTAACGCTGAGCAGGCGTAGCTGCGCGGCCGGACGCGTTCTAGCGACGCTTGCGTCCGCCGTTTCCTCCGGGGCGGTCCAACCGCTCGAGCATTTCGAGCCGCTCGCGGCGTTCCAGCCGCTCGACCTGCGCCAGCCGCTCAAGCCGTTGCAGCCGCTCCATCTTGTCCAGCCGCTCCATGCGCGTGCGCTGTTCGGACCCGGCGGTCTCCCCGCGCACGGGTTTCGTGCTCGCGCTTTTGGTTGCGCTCAGCGCGGCAGGGTCCTGGCGGCCTACTTGTTTCCCCCTGCACTTTTCATTGCCGGAATCGAGGCACTTGAGCGTCACCGGCGGCGGTGGCGGCGGCGGCGGTGGCGGCGGTGGCGGCGGCGGTGGCGGCGGCGGCGGTGGCGGCGGCGGCGGTGGCGGTGGCGGCGGCGGCGGTGGCGGTGGCGTCACTTTCGGGCGAACATTGCCCTGCGCG
>DASSPI010000166.1:0-10909 GCA_035699705.1 Xanthobacteraceae bacterium
GCGCACCGACAAGGTATTGCGCCGGGCGGTCGATATCGCGCTCGAGACGCCGGGCGTCTCCGGCGCGGTCAATATCGTCGGTTTTTCCGGCGCCACCTTCAGCCAGGCCTCCAATTCCGGCGCCATCTTCCTGGTGCTGGAGCCGTTTGAGAAGCGCGCGGGCGACCGGGCGAAGTCGGCCTCAGGCATTCAGGCCGAGCTGTTCAAGCGTTTCGCGCCGATCCAGGACGCGCTGGTGCGGGTGATTCTGCCGCCGCCGGTCGCCGGCATCGGCAATGCCGGCGGCTTTCGCATGATGGTCGAGGACCGCGCCGGGCGCGGACCGGTGGCCTTGCAACAGGCGGTCTATGCCATGATGGGCCGCGCGGCCGAGACGCCGGGGGTGACCCAGGTGTTCTCGCTGTTCGAGACGTCGACGCCGCAGCTTTACCTCGACATCGACCGCACCAAGGCGCAACTGCTCGGGATCAACATCCCCGACGTCTTCGCCGCGCTGCAGACTTATCTCGGCTCGTCCTATGTTAACGACTTCAACCTGCTCGGCCGCACCTTCCGGGTGGTCGCCCAGGCCGACGGCAATGAGCGTCTGCAGGCGGAGGATGCGCTGAAAATCCGCGTCCGCAATTCGAATGGTGAAACAGTCCCGATCGGCGCCTTCACCACCGCCAGCGATCGCTCCGGCCCGTTCCGGGTGCCGCGCTACAATCTTTATCCGGCAGCCGAGCTCGACGGCGCGCCGGCGCCGGGCATCTCGCAGGGCCAGGCGATCGAGATCATGGCCAAGCTCGCGGCCGAGACCCTGCCGGAAGGCTTCAATTACGAATGGACCACGCTCGCTTTCCAGCAATTGCGCGCGGGCAACACGGCAGTCTTCGCCTTCGTGCTGGCGGTCGCCTTTGTCTTCCTGGTGCTGGCCGCGCAATACGAGAGCGTGACGCTTCCCTTCGCGGTGATCCTGATCGTGCCGATGTGCCTGGTCGCCGCCATCACCGGCGTGCTGATCCGCGGGCAGGACAACAACATCCTGACCCAGGTGGGATTCATCGTGCTGATCGGTCTGGCGGCGAAGAATGCGATTCTGATCGTGGAATTCGCCAAACAGCTGGAAGAGCAGGGACACGACCGCTTCGCCGCCGCGGTGGAAGCGGCGCGGCTGCGGCTGCGCCCGATCCTGATGACCTCGCTCGCCTTCATCTTCGGCGTGGTCCCGCTGGTGATCGCGACCGGCGCGGGCGCCGAGATGCGTCAGGCGCTCGGCACCGCCGTGTTCTTCGGCATGATCGGCGTCACCGCCTTCGGCCTGATCTTCACGCCGGTGTTCTATGTGGTGTCGCGCGGCGTCGCCGATTGGGTGAGCCGCCGGTTCGGCAGGGCCAAAACCGTCGCGCATCCGGCGGAATGAGACGCGCGTGGCGGCGTTTTACCGCGCCCGGCCGGGCGGAAATCCCCCGCCGCCCGGCGGGAATAGCCAGCGGTTTTCGGGGTTACACGAGGATTACCCGCCGTTTTTCGCAGATGCCAATGGAGGAATCCGGATGCTTCGAGTCTTGTGTGCGGTCACCGTCGCAGCCGTTACCTTGAGCGCGACAATGGTTTTGGCGCAGCAGAATCCCATTCTCGCCCGCCAGGAGATCATGAAAAAGTCCGATGAGGACTTGAAGGCGCTGAGCAAAATCCTTCGTGACGAAGCGCCGTTCGATGCCGCCAAGGTGAGAGCGGCTTATGCGACGATGGAGGACAGCTACAAGAAGGTGCAAAGCCTGTTCCCCGACAATTCCAAGACTGGCGAGAAGACCCGGGCCTCGCCCAAGATCTGGGAAAATCGCGCCGACTTCGACGTCAAGATGGCTGCCTTCATCAAGGTAGCCGGGGATGCGAAGACGAAGGCGACAAACGAGGCAGCCTTCAAGGAGGTTCATCAGGCCGTGATCAAGGGCTGCGACAATTGCCACGCGGATTACCGCCTGCGCCGGCAGCCCTGATCAATTCGCCCGATCGCGTGAAGGTGAAACACCCGCCGGCTTTCACCGGCGGGTGTTTGTTTTTCGGTGGGACGTTACTTGGTGACTTGCCCGCGGATTTCTCCGCCCGGATTGGCGGCGGTATGGATGTTCACGTAATACCTGCCGGCCTGCAGGTCGGCCGCCTGCGCATCCGTCAAAGTAGCGGAACCGGTTACCGGGCTCTTGGCCTGGTTCGGGATCGGCACGGCGACGCCTGCGTTCTTGCCGGCTTCGGCCGGTCCGTGGAAATGCGCCGCGGTGGCGGGGCCGCTCAGGCCGGAATAATTCACCGTCCAGGACAGCTTTTTCGACCCCGGCTCGAAGGTGACCTCAGCCGAGCCCTTGCCTTGCGTGGTGACGGGCGGCACTTCCTGCGCGCCAGTCAGATCGGCTTTCATCTTCATCTCTTGGGCGAAAGCGGCAGAGGTCGCCAGCATGGCGATGGCGGCGATGCCGCCAATTAAAATCTGTCTGTTCACGAGAAACCTCCCTGTTTTGCGAAGTGACCGGAGCCACCTGCAATAAACCCCGGCGTCTGGCAGTTATTCCTTTCGGCGCCGGGCCGGATGCAGGGGCGGCAATACGGTGCCCTAAAGAGGGATGGACTTCATCCCGACGCCGTTCCACTTGTCTGCCAATCGACGTCATCGAGGTCAGGGCCGTGTTGCGAAAGCTGATCATTGTGGGAGTGATGGTCGCCGCCGTCGGGCTCATCGGCTTCGTCGTTGCGACCGGCCCGGAGACGATACCGGCGCGCGCGCTCGGCCCGCATCAGACCAGTCTGGAAAACGGCCGGACCATGTTCTTGGCGGGCAACTGCGCCTCCTGCCATGCCACGCCCAATCAGGATGACGCCACCAAGCTGGGCGGTGGACTCGGACTGAAATCGCCGTTCGGCACCTTCTATCCGCCCAACATTTCCCCGCACGAGCAGGACGGCATCGGAGCCTGGAGCGAGGCGCAATTCGTCACCGCGATGGTGAAGGGCACCTCGCCCGACGACTGGCACTATTATCCGGTATTTCCCTACACCTCCTTCCAGCGGATGCAATTCGGCGATCTGCGCGATCTGTTCGCTTATATCAAGACGCTGCCAGCCGTGGCCGGCGCGGTGGAGGAGAATGATCTTCCGATCCATTACAAAATTCGGCGCATGCTCGGCATGTGGAAGCTGTTGTATCTCGATGGCACGCCGCTCCAGCCTGATCCGACAAAATCCGCGCAGTGGAATCGCGGTGCCTATCTCGTCAACGGCCCGGCGCATTGCGCGGAATGCCACAGCCCGCGCAATTTTCTGGGCGGCATCAAACGCGGCCAACGCTTCGCGGGCGGGCCGGATTTCGAAGGCGAAGGTTTCGTGCCCAACATCACCCAGAAGGGGATCGGCGACTGGTCGGAGAAGGACATCGCCACCATGCTGGAAACCGGCGACCTGCCGGATGGCGACCGCGTCGGCGGCTCGATGGTGAAGGTGGTGCGCAATACGGCGCAGCTCAGCCCCGAGGACCGAGCCGCCATCGCGGCCTATATCAAATCTTTGCCGCCGGTCGATGGGCCGCGGCGCCCGCAACAGGACTGAGGCGCCGGAGGAAATGCAAGGTCCGGCATCAAGCTCGTGAGCATCTACACCGCGATCCTGTTCAAGATTCTTTCCACGGCGTGTTTCGCGGTGATGGGAGCCTGCGCGCGCTGGCTTGGTGAAGTGTTCCCGGTGGGGCAGGTGGTGTTCTTCCGCAGCTTCGTGGCCTTCGTGCCGATGCTGATCTTCTATGCCTGGCGCCGTGAGATCTGGACCGCGATGAATACGTCGCGTCCGTTCGGCCATGTGGCGCGCGGGCTGATTGGCGTCGTCTCCATGTTCTTTCTGTTTGCGGCCCTGGCGCGCCTGCCGATCGCTGACGTAACGGCCATCACCTTTTCGACGCCGTTGATCATCGTGGCTCTCGCGGGTCTCCTGCTGGGCGAGCGGGTGCGCGGCTATCGTTGGTCGGCAGTCATCCTGGGACTCGTCGGCGTGCTGGTGATCCTGGCGCCGCATCTTTCGGTCGGCGAGATCGCCGCCATGTCGGGGACGACGGCGCTGGGTGCGGTCTTCGCCGTGCTGAATGCGGTCTTTGCCGCCGGCGCCTATATCCAGATCCGGCGGCTGACCTCGAGCGAAACGACCTCCTCGATCGTGCTCTATTTCTCCTTGATCTCGAGCCTCTGCGGACTCGTCACTTTGCCGCTCGGCTGGGTCTGGCCGGACATGCAGCAACTAGGCATCCTGCTGACGATGGGTTTCTTCGGCGGTATCGGCCAGCTTTTCATGACCGAGAGCTATCGCTACGCTCAGGCTTCGCTCACCGCGCCATTCGACTACACCTCGATCATATGGGCGGTCATCCTCGGCTACATCGCCTTCGGCGAAGTGCCGGGCCCGAGCGTCTGGGCCGGTTCTGCGATCGTGATCGCGGCCGGGCTTTTCGTGATCTGGCGCGAGCGGCAACTGATGTTGCAGCGCCGGCGCGAGCGGGACAATCCTCCGCCGCCGGGCGCGCTGCTCTGATCAGACGCCGAAGGCCTTGAAGGTGATGATGGTGCGGGTGTCCTGGATGCCGGGGATGATTTGCACCTTCTCGTTGACGAAATGGCCGATGTCGGTGCCTTCATCGACGTAGAATTTCGCCAACAGGTCGAACTCGCCGGCAGTGGAATAGATCTCGGATGCGATCTCGGCGTCCGCGAGCTTGTTGGCGACCTCGTAGGATTTGCCGAGCTGGCACTTGATCTGCACGAAGAAGGGAACCATCGCAAACCTCCGGGCGCCGTCAATGATTACCTGCAATGCAGCAAAATCGCGCAGCGCTGGCAAGCGCGCTTGCGGGCAGGGCTGCGGGCGGTTAGCTATGCGGGAATGCGCGTAGATCTGCGCCTCTATGCCCTTGTCGATCCCGAACATGCGGGCGGCTACAGCCTGCCTGAGCTCGCGCGTCGCGTGGCGGAAGGCGGGGCGACGCTCGTGCAACTGCGCGACAAGCGCGGGCCAACGCGTGAGATGGTCGCGCAGGCGCGCGCCATCAAGGCCGTGCTTGCGCCGCTCGGCGTGCCCCTCATCGTCAATGACCGGGTCGATGTCGCGCTGGCTGCCGGCGCGGACGGTGTGCATCTGGGGCAGGACGACATGGATGCCGCCGACGCGCGGCGCCTGCTTGGGCCGGAAGCCATCATCGGCATCAGCATCAAGACGATGCCGGAAGCGCAAGCCGCTCCCTTGCAGCATCTGACTTATGCGGCGATCGGCGCGGTCTTTCCCACCACGTCGAAGGATAATCCGACGCCGATCGGAGTGGAGGGATTGCGACAGATTACTGCCGAGATTCGGGCACGGACGCCAAAATTTCCGGTCGGCGCGATTGCCGGCATCACTGAAGCCAATGCCGGCGAAGTGATTGCTGCCGGCGCAGACGGGATCTGTGCGATTTCCGCCTTGTCGTCGGCGTCCGACCCCGCCGCGGCGGCGAAGAAGCTGCGTGGGATCGTGGATGTGGCGCTGCAAAAGCGCGGCGCGCGATGACAGCGATTGCCGTCACCATTGCCGGATCGGACTCCAGCGGCGGGGCGGGGATTCAGGCCGACCTGAAAACCTTTTCCGCGCTCGGCGTCTATGGCGCCTCTGTCATCACCGCGCTGACCGCGCAGAATACCCGCGGCGTCAGCGGCATTCACGACGTGCCGGCGGCCTTCATCACCGCGCAGATCGATGCGGTATTCTCCGATCTGAAAGTCGGCGCGGTGAAGATCGGCATGCTGTCGCAGCCCGCCGCGATCAAGGCGGTCGCGGCCGGGCTGAAGCGGCACGAGGTGAAAAACATCGTGCTCGACCCGGTGATGATCGCTGCTTCCGGCGATCGCCTGCTCGCGCCGGAGGCGGTCGAGGTGCTGCGGCGCGTGCTGATTCCGCGCGTAACGCTGATCACGCCGAACCTGCCGGAAGCCGCCGCGCTGCTTGATGCGCTGGAGGCGAAGACGGAGCCGGAGATGAAGGATCAGGCGCAGCAGCTGCTGGAGCTTGGCGCAAAGGCGGTGCTGCTGAAGGGCGGCCATGCGGACGGCGCCGAGAGCGTCGATTTCCTGGTGCAGCCGACGAGCGTGGCGCGGCTCGCCGCCGACCGCATTCCGACCGTCAATACCCACGGGACCGGCTGCACCTTGTCGTCTGCGATTGCCGCCGGTCTCGCCAAGGGGCTGCCGCTGGCCGAAGCGGTGCGCGAGGGCAAGGCCTATGTCACCGCCGCTATCGCCGCGTCAGGCAAGCTCCATATCGGCCACGGCTTTGGGCCGACCCACCATTTTCATGCATGGTGGTAATCGCACTGACTCGTCATGGCCGGGACGAGCCCGGCCATGACGACGGGTTTCGATCACTCTCCGCTCTTCGCGACGCTGCTCGCTTCCAATAGCACCTCGTCCGCCAAACCATCTGGTTGCCGCGCCAGACGATGTCATTGCCGAACCAGCCGGCGAGCATCGCATTCTCCAAACAGGCGACTTTCGGCTCACTTGCTTCCGCACCTTCGGTGGCGCTACCGTCGCGCATGACCGAACAATCCCTTCCGCTTCCCACCGCCGCCGATGTCGAAGCCGCCGCCAGGAAACTGGAAGGCATCGTGCTGCGCACGCCGCTGGTGCGTTCCGCGGTGATCGACGAGATGACCGGCGGGCAGGTGTTCCTGAAGACCGAGACGCTGCAGCACACCGGCTCGTTCAAGTTCCGCGGCGCCTATAACAAGCTCTCCTCCATCCCGCAGGAGCAGCGCGCCGCCGGTGTGGTGGCTTTCTCCTCCGGCAATCACGCGCAGGGCGTCGCGGCGGCGGCAAAAATGCTTGGCATCCGCGCCACCATCGTGATGCCGAAGGACGCGCCGAAACCGAAGCGCGACCGCACCGCCGCCTTCGGCGCCGAGGTGGTGCTCTACGATCGCGACAAGGGCGAGGACCGTGAAGTGATCGCGCGCGCCATCGCCACCGAGCGCGGCGCGGTGCTGGTGCCGCCTTACGACGATCCTTTCATCATCGCGGGGCAGGGCACCGCCGGGCGCGAGATCGTGGAAGACCTCGCCGCCATCGGGCTGAAGCCCGACGTTGTGGTGGTGCCGAATTCCGGCGGCGGGCTGACCGCCGGCGTTGCGCTCGCGGTCAAGGCGAAGGTGCCGCAAGCGAAGATCTATACCGCCGAGCCGGCAGGCTTCGACGACTTCGTGCGTTCGCTGCACAGCGGCAAGCGCGAGCGGAATCCGTCGCCCTCGGGCACGATCTGCGACGGGCTGATGACCGGTACGCCCGGCGAGATCACGTTCGCCGTCAACCGCAATCTTGTCACCGAAGGCGTCACCTTGACCGACAAGGAAGTCGGCGCCGCGGTTGCCTTCGCTTTCCGCGAATTGAAGCTGGTGGTGGAGCCGAGCGGCGCGATTTCGCTCGCAGCCTTGCTCACCGGCAAGATCGATGTGCGTGGCAAGGTGGCGGTGGCGGTGCTGTCCGGCGGCAATGTGGACCCGGCGCTGTTCAATCAGCTTGTGGCGTAGAATGTTTCTTTACCTCCCTTGAAAAAGGGAGGTCGGTTTGCGTTAGCCAACCGGGTGGGGATCATGGCCGAATGCGACCCGCTCCCTGGCCCACCCCCTTTCATGGGGAGGGAAAGCGGCCGCGTCGTTCGGATTGAGCTCAGCTGAACAGCGCGATCTTCTGCGCGTCGCTCATGGCGCGCAGCGGCGCGAGCGGATCATGCGCGGCGTCGGATTTCGGCGGTTCCGCTTCGGCTTCCGGCGGCGGCAGCGTCTCGGGCGTCACCAGCGCCGGATCCGGAAAGGTGCCGGCTTCCCATTCCGCGACGGCATGCGCGGCCGGCTCTTCTGCCGCGGCCCCTTGCAGCGCCTCGTGCAGGCCCTGGAGCGTCTCCGGCGGCAGGAACTCTCCTGCGTCCTGCGCTTGCTGCGCGAACAGGAAATCATCCGCATCGGTTTGCACCGAAACCGCCGCTGCCGGCGTCTCGGCGTCTTCGCCCGGCTGCAGTAATTTCATCTCGGCCGCTGCCATCGCGTCTTCCAGTTCCGCCAGCGCATCGGCGGGCGGCTCGATCGGCTTGGCGCGGAAAACCAGTTCCGCCGGCGGCAGCAAGGGGGCGGGCCGCAGCGTCCGCGCCAGCTGCGACATCGCGTCGGCCACGAACAGTCCCGGCTCGGCCGCGGCGAGCGGCTTCGGCATCACGGGCTCCGCCATCACCGGCACGGCAGGCACGGGCGGGATCGGCGGCGCAGGCACAAAATTGGACGCCTGCGTTTCCCCTTTGGCTTCCGGGGGCTCGTCCAGTTCGGCCTCCAGGCGGCGCAGGATCATCCAGGCCGGCTCGGATTCCGGCTGCGGCGCCGCCGGATCTTCCACGATCCAGTCCGCCAGCGGCAGGGCTGCTTCCGCATCCGCCGCGGCCACCGGCTTCAGCGCCGCTGGCTCCACCGCCCAGTCGGCCAATCTGCGCCCGGCGTCGGCTTCCGCCATCACCGTCTCCGCGACCGATAATTCCGGCCGCAGGTCTTCCGCGGACCGAACGACAGCGGCGGCGGGCTGTTCGGGCGACTCCGCCCGCTGCGGGCCAATCGTCGGTTCGATCGCCAGCATCAGGCGGCTGATGTCCTCGAGCGTGGCGTCTTCTCGGTTCTCTTGCCGCTCGTTGTTTTCAGGCTGCATCATCGCGTCCACGCCGGCCTGCACCAGGCTGCCGGTGAATGACGGCTCGCCCTCCGCCGGCTCAGCAGCGGACGCCTTGTCGCGCGCGCCGACTATGGTGTTGATCCGGTCTTCCAGATAGCGCAGCAGCTGGATCACCTTGCGGGTGCGCTGGCCGGTGAGATCCTGAAACGAACAGGCGGTGTAGATTTCGGTTGCCCGCGCATCGAGATCATCGCAGAGCGCTTCGATCGCGCCGCTCTCGCGCATCGTCCAGGCGATCTCCTGCACCTGTTCGGCGGCGGTGAGAATCCGCGAGGTAGCGCTCTCGGTGGTCTGCACGATCGAGTCGAGTTCTTCCGTCGCATCCAGCGCGCCGCCGCCGGGCGGCTTGATCGCCAGGATCTCCGCCCGCATCCGCACGATCGTCTGCGCCATGTCGGCTATTTCGAGCAGGAGATCGAGCCGCTCGCTGGCGCCTCCCTGCCGGATCGCCGCTTGCATGCGTTCGATCGCGGCGAGGCTGGCTTCGGGTTCCGCGGGCCGGCAGCGGCGTGCGTATTCCTCAAGGAAGCGGCGGCCCTGCGCCGTCTCCGACACGGTGGCATAGATGATGTCGTATTCCGCATCCGGCAGTGCGGGCTGCGGCTGACTTTTGTTGGCCAGGGGTTCTTCTGACATGCTCTAAACCGCTAGTGCCGCCGATTTGAAGGGGCACCAGTCCCGAGTCTATCAGTCATTCGCAAAGCTCCGAACGCGCAATCCGCGAAATGCCAAACGATCCCCAGATAACAGCGGCCCGCTTCGTGCGCGGACTGGCGTTGTTTTACGTCGCCTTGTTCGTTTCCATCGGCATCCAGTTGCCGTTCTTTCCGTTGTGGCTGGAGGCCAAGGGCCTCGATGCCGGCATGATCGGCCTCGTTCTGGCGGCGCCGATGGTGGTGCGCCTGTTCTCCATTCCGGTTCTGACACGGCTGGCTGATCGTCATCAGGCCCTGCGCGGCGCCATTATCATTGCCTCGATCCTCGCCGCCGCCGGGACCATCGCGCTCGGTTTCACCGCAGGCGGCCTTGCGATCCTGCTCGTCTTTACGCTCGCCTCGATTCCATTCACGCCGGTCATGCCATTGGCCGAGGCCTATGCGCTGCGCGGGCTGGCGCAGGTCGGGCGCGCCTATGGGCCCGTACGGCTATGGGGCTCGGCCGCCTTCATCGGCGGCAGCCTTGGAGCTGGATGGATCATTGATTCGTTGGCCCCTGGCAACCTCATCTGGCTGATCGCCGCCGCCATGTCGGCGAGCGCGCTGGCCGCGGCGGGCCTGGTTCCGCTGCCCCCGCATACGCCCGTGATGGACGCGCCCGAGCCGTCCTATGAGGGCTTCCTGCGCACACCCGGATTCGCCCTGGTCGCCGCGGCGGCCGGGCTGATCCAGGCCAGCCACGCCGTCTATTACGGCTTCTCCTCGCTCGACTGGAAAGCCGCGGGTCTCGACGGCACGGCGGTCGGCATCTTGTGGGCGATCGGCGTCGCGGCGGAGATCACGCTCTTCGCCTTCTCGGGCCGCCTGCCATTGTGGCTGCGTCCTCCCGCGCTGCTGCTGGCGGGCGCGCTCGGCGCCGGCCTGCGCTGGGGAATCATGGCGCTTGATCCACCGAGCCTCACGTTGCCTTTCCTGCAGTGCCTGCACGGGCTGTCTTTTGGCGCCACGCATCTCGGCGCGATCGGCTTTGTCGCCCGCGCCGCGCCGGCCGGACGCGCCGCCACCGCGCAAGGCTCGCTTGCGGTCGTGCTCGGCGGCACCATGGCGCTGAGCATGGGCCTCTCGGGCTGGCTGTATGAGGCGGTTGGCACGCGCGCTTATGCAGCCATGGCATTAATGGCCGCAGCTGGCGGCGTATGTGCAACGATGGCCTGGCGACGGCGCGCGCCTCATCCCCACAAGGACGCGTCCGGCGGATAGACCTCGCTGCCTTCATAGCGCAGCCCGCCGTCGCGGTCTTTCGCCAGCAGCAGCGGTCCGTCGAGATCGACCACGCGCGCGCGCTGCGCCACCAGCATCGCCGGCGCCATCGCCAGCGAGGTCGACACCATGCAGCCCACCATGATCGCAAGCCCGGCGCGCTCGGCTGCATCGGCGAGCGCGAGCGCCTCGGTCAGCCCGCCGCTCTTGTCGAGCTTGATGTTGATGGCGTCGTATTTA
>DASSPI010000167.1:0-7176 GCA_035699705.1 Xanthobacteraceae bacterium
GGCGATGACGCGGACCGAGACGCAGGCCCGGCAGGTATCGCAGGCGGGGCGATAGGCAATCGACTGACTGCGGCGAAATCCGCCGTGGGTCAGCAGGTCATTCAGCTCGCCCGCGCGCTCGCCGACGAGATGCGTGAACACTTTCCGCTCCTCCTTGCCCGGCAGATAGGGACAGGGAGACGGCGCCGTCAGATAGAATTGCGGCGTGTCGCGCGAATGTCTGGTCACAGGCCCAAAGCTCTCGTCCAAGCCTCACTGGCGTCCCGAATCCGAAGTTCGCTTGATTTGCCGCATCTCGGGGGCGAACGTCGGGTAAGAATACCAGCAAATTTAACATGCTGGTGTCGTTTAGTTCAGAAATTCACTTAAAGGACTCGCGGCAAGAATGAAGCGAATTTCCGAACCACGACACCAGGTGCGGGAAGCCCCCCGCACACTAAGCATCGCGCCCGCAAACGGTTCCGTCAAAGGCCGCGGGCCCAAAATCTAGGGCCCCACGTCATAGGTCGGGCTGATCCCGGAAGGGTGGTTAATGACCACCGTGCCGATCAGCATGTCATGCAACAGCCGCCGGCGGGTATTGAAAAAACCCACCAGCAGGATGAAGGGCGTGAGCAGCGACACGGTCAGCCAGAACAGGATGGCGTGCGCGACGCCGAGCAGAAAATACGAGGGCGCGCCGTACCAGGTGCGCATCTGAATATTCATCACGCGCATTCCGATCGTGGCGGACTGCGGACTGCCCAGCGTGATGCCGTAATAAACCAGCGCCCAGATCACCGCCGCGGGCCACCACAGCCAGAACAGAATCCAGCCGAGCCCGAGCGTGATCAGACCGAAGATCAGGATAAAAAGCGCGGCGAATATCACCGGGATCGAGATCACGACGATGTCGATCACGAAAGCGATCATGCGGCGCGCCAGGACGCCGTCGAACAGCTCCGGATGCGTCAGCGGATCATAGGCATGCGGCCTGCCTTCAGCAGAGAGTCCCATGCCGCCCGGGCCGGTCGTGGACATGAATCGCGCCTTTCTTCATGCCAAGATGGAAAGGAATGTTCCGCCGCGCAAGAGGAAACAATGATACGCGCGCTTGGGCGCGGGTATAGTGCCGCCCCGGAGGAATGATGGGTGTAACCCTTGCCGATATCCAGACGGCCCGCGGCGTGATCGCGGGTCAGGTACTGCGCACGCCCATGCTGCCGGCGCCGCGGCTTTCCGAACTGACGCGGGCCTCGATCTTCGTCAAATACGAGAATTTGCAGGTCACCAACTCGTTCAAGGAACGCGGCGCGCTCAACAAGCTGGCTTCGCTGACAGCCGCGGAACGCGCCCGCGGCGTCATCGCCATGTCCGCCGGCAATCACGCGCAGGCGGTCGCCTATCACGCCGCGCGGCTCGGCATCGCCGCGACCATCGTCATGCCGGTGACGACGCCCTTCGTGAAAATCGCGGCGACGAAATCCCACGGCGCGGAAGTGGTGCTGGAGGGCGAGACGATTTCCGAGGCACAGGCCCGCGCGGGGGAACTGGCGCGCGAGCGCAACCTGCTCTGGGTGCATCCCTACGACGATCCGAAGGTGATCGCGGGACAGGGAACGATCGCGCTGGAAATGCTGGAGGAGGAGCCCGCGCTCGATGTGCTGGTGGTTCCGATCGGCGGCGGCGGCTTGATCGCGGGCAATGCCATTGCCGCGCGCGGCCTCAACCCGGACATCGAGATCGTCGGCACGGAGGCCGCGCTCTATCCGTCCATGTGGAACGCGCTGCATGGCGAGGACCGGCCGATCGGCGGTCCGACGCTGGCCGAAGGCATCGCGGTGAAAACCGTCGGCACGCTGACCCTGCCGATCGTGCGCGAGCTCGTCTCCGGCATCGTGCTGGTGGACGAGGCGCAGCTCGAGCAGGCGGTGAACGCCTATCTCACCTTGCAGAAAACCATGGTGGAGGGTGCCGGCGCGGCAGGGCTTGCCGCGGTGCTGGCGGAGCCGGAGCGCTTCCGCGGCAAGAAGGTCGGATTGTTTCTGTCGGGCGGCAATATCGACGCGCGTATTCTCGCCTCCATCATGGTGCGGGAGCTGGAGCGCGCCCAGCGCATTGTGTCCTTCCGCCTCACCATTCCGGATCGCCCGGGCGTGCTGGGCGCGATCGCGACGCGGCTTGGCGTGCTCGGCGCCAACATCCTCGAGGTCAATCACAAACGCCTGTTCCTCGACGTGCCGGCCAAAGGCGCGCGGCTCGACATCACGGTAGAGGCGCGCGACCGCGGCCATGTGGAGGAAATCCTCGCCGCGCTTGCGGCCGAGGGCTACCACCCGCAGCGGATCGAAGCCGGCGACATGGAGTAGGGATCGCTCGCCGCTGCCTCCTGTCCCTAAGGAAGCAACAAACGCAGCCTCATCCTGAGGGCCCGCCGATCGCCAGATCGGCGGGCATCTCGAAGGATGGGCCGGAAGTCTCGGGCCTCTATGGTTCGAGACGGCCCGCGCTTACGCGCGGGCCTCCTCACCATGAGGGGGAGACATTGTTGTTTCCGCAGCTTACGCGGCGCTGGCTTTGCCCTTCGCCTCCTGGATCGCGCGCCAGACGCGTTCCGGCGTCGCCGGCATTTCGATGTGCCGGACGCCGAGCGGCGAGAGCGCGTCCACGATGGCATTCGCGACCGCCGGCATCGCGCCGACGCAGCCGGCTTCGCCCGCGCCCTTGACGCCAAGCGGATTGGTCTTGGTCGGCACCGGGTTGCTCTTCACCTCGACCGGGCTCAAATCGCTGGCGCGCGGCATCGCATAGTCCATGAACGAGCCGGTCACCAGTTGCCCGTCGGCATCGAAATGGATGTCCTCCATCAGGATCTGCCCGACGCCTTGCACCACGCCGCCGACGATCTGGCCCTTCAGCAGCATCGGGTTCATCACCGTGCCGACGTCGTCCACCACGCTGTAGCGCAGGATCTTGATGACGCCGGTCTCCGGATCGATCTCGATCTCGCAGACGTGACAGCCGTTGGGATAATTCGCAACCTTGGTTTCGAACACCGAGCTCGCGATGAGTCCTGCTTCCATCCCTTCCGGGATGTTTTTCGGATTGGCCGCTTTCCGCCCCAGCTCCTTCATGGTGATGGTCTGGTTGGTCTTGGTCGAGGAGAACATGCCGTCGTCGAATTTCACGTCGGCGGCGTCGATATCCCACATGTGCGCCGCGATCTTCTTCGCCTTGTCGATGATGCGGTCGGCGGCCTGGTTGAAGGCGGAGCCGCAGATCGCCGCCGTGCGCGAGCCGCCGGTACCGGTGCCGAAGAAGACCTTGTCGGTATCGCCCTGGATGTAGCGCACCTCGTCCGGATGCATCCCGAGCTTGTCGCAGACCAGCTGCTTGAACACCGTCTCATGGCCCTGGCCCTGGGTGACCGAGCCGGAAAGCAGCGTGACCGTGCCGCCGCGGTCGAAACGGATTTCGGCGCCCTCCACGCCGGCGCCGGCGGCGCGCTCGATGCTCTGCGCGATGCCGATGCCGCGCAGCTTGCCCCGCTTCTTCGATTCCGCCTTGCGCTTGTCGTAGCCTTCGGCGTCGGCGAGCTTGAGCGCCATGTCCATGGTCTTCTCGAACTCGCCGCTGTCATAGGTGAAGGTGAGGCCGGTCTTGAACGGCAGCGCTTCCGGCGGAATCGTGTTGCGGCGGCGCAGCTCCACGGGATCGATGCCGAGCTCGTCGGCGGCGAGATCGATCATGCGCTCGATCACATAGGCCGCCTCGGGCCGGCCGTTGCCGCGATACGGTCGCGTCGGATGGGTGTTGGTCATGACGGCGGTGAGATCGACGAAAATCGCCGGCGTCTTGTAGACGCCCGCGAGCGTGCCGAAATTGCCGGGAAAGGCGTCGGATGACGACTGCGCATAGGCGCCGATGTTGGCGATGGTCTTCACGCGCAGGGCCAGGAAGTTGCCCTTCTTGTCGAGCGCCAGCTCCGCGTCGGTGACGTTGTCCCGCGCCTGCGCGTCGCTGAGGAAGGCCTCCGAGCGCGTGGAGACCCATTTTACCGGCCGGCCCAGGATTTTCGAGGCGAGCAGCACGCAGCCGACTTCCGGGGTGATCGACGACTTCATGCCGAAGCTGCCGCCGATGTCGCCGGCGACCACGCGCAGATTGCTCTCCGGCACTTTCAGCACTTCTCGCGCCAGTTCAGCACGGTAAACATGCGCCCGCTGCAATGTGGTGTAGCAGGTGTAGTGATCGTCGGCGGCATTGTAATCGCCGATGCAGGCGCGCGGCTCCATGGTCGCCGCGGTGACGCGGTTGATCACGAAGTGATGCTTGATGACGTGGTCGGCCTTGGCAAAAGCGGCATCCGTCGCAGCCTTGTCCCCGACCTCCATCTCGAAAATGATGTTGTTCTCGCAATCGTCCCAGACCAGCGGCGCGCCCGGCTTGGCGGCCTCCGCGGTGTTGGTGACGGCAGGCAGGGTCTCGTATTCGACCGCGATCAACTCGGCGGCGTCGGCGGCCTGGTGGTAAGTTTCCGCAACGACGAAGGCAACATAGTCGCCGGCCCAGCGCACGCGGTCTTTGACCAGGCCGGGATTCGCGGGCTTGTACATCGGGCGGCCGTCGCGGCGCTTGCGCTGGTTCGCCCGCGGCAGGTCGCCGAAGCCGGATGCTTCCCAATCGGCGCCGGTCAGCACCGCGAGCACGCCCGGCGCCGCTTTGGCGGCCTCGGTGTCGATGGAGAGAATTTTCGCATGGGCGTGGGGTGAGCGCAGAACGAAGCCATGCGCTGTCCGCGGGAGTGTCATGTCCGCGACGTAACGGCCGCCACCGCGCACGAGCCGCGGATCCTCGAAGCGCGGAACCGACTGACCGATCGCAAACTCACCCATCTCGACCTCTTCCCTGGAGCAGTAATGGCGGGGCTATAGCTGCCGCAAACCCTGCGGCTTTGGCAACGTCTCTTTTAGGCAGGCTGGCGGAGAAGGAAAGTCCGGCGCCGTCCGGTCGTCCGTGTCTCAGGCCGATTGCCGGCGCAGCTTCTCCGCCACTTGCGGAGCGAAATAGGTCAACACGCCGTCGGCGCCGGCGCGCTTGAAGGCGATCAGGCTCTCCAGCATCGCCCTCTCGCCGTCGATCCAGCCGTTCTGCGCGGCGGCCAGGATCATCGAATATTCGCCC
This sequence comes from Xanthobacteraceae bacterium, assembly GCA_035699705.1. Lineage (GTDB taxonomy): Bacteria > Pseudomonadota > Alphaproteobacteria > Rhizobiales > Xanthobacteraceae > CANKHA01. Next base: position 5,164 of record DASSPI010000167.1, read on the forward strand.
GACACCTGATAGGCGAAGGTGGGCATGCCGAAGGCGTCCTTGATGCTGCGCAGGACATCCAAATAGGGCAGGCCGGGCTTGACCATGATCATGTCGGCGCCCTCGGCGATGTCGAGCTCGGCCTCGCGCAACGCCTCGTCGGCATTGGCCGGGTCCATCTGATAGGTGCGCTTGTCGCCGGTCAGCATGGCGTTGGAGCCGATGGCCTCGCGGAACGGACCATAGAAGGCGGAAGCGTATTTCGCCGAATAGGCCATGATCTGGACGTCGATCATGTTGGCGCGGTCGAGCGCGCCGCGGATCGCGCCGACGCGTCCGTCCATCATGTCGGACGGTGCGATGATGTCGCAGCCCATCTCGGCCTGCAGCAGCGACTGCTTCACCAGCACGGCAACGGTTTCGTCGTTGAGGATCACGCCATCGCGCAACAGGCCGTCATGGCCGTGGCTGGTGAAAGGATCGAGCGCGACGTCGCACAGAAGGCCGACCTCGGGTATCTCCTTCTTGATCGCGCGGAGCGCGCGGCAGACCAGATTGTCCGGGTTGAGCGCTTCGGAGCCTTCCGGATCGCGGCGCGCGGGATCGATATGCGGAAACAGCGCGATGCAGGGAATGGACAGCCTGGCCGCGCGTTCGGCGGCGCGCACGGCCTCGTCGACCGACAGCCGCTCGACGCCGGGCATCGATTGCACCGGCGTGCGCCCCTGTGCGTCGGTCAGGAATAGCGGCCAGATCAGATCGTCGGTGGTGAGCACGGTTTCGCGCACCAGCCGCCGCGCCCATTCCGCGCGCCGGTTGCGGCGCGGCCGGCTCGGCAGGTCCAGCCGCCCCGCCGCGGCGTCGGCGACCGCCTCGCTCTCTACCGGCGTGAACCGGTTGTGCGCCTCAATCGGGCGCCCGAATTTGATGGCCATGCCAATTCCTCCGCAGCGCTTCTTTTATCTTATTTCCAAGGGTAACGGCCAGAGGAGGGGAGATGCCTTAGTTTCGGCGGCAGGCTTGTGCATGACGGCCGTATTCGGGCCAGTGCCCCGCTTCCGAAGTTCGTGATACATTGCGGCGTCCTCTGACACGAAGTTCGGAAGCAAAGGGGCACTAGCAACTTTATGATTCTAGTGCCGCTTTTCGATTTGAAGTTCCTAACCGAATTGCCGCAGGTGGTGTAGGAACTTCAAATCGGCGGCACCAGGCTCCGCTCGTCTAAGGAAATCCCGTGCCGATCACCATCCGCCAATCTCGCATCCGATGACCGAACCTTTTGTCACCGACCAGGGCCGCGGGCTCGAGCCGGTCCATGCCGGCGAGCAGCGGCAGACCGCAGGCCGCTGGACCGGGCGCCTGGTCTTGTTCCTGCGCGTGATGGCCGTGCTGTCGCTGATGAAGGGGCTCTATCATTGGTCCATCGTCTGCGGCATTGGCGACGGGCCGGATGCCACATTCGAAACCGCGCCGCTGCCGTGGCAGGCGGCGACCATCTTCTTTGCGGTGATCGATCTGGTGGCGGCAGTCGGATTGTGGCTGACCGCGGCGTGGGGGGCGGTGGTCTGGCTCACCGCCGCCATTTCCATGGTGGCGGTGCAGGTCCTGTTTCCGAATATCTATGGGGGCAGCCTGACGCCGGTCTTCGTGGAGCTTGGCTTGCTCGCCATTTATCTGTCGCTCGCCTTGCAGGCGGCGCGCGAGCATGCGCCATAATGCGACAGCGCGAGCCGCTAGAGTAAACAGAGGGTGACGAAATAGCCGCGCAGTTGAAACGTCAATCAACGATTCACCCTTGAAAAATAACCTTCCCTTTATCGTGTTATTTAAGCTGATCTTAGACCGGCTTCGTTAGCTTGCCTCCCGAGCGCGGGGAAAACAGGGCCTCGCGGGGTATAAAAACTGGGAAGGCGTCACAATGAAAGCCGTTGCAAAAACGGTCGAACCTGCCGAGCGCGAGGCAAGGCGCGACCAAATTCAGCCGCTGTATCTTGAAGCTTTGACGTTGGTCGAGCGGCTGCACAGGCGCCTGCT
>DASSPI010000168.1:0-17157 GCA_035699705.1 Xanthobacteraceae bacterium
CCGAACGGAGATCGGCCGCCAAGGCCCGGCTAGCAGGTCAGAGCTTGGCGGTGCGCAGCCGCAAGGCGTTGGCCACGACGCTGACGGACGACAGCGCCATGGCGGCGGCGGCGATGATCGGCGACAGCAGCAGCCCGAATACCGGGTAGAGCACGCCGGCCGCGACCGGCACGCCGGCGGCGTTATAGACAAAGGCAAAGAACAAATTCTGCCGGATGTTGCGCATCGTCGCCTGCGACAGCCGCAGGGCGCGCACGATGCCAATGAGGTCGCCCTTGAGCAGCGTGATGCCCGCGCTTTCCATCGCCACTTCGGTACCGCTGCCCATGGCGATGCCGACATCGGCGGCGGCAAGCGCCGGCGCGTCATTGACGCCGTCACCGGCCATGGCGACGACGCGGCCTTGCGCGCGCAGCTTTTCCACCACGGCACTTTTCTGCTCCGGCAGAACTTCCGCCTCGACGTCGCTGATGCCGAGCCGGCGCGCCACCGCCTGCGCGGTGGTCTTGTTGTCCCCGGTGAGCATGATCACGCGGATGCCTTGCATAGTGAGTGCGGCCAGTGCTTCGGGCGTCGTTCGCTTCACCGGGTCTTCGATGGCAATGATGCCGGCCAGCTTGCCGTCGACGGCAAGGAAGATCGCGGTTGCCCCGTCGCCGCGCAAGTTTTCTGCTTCCGCTTCCAGCGCACCGGTCTCGACCCCGAGCTCGGCCAGGAATTTGGCATTGCCGAGTGCGACGCGGCGCTTATCGACCATGCCGAAAGCGCCTCTGCCGAGCGGCGAGTCAAAACCGCGCACCGCTGCCAGCGGAATTTTCTTTTCTTCCGCCGCCTGAACAACCGCGGCCGCGAGCGGATGCTCGCTCGCGCGCTCGACGCTGGCGGCCAGCCGCAGCACTTCGGTTTCATCGAAACCGGAAGCCGGCACGACGCGGGTCACTTTTGGCTTGCCCTCGGTCAGCGTGCCGGTCTTGTCGACAACCAGCGTGTCGATTTTCTCCATCCGCTCCAGCGCCTCGGCATTCCTGATCAGGACGCCGGCCTCCGCGCCGCGCCCGACGCCGACCATGATCGACATCGGCGTGGCGAGTCCGAGCGCGCAGGGGCAGGCGATGATCAGCACGCTGACGGCCGCGACCAGGCCGAAAGCGAAGCGCGGCTCCGGCCCGAACATCGCCCAGGCAATGAAAGCCAGCACGGCAACGGCGATCACGGCGGGCACGAACCACCCCGCCACCTGGTCGGCAAGCCGCTGGATCGGCGCGCGGCTGCGCTGCGCCTGCGCCACCATCTGCACGATGCGCGCGAGCAGGGTGTCGCGGCCGATTTTCTCCGCGCGCATGATGAAGCTGCCGCGCTGGTTCAAGGTGCCGGCGATCACCTTTCCGCCGGCGGCTATGCTCACCGGCATCGACTCCCCCGTCACCATCGCCTGGTCGATGGAGGAAGAACCTTCGGTCACCTTGCCGTCGACGGGGATTTTGTCGCCTGGCCGCACGCGCAGAAGGTCGCCGACCATGACCGCATCGAGCGGGATCTCTTCTTCCTCGCCGCCTTGTTTCACCCGCCGAGCCATTTTCGGGGCGAGATCGAGTAGGGCGCGGATGGCGCCGGAGGTGCGCTCGCGCGCGCGCAGTTCCAGCACCTGGCCGAGCAGCACCAGCACGGTGATGACCGCGGCGGCCTCGAAATAGACCGCGACCGCGCCGTCGTGGCCGCGGAAGGCGTCTGGAAACAGCTGCGGCGCCAGCGTGGCGACGACGCTGTAGAGATAGGCCACGCCCACGCCGAGCGCGATCAGGGTGAACATGTTGAGATTGCGCGTGAGCAGCGACTGCCAGCCGCGCACAAAGAACGGCCAGCCGCCCCACAGCACCACCGGCGTCGCCAGCGCCAATTGAATCCAGTTCGATTGCGTCTGTGCAATCCATTCATGGGCGCCGACCAAATGCGCGCCCATCTCCAGAGCGACCACCGGCAGACTGAGCGCCGCGCCGATCCAGAAGCGGCGGCTCATATCGACCAGTTCTGGATTGGGGCCTGCTTCCGCGGTGACGAGCTCGGGCTCGAGCGCCATGCCGCAGATCGGGCAGGAGCCCGGACCGACCTGTCGAATTTCCGGATGCATCGGGCAGGTATAGATCGTGCCTTCCGGCACCGGCTCCGGCTTCTTCACGTCGCCGAGATAGCGCGCCGGATCGGCCACGAATTTCGCGCGGCAGCCGGCGGAGCAGAAGTAATACGGATGCCCCCCGTATTCCGTGCGGTGCGGCGTTTTATGCGGATCGACGGTCATGCCGCAGACCGGGTCGATCACGCCGGCCTGGGGCCGTTCGTGACCGCCATGTCCGTGCTCAGCGTGGCCGTGCTCAGCGTGGCCGTGATCGCCGAGGTGGGTGAGAGCTTCTGGATTATCGGCTGCCATGGAATCCTATCTGGGTGTCCGCGGCGTCACGCGCCAGCCATAGAGCCAGTCGTAGCGCTTGAGCAGGCCCGCGCCGCCCATCATCCGCAGCGCGGCATTGCGCACCGCAGCTTCGACGCCGGAGGCCTGATAACGCAAGCCGTTCCGTGATGCCGCCTTCTGCGCGCGCGTCGTTCGGTCGTTGCGGAGCGCTTCATAACGCCGCATCGCCCCGGCGCTGTCGTCCGGAGTCTTGGCCAGGCAGTCCGCCAGCACGGCGGCGTCCTCGATCGCCATCGCGGCGCCCTGGGCGAGGAAGGGCAGCATCGGATGCGCCGCGTCACCGATCATGGTGATCGGGCCATTGCCCCAGCGGCGCAGACGCGGCCGATCATACAGCGTCCAGGTTCTCCAGCTTTGCGCTGACGCGACGATATTGCGCGCGGGTATTGCCCAGTTGCGGAAAGTCGCCAGAATTTCATCACGCGGGCCGGTATTGTTCCACCCGGGTTTCGGCGCGTCATCGCGCAGGATGGCCACGATATTGATCGCCGTGCCCGCGCGGATCGGATAATGCACCAGATGCGCCTGGCGCCCGAGCCAGAGATTGATCGAAGCCTCGCGTGCTTCGCTGTCCACCGCGTCCGCCGGCACCACCGTGCGCCAGGCGGTGCGTTTCCTGAAATGCGGCGGATCGGTATAGCCGAGCCGTTCGCGGATGGTGGACCACAGCCCGTCGGCGCCGATCAGCCCGACGCATCGCTCCTCGCCCGCCGTTGCGTTGAAGCGGACCTGCGCGGTGACGCCGTTGGCGTGCACCGCGTAGTCCTGCACCTTGCCGCCAAACGTCAGCCTGATATCGGGATGGGCGCGGGCGGCATCCAGCAGCGCGGCTTGCAGGTCGCCGCGATGGATCATCCAGTAAGGCGCGCCATAGCGCTGCTGCGCGTAAGACCCGAGCGGCACCCGCACGATGTCGCTGCCGGTGCTCGCCTTGCGGATGCGGATATCCTCGGGCGAGACGACATGCGGGCGGAGGGCGTCGCCGAGGCCGAGCCCCAGCAGCACATGCATTGCATTGGGCGACAGCTGGATGCCGGCGCCGATCGGCTCAAGCTTTTGCGATTGCTCGAAGACGACGGCGCGGAAGCCTTTCTGGGCGAGCGCCAGTGCCGCGGTCAGGCCGGCGATACCGCCGCCGGCAATAAGCATGGTGCGCGACAAGGGTGGTCTCCGTCGCGGCGCGTATCAGGCCGTCGCCGTCTCGCGCCAGGCGCATTCTTCCGGCCGCGCCGCATGCGGATCGAGCGCGGGATTATGCCGGTAAAGCGTTGAGCAATAGGAACAGACGATTTCGGATTCATCGCCCATGTCGAGGAAGATGTGCGGGTGATCGAACGGCGGCAGCGCGCCGATGCACATGAATTCCCGCGCGCCGATTTCGATCACGGCGGCGCCCGGCTGGTTGTGGAAATGAGGAACGACTCTCTCCGCCATGATACGGCCTATTGTTTGCGCTTTTTGCGATTGCGCCGCACCATAACGAGCCAACGGGGCGATTCCTAGTGAGGTATTAAGGCTTTCCGGGGCCGCTGGCGACTTTGCGGAACTGCTTTGAATCCCGAGCGTTTTCGACTGGATCGATAAAAGCGCGCCAAAGCTCATTTTCATGGTCATACGCCCGAACGATACGATTGCCCGCGGCCGGCCTGCCGAAACGCCTCGCCCGCGGCGATGGCCGGTTGTGCTTACCTTGCTGACGGCCATCGGCTACGCCGTGGCGGCGCTTATCCTGGTGCCGCGCGGCATCGAAGCGGAATCAATCCTGGCTATCGAAGGCGATGCTGTGAAGATCGCAGACTATGGGCTCGATCAAACCGTCAAACCCGATGTGATCCGGCGCGAGATCGAGGCCGCGCTCGCGGTCAACGATGCCGATCTTGCCAAGAGCTTTGTCGATCTCGCGCAGGATCGCGGCATCGTGGTGGATGCGCCGCTGGCCGAGAAGGTCACCGCGGCGGTGGCGGACGCCAACTCGACCGCGCATGTGGCGGAAACTTTTGCGCGCGGCTTTGTCACCGGCGAGCCGGATGACGTGGTCGGATTGGCCGGCACCGCGCTCGGCGATTTGTTTGTTTTCGGCGATCTGCGCGATGCGGTGCGCGAAGGCGCGCGGCTGGCAAGCGGTCAAAATGCCGACGAGCTGGTGCTCGGCCTGGCCTGCATCGGTTTGGCGATCACCGCCGGCACCTATGCAAGCTTCGGCGCCGCGACGCCGGCCCGCGTCGGCGTGTCGGTGGTGAAAGCCGCGCGCAAAGCCGGGCGGATGAGCGCCGGCATGGCCGATTGGATCGGACGTTCGCTGCGCGAGGTAATCGATTGGCCCACGCTCAACCGCGCCATCGCCGGCGCGAGCCTGACCGAGCCGGCGCTGGCGGTGCGTGCGGCGCGCGAAGCGGTGAAGGTGGAAAAGGCGGGCGGGCTGCTGCAGCTCGTGCGCAATGTCGGCCGCGTGCAGAACAAGGCCGGAACCCAGGCTGCGCTCGACGGGTTGAAGATCGCGGAAAATCCGCGCGAGATGGCGCGCGTGGCGCAGATCGCGGAGAAGCAGGGCAGCAAGACAAGGGCGACGCTGAAGCTGTTGGGCCGCGGCGCCATCGCACTGGGCTTTGCCACGGTCAATTTGTCTTTGTGGATCCTTGGCGCGATAGTCACCCTGTTGGGCTTTGTCGCGTCCTGCAAAGGCGCGGTCGAGCGAGCGACCTGGCGCCGTCTGCAAAAACGCAAGCTGCGCGCGCTGCAACGAAACGAGCCCCTGGTTGCAGCTTAGAAGCCGCTTCTGATTTCTCCCCCGAGGACTCCCTTGCATGCCAAGTTTTCGCAACGGCGCGGTCGAGATCGCCTTTATCGACGAGGGCGAGGGCGAGCCGATCGTGCTGGTGCATGGATTTGCTTCCAGCAAGGAGGTGAACTGGGTGCATCCGGGCTGGACCGCGACACTGACAGGCGCGGGCCGGCGCGTGATCGCGCTCGACGATCGCGGACACGGCGAGTCCAGCAAGCTCTATGAACCGGCGGATTATCACACCAGCCTGATGGCAGAAGACGTGCGCGCGCTGCTCGATCATCTGCGTATCGGGCGGGCGGACGTAATGGGTTATTCGATGGGTGCGCGGATCGGCGCGTTCCTGGCGGTGCGGCATCCGGATCGGGTGCGCTCGCTGATACTGGGCGGGCTTGGCATCAAGCTGGTGGAAGGCGCGGGTCTGCCGGACTCCATCGCCGAGGCGCTGGAAGCGCCATCGCTCGAGGACGTGAGCGATCCGGTCGGCCGCATGTTCCGCGCCTTTGCCGACCAGACCGGCTCGGACCGCCGGGCGCTGGCCGCCTGCATCCGCGGCTCCCGGCAGGTTCTGAGCCGGGAAGAGGTGGCCTCCATTCAGGTTCCCGCCCTGGTCGCGGTGGGCGGCAAGGATCCCCTCGCCGGGGCGCCGCAGCCGCTCGCCAGCCTGTTGCCCAAAGGCCAAGCACTGGAAATTCCCAATCGGGATCACATGCTTGCGGTAGGGGACAAGGTGTTCAAGGCTGCCGCGACCGACTTTCTTAACGCGCGTCCCTGATCCTGACCTTGCCGGGGTCGGCGCGGCTCCCGATCTGTGTTAGAAGCCCGGCCCGGGTTTTCAGGCGTGGAGGCAATAATGGCCCAGCAGCTCAAGCCGACTGTGGTCGAGAAAGTCGATCCGGTCTGGGCGCGGATTCGCCGGGAGGCGGAGGAAGTCGTCCGCCGTGAGCCCGAGCTGGCGACCTTTATCTACCTGACCCTGTTGCATCACGACACGCTGGAAGCCGCGATCGTGCACCGGCTGTCGGAGCGCCTGGCGCATGCCGACGTCTCGGGCGACGTGATCCGCCAGGCCTACAGCCAGGCGGTCGAGGAAGATCCCGCCATCGGCGATGCCTTCCGCGCCGACATCGCCGCCGTGATGGATCGCGATCCCGCCACGTACCGGCCGCTCGAGCCCGTGCTCTACTACAAAGGCTTCCACGCCATCCAGGCGCATCGCCTGGCGCATTGGCTTTGGAACAAAGGCCGCAAGGATTTCGCGCTCTATCTGCAAAGCCGTTCGTCGTCGGTGTTCCAGGTCGATATCCATCCGGCCGCCCGCATCGGGCGCGGCATCTTCCTCGACCACGCCACCGGAGTCGTGGTCGGCGAGACCGCCGTCATCGAGGACGACGTCTCCATGCTGCATGGCGTCACGCTCGGCGGCACCGGCAAGGAACACGAGGACCGCCATCCGAAAATACGCCGCGGCGTAATGCTTGGCGCCGGCGCGAAGATCCTCGGCAATATCGAAGTGGGTGAATGCGCCCGCGTCGCTGCCGGTTCCGTGGTGGTGAAGCCGGTGCCGCGTAATGTCACCGTCGCCGGCGTTCCGGCCAAGGTGGTTGGCACCGCGGGCTGCGCCGAGCCGTCGCGCTTCATGGACCAGATGCTATACGACGCGGGGATTTGACCCGGGCGCCAAGAAGGTGCATGTGCCCTCTAAATTAAAGGGCGCAAAGCGCGCGCAAACGAAATGGAGCAGCAGGCGTGGACGTCAAGGAAACCCAGCAGGTTGAATCTTATCTGAAGCGTTTGTTCGGCAATGTGCGCATCCGTATCGCGCCGCAAAAGGGCGACACCGCCAAAGTCTATTTGGGAGAAGACCCGATCGGCGATCTCACCGCTGACGACGATGACGAAGAACGGTCGTACAATTTGCGGATGGAGATTCCGATCGGCGAGTCGGAAGGCGGCGCTCAGGACGCCAAGCGTCTGGACGTCTATTTGAAGCGCAAGTTCGACAACGAGAAGCTGCGTGTAGTGGCGCGGCCGCGCAAGCAGGATTCGGTCGAAGCCTATCTCGGCGAAGAGTTCATCGGCGTCTTGTTCCTGGACGACCAGCGCGGCGGCCGCTCTTATATTTTCGAGATGCCAATCCTCGGGATTGATCTCGAGCCCAACAGCGCGGCCTAGACTTCCGAGCTTCAGCGTCGATTAGCGCGTGTGCGACTGCAGCCGGGAGATCAGGCGGTCGATCCCGTCGGCCACGCTGGTCCAGTCGGCAAGCCAGGCGCGCGGAAACCGCACGGTGATGTCGGCGCCGCCGATGCGCCGCTCATGCAGGCAGGTGCCGGGCGTCGGCCCCAAGCCATCGCGCGTACAGCGCAGGATGAAGCGCTCCGGCATGTCCGGGGTGTAGAACATGTCCTCGCCCTGGTAGGGCGTGTCTTTCCTGAAGGCGAGCATGATCAGCCCGGCCGGCGCCGACAGCGTTTCCGGCGCGAGATAGCGCCGGTAGATCGTCTGCATGCGCTCCAGCGGCGAGGGGCCGCCGTCGCTGGCGGCGATGGCGAGGAAAATGCGCTCAAACGGATGCGCGGCCTCCGGGCTGGCGGAAGCGGCATGCGGCCCGGCTTCCGCGGCGCTGGCGGGCGGCGCAAGCGAGGGCCAGACGAAGACCAGATCGATGCGCTCCTGCGTGCCCGGTTTGCGCTGGACCGGACGGCGGATCGCCGCCGGCGGCACGTTAAAGGCCGTGCCGCCAACGATGATCGGCAGCGACGGCGCGTTGGGCGCGACGACAGGACCGGGCCAGCGCGGCCATAGCACATAGCCCACGTAGCCAACCGCGATCGAGCTGACGCCGAGGAAGATCAGAAAGGGCAGCATGAGCAGGCTGCGCGCGACTTTACGCGCGCGACGCGGGGATCGTCCGCCCATCGCGTAGCTCATGGTCACGTCCTTTGCATGGAAAACAACAAGCGAATCAAAGGCGATTATGCCACGGCGCACACGGCCCCAAGAGCTATAGGAGCCGCGCGCCCAAGGCGGCCATTAACCCTTCCTTAACGATGCGCTGGCGCCGGCGCGGGCAGCCGCGCGACAATCCGCATTATTATTCGTGGTGTGTGAGGATTTCCGTGTCTCCCGAGCAGATCGAGTCTTTTCTTGCCCTGGTGCTGGGGTTTGCCTTCGCGGGCCTGATCGCGACGGGATACCAGTACCTCACCAAGCGTCCGGCCAGCTTCCGGCTGCTGAAGAATGGGCCGGCTCCTTCCACCTTTGCCGCGGTGCCGTTCCTGGTTTTTGCCGCGCCCTTCATCATCATGCGCAACACGCTGCGCGCCCGGCGGCTGGTCGGACGCCGTTTCGAGTTCGTCATGCTCTCCACCGTCCTTGCGGGATTCTGGAGCATGATGTCGGGCACGGTGGTGATCATGACCCTGCACGCGCTGGGCTTGTTCGGCGCCTGATCTTCATCTCGCCATTCGGTGGGCAGCATGGCAAGTTGCTCCGCGCCTGATCGGGCGAAGTGGGAACCGGCTCGCCGGTGCCGACTTTTGCTGATCGCGCGCTATACGGAGACAGCGGATGACGATTTACGCGCTCGACGGGCAGGCGCCGGAATTTCCTGAAGCTGGCACTTACTGGGTCGCCGACACGGCGGTCCTCATCGGCAAGGTGCGGCTGAAGCACGAGGCCAGCGTCTGGTTCGGCGCCGTGGTGCGCGGCGACAATGAATGGATCGAGCTCGGCGAGCGCTCGCAGATCCAGGACAACGCGACGCTGCATACCGATCCCGGATATCCCATGACCATCGGCAGCAATTGCGTGATCGGCCACAACGTCATCATGCACGGCTGCACGGTGGACGATAACAGCCTGATCGGCATGGGCGCGATCCTGCTCAACGGCGTGAAGATCGGAAAGAATTCGTTGGTCGGCGCCGGCGCGCTGGTGACCGAAGGCAAGGTCTTTCCCGACAATTCGCTGATCGTCGGCGCGCCCGCGCGCGCGATCCGCAGCGTCGACGACCGGATCATGCAGATGATCCGCGAAGGCGCGGACATCTATGTGCGGCGCTGGAAGCGCTACGCCAAGGGCCTCAAGCGGATCGATTGATGTTCGAGGCCGCTTACCCGCGCGGCTCCGCACCATGACAGCACCCCAAATAAAGGTGCGGCCGGCCTTTGGGGAAGGCCGGCCGCTCGCGACCCGGTCTGGGACGGGGAGGGGTGGGGACGTGACCGGACCGCGAATCTCCTTTGTTTGATCAGCGCGCGCTGGCCGTGGTGGTGGCCGGCGGCGGATCGCCCAGCGCCACCCAGGCATTCGGATTGAGTTGCGACTGACGCTTCACGAAGCGGTAGCCGCTCTGCGACCAGAGCACGACGTTCTCGTTCTGATTGTCGAGAATGAACTCGCCCTTGTCGGTCTTCACCGTCAGCACGGCGTGACCGTCGCCTTTCTTGTCGCGCACCACCGTGACCAGCAGCGCGCTGCGCGGCCATCCGGCCTTGATCAGCATCTGCCGCTTCAGCAGCACGTAGTCTTCGCAGTCGCCGTAACCGTCGTCAGGGTAGTCCCAACGCTCCACCACGCCCCAGTGCTCCATGTCGGTCACCGGTTTGATGTTGTCATTGGCCCAGCGATTGATGCGAATGAGATCGCTCCAGGCCTTTGCGTTGAGCACCACGTCGCGCGCGCCGCCTTGCGTATCGCAGTCGCGCGGATTCTCGTTGCAGAACTGCACCCAGCCGATCGGCGGCCTGGCCTCCTGGCCGACCGAAATGAAAACCGGCCGTTCCGACGCGCCCAAGGCGGCATGCGTCGGCAGCAAGGTCATGCCAGCCAATAGATAGCAGGCGGCAAGTATTGTTTTTTTTGAACACCACAACATTTGTGGCCCCCTCCCGTCTTGACGGGGCCACATTTCCCACAAAGCCTTTGAATCGCAGCTAAATCGGACAAGTAACTTTGAAGACAACAAAACTAAAGAGCAACTCGAATACTGTCTTTCTTCTACTCAAATACGCGTAAAATTCTATCGAATACAATTTACATAAAATTTGAACATTAATGCGCCGCACACAGCAATGGCGCGCCCGCGCGGGCTGCGGGGGCGCGCGGCTTAACCTTGCGATGAAAAGGTTGGGGCGGCGGAAAGCGTGGGTCGGCACGCGGGAAATGCGCTTGTCGGGCCGCTGAGCGGGCCGCGGCGTTTACTCGCCGGTGACGCTCTCTTCCACAAAATCGGGGTGCAGCAGCCGGGTGAACTCGATGGCGAAGCCGTCGTCGATGTGACGAACCACGCGTCCCGGGGTCTTGCCGACGGTGACCGCCGCTCCGATCGGCGGCAATAGCGAGGGCTGTACGGCGATCGCGGCTCCGGACAGCGAAATGTCGATGACGCGGCAAGTGATGTTGACCCCGCTCGGAAGGATCAGCCGGGCGATCGGGTTGCGCGGAACGATACGGCCGTGGCGGCGGTCTTCCGGAAGGTTCAGCATCTGGCGGTTGGCGAGCCAGGTCAGCTGGGCGGCGAGCTTTTCGCGTTTGCGCGGCGTTGCCCCGATCGATATGGCGAAGCCGCCCTCGAATTCGCGGGCGATCTTGCCCTCCAGCCGGCCGAGGTGATCGACATAAGCAATCACGCGTTCGCCGACCTTGCCGGGGGCCTCGGCCATGATGGCGGCGCCGCCGGGGGACATATTGATGATCCGGCAGGGGTATTCCTGGCGATTTTCCAGCATCAGGCGGCCAAGCAGGTCGATCCTGACCCGTTGATGGCGGCGGCGCTCCTCGTTCAGCGGCAGGATTCTCGCTCCTGAACGCGCCACCGACATCGCCATGAGCCTCCTCCGCAAATTCGACCGCGAGGCAGAGTAGGCAGCTATCGTTAACGGTGCGTTTACCCGGCAATCGAGCTCTACGCGTCTTTCTTCCTTAGGAACGACCGCCGTTATAAATAGTGAGGCCGCGGCGCAGGCGGCCGTTTTCCGTGCCGGGGACAAGACGCGGCGCGGCGACATGGCCAGAGCCCGGGCCGAGATAACGGATGGTACCGCAGCTCAGGCCTTCCACCGGCGTCGTGCCCAGCCAGTAAGGCGGCACGAGCGGCGCCAGCACGCCCAGCAGCCGCGTTTGACTGCGATGGCGATGCCCAAGCGGCAGCAGCAGCAATTCGAGATCAACCACAGCGCCGTCCGCGTTATGTCCGCTCGCGCCGGCGATGAAACCGGCGGATTCTTCGCTCGCCGCCGTGATCAGTTCCAGCATGTCGGCTCGTTCCGGCTCGGCCCACAAGGCAATGAACTCCGCGCCTTTCAGCTCCCGGCAAAACAGCGCGCAGCTGCGTGTGCCGGCAAGGCGAAAGCGATAGGCGCCGTTGGCATCCTGCGCGAGGATGAAGGTATCCCCGAGCGCGCGCCGGATCGGACCGGGCTGAATGTCTCCGCGCTCGGGAGCGACGCGATGGCCACGCCGCTCATTCCAATATTCGAACACTTCGTGGCTTGATGCGTGCTTCATTCCTTGCTCCTGTCCTATTGTCGCGCATGCTTCGGCTTGGCTGTGTCCCTTGCCGGGACATCTGGATGCGCGTTTGCGTTTTCATCGATGGGAGGAGCAGGGGCCGTGCCGCCGCCGTGATGCGTGCGTTAACGTCCGCACTCGTCGCGCGTTAGCATTAATTCCGCTTAGCGCTTGCGCGCGATGCGCGATGCGCTAATTTTGGCGCAGAAGTTTTCGGGGAAGGGGTAGGGACGTGACTGGCGCCGCGAAACGTGGGTGCTGACACACTGACCACCAGAGGGGCTCCGGAGGGAGGGCTTAGCGCCCTCCCTCTTTTTTTGCGCGCCGGCTCGCTTGCCGATCGCGCTGCGGAAGCCTATGTGGGCGGGCGCAGGGACCCCGCCGTGAATCAATCCTCAGAACCGATCTTCAACATTCCGGCGGTGATCGTTGCCGCGCTCGCGGTATTCGCCGGCATCCATGCCTTCCGATCCCTGGTGCTCGATGCCGGCCAGGATCTCGAGCTGCTGATGCTGTTTGCCTTCATCCCGGCGCGCTACGACACCGCGCTCCTGCTCGAAGGCGGCCTGCCCGGCGGCCTTGGAGCGCAGGTCTGGACCTTTGTCAGCTATGCCCTGATCCATGCCGACATCATGCATCTCGGCATGAATTCGCTCTGGTTCGTTCCTTTTGGCAGTGCCGTGGCGCGGCGCTTTGGCACCGCGCGGTTTCTGCTGTTCTTCGGCGCGACGGCGGCGGCCGGGGCCGGCGCGCACCTGATCACGCATCTCGGGGAGGTATTTCCGGTGATCGGCGCGTCAGCCGCGGTATCGGGGATGATGGCGGCGGCTATTCGCTTTGCCTTCCAGCCGCATGGTCCGATCGCGCTCTGGCAGCAGAAGGACGATCGCGCCTACCGCATCCCCGCGCTGCCGCTGCTTTCAGCTTTACGTGATCCCCGCATTTTCGTCTTTCTTATCGTATGGTTCGGCCTCAACCTGCTCTTTGGCCTCGGCTCGCTGCCGCTGGTGGGAGCCGGTCAGTCGGTGGCGTGGGAAGCGCATATCGGAGGCTTCCTCGCCGGCTTGTTGTTGTTCTCGCTGTTTGACCCGGTGCCGCGGGCGGCGCGCTGGGGAGAGAGCGGCGAGGACATGCCACAATAGGAAAGGCTTGCGGGCGTAACGCTGCGGGTGTCTCATGGCGTGAGCACCGGAAGCAAGGAGGCCGCGATGATCGTCAAATCGATTATTGATACCAAAGGCGGCGACGTCGTCACGATCGAGCCCAGCGTGTTGCTTGATACCGCGGCGAAACTTCTGGCCGAACGCCGCATCGGTGCGGTGGTAGTGCTCGGCGCTGACGACCGCGTCGTCGGCATCCTTTCCGAACGTGACATCGTGCGCGCGATCTCCGAGCGCGGCGTGGCCGCGATGCAGGAGCCGGTTTCGCAGGTAATGACCCGAAAGGTCTTCACCTGCACGCTGGATGAAACCATCCACTCCATCATGGAGCGGATGACCGCTGGAAAATTCCGCCATGTGCCGGTGATCGAGCAGGGCCGGCTGGCCGGAATTATCTCCATCGGCGACGTGGTGAAGTACCGCATCGTGGAGATGGAGCAGGAATCCGACGCGCTGAAGAGTTACATCCAAACGGCGTGATGCGGCGAAAGCCGGTCCCGGACTTGGTCCGGGATGGCGACCGGTTCGCCGATAAAGATCATGCCGCAATCAAAAAACTGACGCGCGATATTAAGCCAGCGCGGCGATCGCCTCGTTGATCGTCTCGCTCGCCTTGTCGGCGGCTTCCTCGCCCAGCTTGATGGCTTCCTCGGCGCGATGGAAATCGAACCAGCCGACGCGTCCCAGCCGGGGATTGATCGAAACGTCCGGCGGGTCGCCGGCCAGCCGCGAGCGCGTGATGCGATCCTGCATGACATTAAAGGCGTCCACCATCACGGTCGAAAGACCGGGGCGGTCGGCATTTCCGAGAAACTGGCGCTTGAGCAGCCGTTCGGCGCTGAAGAAGGCGCCGATGCGCGACGGCTGTTTCTCAAGCTCTTCCATCGGCTCCTCGTCACTGGCATCGGAGCCGTGGCTGACGATGGTGATGCCGCGGCCGAATTGATCGGCGTTGAGGTTGACGGCGATGACCACGCGGGCGCCGAGCGCGCGTGCCGCCGAAACCGGCACCGGGTTGACCAGCGCGCCATCGACCAGCCAGCGGCCGCCGATCCGCACGGGCGGGAAGATTCCCGGCAGCGCATAGGACGCCCGCAGCGCTTCCACCAGCCGGCCGTGAGTGAGCCAGATTTCGTGGCCGGTGCGCACCTCGGTGGCGATCGCGGCGAAACGGATCGGCAGGTCTTCGATCATGGTCTTGGCGAGCGCGTTTTCCAGATGGCCGGCCAGCCGGTTGCCGCCGATCAGGCCGGAGCCGGAGAGGCTGACGTCGAGATAGCCAAGCACACCGCGCACGGTGAGCCCGCGCGCCCAGTGCTCCAAGGTATCCAGCGCGCCACCGGCGAAACAACCGCCCGCCACGGCGCCGATGGAAGTGCCGACGATGATGTCAGGCGTGATGCCCCTGGCGACCAGCGCGCGCAGCACACCGATATGCGCGAAGCCGCGCGCGGCGCCGCCGCCGAGCGCGAGCGCCACGCTCGGGCGCTTGGGCGCGACCGGCGCCGAGGCCTCGCCGCCCATCTGGTCTCCATTTCGTGCGCGCCGTGTGAAAACCTCGAACACGGAAAATTACCCTCCGCACCGCCCGCTATGATCCGGCCCCGACGGCCAGCAAACAAGCGGATCACATAACTATGGTGAAAATCCGAAGCCTTATTCGCCTTGAGAGTTAACCTGCGTATCGCGTGACGATCTCGCCCAGCGGGGGACGGTCGCGGTCTTCGGCTGGACCTTTTGCTCGGCCGATATGAATGAACCCGGCGAGACGCTCCTGCGGCCCCACTCCGAATGAATCCAGCACGCCGCGGTCATAGGCGTACCATTCGGTGATCCAATTGGCGGCGTAGCCGAGCGCATGCGCGGCCAAGACAAGGCTCATCGCGGCGGCGCCGGCGGAAAGCACCTGTTCCCATTCCGGAATTTTCTTATGCTCGGCGGCCCGGCTGACCACGGCGATCACCAAGGGCGCGCGCGCCAGCCGCTCGCGTTCCTTGTCCACCTGATCCTGCGTGGCATCCGGATATTTTGCGGCAAAGGCCGCGGCGATCTTGTCGCCGGCCGCAAAGCGCGCATCGCCTTCAAACACAATGAAGCGCCAGGGCATGAGCTTGCCGTGGTCGGGCACGCGCGAGGCGATGGTTAAGATGGTGTCGATCTCGGAGGCGGAGGGTCCCGGTCCGGTCAGCTCCATCGGCTTCACGGAACGGCGGGTCTTGAGCAGGTCGAGGGCTTCCGGCATTTTGGGCTCCAAGTGCCGCCGAAAGCGGCACCAGACTCATGAAGGTGCTGGTGCCCTTTGCATCCGAAGTTCGTAAAAGTATGCCGCGATGTATCGGAAATTTCGGAAGCGGGCACGAGCAGGCGTGTTCGGGTAACATAGCGCGGAACGGGTGACAAACCCGGCCATTGGCTTGAAATAGCCGCGATTGCAGTCGAGATGGCGGGCATGACGACCTCGGGGCTTCTCACCGGTGCCTGCCGGATCTTGCAGGCTGCCATATTCATTTGCGTGCTTTGGATGCCGCAATCCGCTTCGGCGCAGTGGGGCAATTCGATCTTCGGCCCGCCGATTCCTCCCGCTCCCATCCCCTCCGTTCCACCACCGGCGATCAATCTCGCGCCACCCGGCGGCGGTGCGGTCAGTCCCCCGTCCAATCCGCCCGCTGCCATGACCGCGCCGTCCGGGAATGCGCCGGCGCAGGGCGCATCCGCCGTTTCGGCCGGCCAGGTGCCGCTCATGTTGGCCGCCCGCTTCGGCCCCGAGCCGCCGGGCATCACCGCCGGGCTGCTCTGGCGCATCTATTCCGACAAGCCGGACCAGAACGGCTTGTTCAAGCTCATCAAGGAAGAAAAGGCGGCCTCGCCGACCTTGCTGCTGCCGCCGGGCGGTTATGTCGTGCATGTCAGCTTCGGGCTCGCCAGCGCGGTGAAGCCGGTGCAATTGCGCACGGAAGCCGTGCGCGAGATTTTCGAGATCAAAGCAGGCGGATTGCGGGTCGAAGGCCGGGTGGGGGATTCGCGCATCCCGCCCAGCCAGGTTTCTTTCGATATCTACAAAGGCAGTCAGTTCGAGCCGACCGACCGGCGGCCGATCGTGCAGAACGTGGTGACCGGAGACGTGGTGCCCCTGCCGGAGGGCACGTATTACATCGTCTCCAATTACGGCGACGCCAACTCCGTCGTGCGCTCGGATATCCGCGTGCAAGCCGGCAAGCTCACCGACGTGACGGTGAACCACCGCGCGGCGATCGTGACGCTGAAGCTGGTCAGCGCGCCGGGCGGCGAGGCGCTGGCGAATACCGCCTGGTCGGTAATGACGCCTTCGGGCGACGTGATCAAGGAATCGATCGGCGCTTTCCCGCGCTACATCCTGGCGGAAGGCGATTATCGCGCCATCGCCCGCAACGAGGGCAAGGTTTACGAGCGCGGCTTCAAGGTCATCACCGGCGTCGACGGCGAAATCGAGGTGATGGCGCGCTGATGCTTGATCCCTCCCCGCAAGCGGCGACGGATTAGTAGGGTCACTGCGCCAGCTTCATCCGCTTCACGTCCGGCGGGGTGGCCTCGTCCACCAGCATCTTCAGGGCGTCATCGAGCGGCATCACCTTCTGCCCCTCCCTGCCCAGGCGGCGGATGGACACCAGGCGCTCGGCCGATTCCTTCTTGCCCACGACCAGCATTACCGGCACCTTGGCGAGTGAGTGCTCGCGCACCTTGTAATTGATCTTCTCGTTGCGCAGGTCGATTTCGGCGCGCAGTCCGGCGCGCCGCGCCGCCGCCAGCACGTCGGTGGCGTAGGCATCGGCATCCGAGGTGATGGTGGTCACCATCGCCTGCATGGGCGAGAGCCAGAGCGGCAGGTGGCCGGCATAGTGCTCGAGCACGACGCCGAGGAAGCGTTCCATCGATCCGCAGATGGCGCGGTGGATCATCACCGGCGTCTGCTTGGAGCCATCCGCCGCGATATAGAAGGCCTGAAAGCGCTCCGGCAGGTTGAAATCCACCTGCGTGGTGCCGCATTGCCAGTCGCGGCCGATGGCGTCGCGCAGCACATATTCGAATTTCGGGCCATAGAAGGCGCCTTCGCCCGGATTGATCGCGGTCTTGATGCGGTTGCTGCCTTGCGCGGCGATCCGCTTGAGCACCTCATGCATGATGCCCTCGGCGTGATCCCAGGCCGCGTCGGAGCCGACACGTTTCTCCGGCCGGGTCGAGAGTTTGACCGTGAG
>DASSPI010000169.1:0-9807 GCA_035699705.1 Xanthobacteraceae bacterium
CCTTGATTATAGCTGCCTGGCCCTGCCCGTCACGCCGGATTCAGGCCCGCTCGTGCAGGCCACATTCCCGCTTGAGCCCGAAGAAGCGCGTGTCCTCCTCGCTCATCCCCTCGCCCAGCGGGCGGGTGGTATGGACATCGCCGATGGACACATAACCCTTGTGCCACAGCGGGTGGTAAGGCAGCTCGTGGCGGGTCATGTAGAGATAGATGTCGCGGTCGGTCCAATCCACCAAGGGATGGACCTTGATGCGCCCGTTTTGCTGGCCCAGCACCTGCAGATGCTGGCGGCTGACGGACTGCTGGCGCCGCAAGCCGGTGATCCAGGCGCGCGCGCCCAATTCCTTCAAGGCGCGCTGCATGGGCTCGACCTTGTTCATCTGATTGTAGCGGTCCAGCCCCTCGATCCCCTGCTCCCACAGCTTGCCGTAGCGGGCTTCCTGCCAGGCCGGGGTCAATGCGGCGCGATAGACCTGCAGATTGAGATGCAGACGCTCGGTGAGATCGTCCACATAGCGATAGGTCTCGGGGAACAGATAACCCGTATCCACCAGAATCACCGGGATATCCGGTCGCTGGCTGACGACGAGATGCAGGCACACCGCCGCCTGCGCGCCGAAGCTGGAGGTCATCACAATGGACTTGCCGAATTGCTTCAGCGCCCACGCCACCCGCTCCTCGGCGGTCGCCTCGGCGAGATGGACGTTCAGCGTGTCCGGATCGAAATCCGCGCCGGGGGGCTGGGGAATCGCCTGAATCACGTTGGATGCGGACATGGCAGGCCTCTTGGAAGAATACCGTCCGAGCCCGGATGGGCTTCGGAGACATAAGCTACCAAGCCGGCTTTAGCTTATAAAGGAATCAATACAGATATATTAATCCATGAAACGGAATATGGCAGGCCCGACGCAATCGACATGTCAGCTGGCCCTCTCCTGCGCGGCAGGGCCCTTGATGCAGTCTTTAAGCATCAACCCGCGCTCCCATTTGCCCGGACAGTGCCGATAATCTCCAAATACCAGCCGCCCCAAAGCGATGTCGATGACACAATCTCCGGACCACCGGCCCGACCCATGGGCGCACACCCGCCAGACAGACAAAGGCATCGCAAGCCACGACCTCGCCGAGCACCTGCATGAGGTCGCGCGTCTGGCCGGCGACCATGCCACGCCGTTCGGCGGCCGGGACTGGGCGCATCTGGCCGGGCTGTGGCACGACCTGGGCAAATACGGGGGAGTTTCAGAGCTACATCCGCGTTGCATTTGGGGCCGATGCTGAATGAATACTTATTTTCCAGTGGCTGAAAAAGAACCAAACATCTCATATATCGCGCACGTGCGAGCGAACACCACGGAATGCCAGTCTCTGGAAGCACATCTCCGTGGTGTTTCGAAACAGGCCTCAGAATTCGCCGCAAAATTCGAGCTGGCAACGCACGGCGAGTTGATCGGATTGCTGCACGACCTTGGTAAGTACAGCGCAGCATTCCAAGCCTATATCCAGTCAGCGACAAACCTGCTGAAGCAGGACGAGGACGAAGAGTTCGTCGATGCGGCGGGTCTGAAAGGAAAAATCGATCACTCGACCTGCGGTGCGCAGTTCATCTGGCAGCACTTGGCAGGAAAAGATGTGCTAGCGCAGGTGGCAGGGGAAACTCTCGCTCTATGTGTGGCTTCGCATCACTCTGGTTTGATCGATTGCCTGACTTCTTCTCCGGGGCAACCTACTGAAGACGGGTTTGCCAGACGCATGTCGAAATCGGCTGACAAAACACACTTGCAGGAAGCGCTCGACAAGGCCGACCCAGCACTTCTGGACGAAGCGCGCCTCCTCCTCAAAAAACCTGAAATCACTCAGGCGTTCTTAGCTTGGGACAGAAAAATTCTTGGGGCTGTCGCCGGTAATGCCGCAGAGAAAAAGAGCAGCCCCGTCTACAAACAGCAAATCGGCCTGCTGGTGCGCGCACTGTTCAGTTGCCTGATCGACGCCGACCGCATCGATACCGCCGATTTCGAACACCCCGGCTGTGCCCGGCGACGTCTGCGCGGGAATTACACCCCGTGGACAACGCTGATCGCGCGGCTAGAATCGCATCTGGCGAATTTCACGCCGACCCAACCCATCGACGCCTTGCGGAAGGATATTTCGCGCCATTGCCTTGAAGCCGCCGAACGTGACACGGGCATCTATACCCTGACCGTGCCCACAGGCGGTGGCAAGACGCTGGCGAGCCTGCGCTTCGCGCTGCATCACGCGCAGAGGCACGGCCTCGACCGCGTTATTTACGTCATTCCGTTCACGTCCATCATCGATCAGAACGCCGAAGTTGTCCGCAAGATACTCGAACCAGAAGGCGTCGAAGCAGGCAGCGTGGTGCTGGAACACCACTCCAATCTCACGCCCGAAGATCAGACCTGGCGCAGCAAAATTCTTTCCGAAAACTGGGACGCGCCGATCGTTTACACCACCATGGTTCAACTACTGGAAACGCTGTTCGGCGCGGGCACGCGCGGTGCGCGGCGGATGCACCAGCTTGCCAATGCCGTGCTGGTCTTCGACGAAATCCAGAGTCTGCCGGTGCGCTGCGTGCATCTTTTCAACAATGCGATGAATTTCCTTGCCGACCATTGCCGTAGTACGGTCGTGCTCTGCACCGCCACCCAGCCGCTTCTTGATCAGGTCGATGCGGTAAAGGGCGCGATCCGTATCCCGCCCGGCAACGAACTCATCCGCGACGTGCGGCAGTTGTTTGATGACCTGAAGCGCGTTGATGTGCTGAACCTTCGCAAGCCGGGCGGCTGGTCGCAGGAAGACATTGCGGTGCTCGCGCAGGAACAGGTCGAAGCGGTCGGCAGCTGTCTCGTGATCGTGAACACGAAAAAGGCGGCGCAGGCGCTCTACCGCTTGTGCCGCAGTCACCCGGACGCAGCCGCATTTCACCTCAGCACCAGCATGTGCCCAGCGCACCGCAAGGCCAGACTCGATGAAATTCGCAGCCGTCTGGCGGCGAATCCGCCGT
Organism: Xanthobacteraceae bacterium; assembly: GCA_035699705.1. GTDB lineage: Bacteria > Pseudomonadota > Alphaproteobacteria > Rhizobiales > Xanthobacteraceae > CANKHA01. The sequence continues at coordinate 3,019 of DASSPI010000169.1, forward strand.
TACCGACCCTGTGCTTCAGCACACAGTTGATCGAAGCCGGAGTCGATGTCGATTTTGCGTCCGTCATCCGCTATGCCGCCGGGCTCGATTCCATTGCACAGGCGGCTGGGCGCTGCAATCGCAACGGGCGGCTCGACTGCGGCAAGGTGTACGTCATCAACCCGCGCGATGAGGACGAGAACCTGAGCAAACTGCCCGACATTCTGATCGGGCGCGAGAAAGCCAATCGCGTACTCGACGACTACGATGCTAACCCGGAAAAATACGGCAGCAACCTCATCGGGCCGGAAGCGATGGCCTGGTACTACAAAAACTATTTCTTCGACCGCGCCAAAGAAATGAGCTACCACGTATCCGCCAATACGCTTGGGCGCGACGACACCTTGCTCAACCTGCTGTCGGGCAATCCGCTGGCCGTCGGCGACTACGTGCGCACCAAAAGGCAAGCCCCGGCACGCTTCCTGCGGCAATCCTTCATGAGTGCCGCGCGCGCCTTCAAAGCCATCGATGCTCCGACACGCGGCGTGATCGTGCCGCACGGTGAAGCGGGTAAAGCGCTCATCGCAGAGTTATGCGCGGCTTATTTTCCCGACAAGGAATTCGAGCTATTGCGCCGCGCCCAGCAATACAGCGTCAACGTCCTGCCGCATCAACTCGAAGCCCTGAGCAAGGCCAATGCCGTGCGCGAAATCCAGGACGAAACTGGCATTCTGTATCTCGCCGACCCCCGCTACTACAGTGAGGAGTTCGGCCTTTCCGACACCCCCGAAGGTTTGATGGAGGTTATCAGTGTCTAACCGCAACAGCATCGAATTCAAGGTCAGCGCACGCCACGCGCTCTTCACCGATCCGCTCACCCGCATCGGTGGCGAAAAGTGCTCGTACCACCTGCCGACCTACGAAGCGCTCAAAGGCATCGCCAAGTCGATCTACTGGAAGCCGACCTTCATCTGGGTCATCGACGAAGTGCGGGTGGTGAACCCGATCCGCACTCAGACCAAGGGCACGAAGCCGCTCGACTACGGCGGCGGCAATACACTCGCCATCTACACCTTCCTCGTCGATGTCGAATACCAGGTGCGTGCTCATTTCGAGTGGAACGAACATCAGCCTAGACTGGCGGACGACCGTATCGATGGTAAGCACTTCGCCATCGCAAAGCGAATGCTGGAACTCGGCGGACGGCAGGACATTTTTCTCGGCACGCGCGATTGCCAAGGCTACGTCGAGCCCTGCGAATTTGGCTCGGGGGAAGGACACTATGACACGCTCGACCGCATGGACTATGGCCTGACTTTCCACGGCTTTGACTACCCCGACGAGACCGGCGACGTGACGCTCAGCGCGCGCTTTTGGCGACCTGTCATGGAGTTCGGCCATGTGCGATTCCCAAGGCCGGAAGCCTGCGACATCCGCAAGACCATACGCCCCATGACCGCGAAGCGATTCGGCAAAGACAAATTGCGCAGCGTCGAAGCCGAAGCCGCCGAACTGGGGGTGTGAGATGAGCTGGATACAGAAGCTCTACGAGACTTACGAGCTATGCAAAGGGCACGAGCCGGAGGGTGCGGAACGTCTGCTCCCCGTCAGCCATACTTTTCAGCAGGCTCACGTGGAAGTCACGCTGGATGCAGAGGGCAACTTCAAATCCGCTCGGACTCTGGGCAAGGAAGAGACCGTCATCCCTGCGACCGAAAAGTCGGCTGGCCGAACTGGCAAAGCGCCGCCGCCGCACCCGCTGTGCGACAAGGTCCAATACTGCGCAGCGGATTACACCGAGATGGGCGGTGGAAAACCTTCGTTCTTCACGGACTACGAAGCGCAGTTAGCAGCTTGGTGTGCGTCCGCGCATAGCCATCCCAAAGCGGAGGCGATACTTGCCTATGTAAGAAAAAGACAGGTCGCTGCGGATTTGGTTGCCGAAAAGGTTCTGCATGTTGGGGCCGACGGAAAACTGCTGAACAACTGGGGCAGTGATACCCCAGCGCCGGAGGTATTCAAGGTTCTTACACCAGACGCCAAAACCAAGCTCCGTGACCAGGGGAATGTTTTTATCCGTTGGCGGGTTCACGAACCAGACAACCCATGCTCGGCAGTTTGGGAAGACGAGAGCTTGCAAGTGGCTTGGGCGAAATATGACGCCAGCGCCAAGGCAACGCCAGGCATCTGCATGGTGACGGGCGAAATCGGAGTCAACTTGGCTTTGAGCCATCCCAAGCGTATCCGCCACGCGGGCGACGGTGCAAAACTCATTAGCGCCAACGATGGCTCGGGTTACACCTTTCGAGGGCGATTCACTGATGACACCGGGCAGCAAGCGTGTGGCGTCGGCTACGAAGTCACACAAAAAGCCCACAACGCCCTGCGCTGGCTGATCCAGCGTCAGGCCTACCGCAACGGCGATCAGGTCATTGTCGCGTGGGCCGTTGGCGGCGCACCCATCCCCGACCCATTCGGCAGTTCACTCACGCTGCTGCTCGCGGGTGGCGACGCCAGCGAACCCTCCGCCGTCATCGCCAACACAGACGCTGGGCAGGCCTTCGCCAAACGCTTGAATCTGGCGATGAAAGGCTATCGCGCGCGGCTCGGCCTGACCGACGACATCGTCGTGATGGGGCTGGATTCAGCTACGCCCGGACGGATGGCGATCACCTTTTACCGCGAGCTGACCGGTTCGGAGTTTCTTGCGCGCATCGAACGCTGGCACACCGATTTTGCCTGGCATCAGAATTTCGGCAAGGACAAGCACTTCGTCGGCGCACCTGCCCCGCACGACATTGCCGAGGCCGCGTATGGGCGACGCCTCGACGACAAACTCAAAAAAGCCACGATCGAGCGCTTGCTGCCGTGCATCGTCGATGGTCAGGCGCTGCCTCGCGACCTGCTTGAATCGACAACACGCCGCGCCTGTAATCGGGTGGGGCTGGAACGCTGGGAATGGGAAAAATCTCTGGGTATCGCCTGCGGTCTGTACCGGGGCGCTTTCAAAAACGAGGGGTACGAGATGGCACTGGAAACCGACCGGCGCAGCCGGGATTATCTGTATGGGCGTTTGCTGGCACTTGCCGAAAACATTGAAAACTACGCACTTACAAAAGCTGAGAGCGGGCGTGAATCCACTGCCGCACGCTTCATGCAACGATTTGCAGATCGACCGGCTTCGACTTGGCGGACGATTGAACTTGCGCTGTCTCCATACAAGTCCAGGTTGAACTCGTCTGATAAAGGAAAGGGATTTCTCATCAAGCGGATGCGTGTCGTCGATGAAATCCTTTGCCTCTTCGAACCAGAAGATTTCTTGCGAGACAGCAAGCTCTCCGGCGAATTCCTGCTCGGTTACCACTGCCAACGGCAGGCGCTCAATCCGCCCAAACCCGACGCCGCTGCGGCGGCTGATGAAGACACCCCGGTCGAATAATTAATGAGGACACCACCATGAGCACCCTGCAAAACAAAATCGATTTCGCCGTGATCTTTCGCGTCACCAATGCCAACCCGAACGGCGACCCGCTAAACGGCAACCGTCCGCGCACGGATTACTCGAATTTCGGCGAAATGAGCGACGTATCGATCAAGCGCAAGATTCGCGATCGTCTGCTGGAACGATGGATCAACGACGGCAGAAAGGAAGATGACGGCAACATGATTTTCGTGCAGTCGGATGACCGCAAGGCCGATGATGCCAAAAGCCTTCGCGACCGTGCCGAAGCTGGGCTTGGCAAGGAATTAGGTTCTGAGAAGACCGCAGAACTCGCCTGCAAGAAATGGCTGGATGTACGCGCTTTCGGGCAACTTTTTGCGCTGAAGAGTAACAAGAAAGCGGGTAAGAAGAAGGAAGACGGCTCGGACGAAGAAGGCGATACTGGCGTCTCTATCGGCATCCGAGGCCCAGTCACCATTCAGTCTGCATTCAGCGTCGAGCCCATCGACGTGACCAGCCAGCAAATTACCAAAAGCGTGAGCGGCGAAGGCGATGGCACCAAAAGAAGTTCAGACACCATGGGCATGAAGCATCGCGTCGATCATGGGGTTTATGTCTTCAAGGGCAGCATGAACCCGCAACTCGCCGATAAGACCGGTTTCAGCAATGCAGATGCGGAAGCCATCAAGACGGTTTTTCCGAGGCTGTTCGAGAACGACGAGTCATCCGCTCGCCCGGCCGGCAGTATGGAAGTGCTGAAAGTGATCTGGTGGCAGCACTCCTGTAAGGCTGGCCAGTATTCGTCGGCGAAGGTCCATCGCACACTGGTTGTCAACCCGGACGGTGGCTATACGCTCAGTAGTCTGGACGGTCTTACTCCAGAAGAGATCAACGGATTTTGAGTCATGTCGCGGCATGTAGATCAAATGGATAGCTATGCGCCCGCCCATGCGCTGTTCGAGCGCATCCAGGTGCAACGCAAGCCCGGCGTGAGCTTGCTGCGCAAGGTGTGAAACCCATTACCGCCGCCCCGCCCAATACCCCGGGCGGCGGCTGTGGTGTGCCAAGGCTACGATGATGATGGTCTCTAACGTCAAGCGATAAATGATGTTGAAAGGATAGTCATGCAAAGGGTAACGGCGTGTTTCACGAAGAATGCGCACCCCGATTTCCGGGTGTTCGAGCAATTGTCTTGTCAGGCGTCGCACTTCATCCCTGAAGTCGTGGGCGACGTCGTCGCCAGCATTGATTCGATAATATCGCGCAGCTTCCTTGAGTTCGATCTTGGCATGGTCCTGCCAAAAGATTCTCACTTTTCCGCTTTCCTCAACATGTCGTCGATTTCCGCGAACACATCTTCTTGCGGAATCAGCACTGCGGTCCCAGCGTCGATCTCCGCCACACGCCTAGCGATTTCCTCGTCCCAGGCTTGGGCGATTTCCTCGGGCGTGCCTTCGGGCTCGCCATCCAGGCTGACGATGAGTCGATGGGCCAATTCGCCGCGTTGCTTGATGGGTAAGGCCAAGGCCATGGCCTCGATCTGTTCAAGATTGGTCGCCATCGGACACCTCCTGCATCGATTGGATTCCAGAGCCATCTTAGCAGCGTGAACATGACCGAGACAGATCCCATCCCTCTATCCGCACTCCAGCACTGGTGCTATTGCCCGCGCCAGTGCGGGCTGATTCATCTCGAACAGGCGTTCGCCGACAACATCCACACTGCCCGCGGCAACGCCGTGCATCGGCTGGTGGACACGCCCGGCTACGAGATACAGGCGGGTGTCAAGGTTGAGCGCGCGCTGCCGCTGTGGTCCGATCGCCTGGGATTGATCGGCAAGGCGGATCTGGTGGAGTTCCATCCCGACGGGCGCATCTTCCCGGTCGAGTTCAAACACGGACGGCGGCGTCAGAAGCGCCACGACGACGTGCAACTCGCCGCCCAGGCACTGTGCCTGGAGGAAATGCTCGGCCGGCCCGTGACCCACGGCGCCATCTATCACGCCAGCAGCCGGCGCCGGCGCGAGGTGGAGATCACCCCGGCGCTGCGCGCGCTGGTGGTCGAGACGGCCGAGGCCATCCGCGCCATGCTGGCCAGTGGCCGCCTGCCGCCGCCGGTGAACGACGCCCGCTGCCGCGAGTGTTCACTGAACGAAATCTGCGAACCGACAGCGCTCGCGGCAAAGGGCGTGCAAGCCGAACTGCGCACCGCGCTTTTCGCTGCGGATGATTTGGAGTAGCGCGGCATGTACAGCCTGCAAAACACCCTCTACGTGATGACACCCAACGCCTACGTGCATCTGGAAAACAACACCGTGCGCATCGACGTGGAGCGGGAAAAGCGCCTGCAGGTGCCGCTGCACCACCTGGGCGGTTTGGTCTGCTTCGGCAACGTCATGGTGTCGCCGGCCCTCATGCACCGCCTGGCCGACGAAGGCAAGTCGCTGGTGCTGCTGGAGACGAGCGGCCGCTTCAAGGCGCGCCTCGAAGGGCCGGTGTCCGGCAACATCCTGCTGCGCCAGGCGCACCATCGCAGCGCGGCGGACGGCGCCTTCGCGCTGGAATTCGCGCGCGCGGTCATTGCCGGTAAGCTCAAGAACAGCCGCAGCCTGCTGCTGCGCGCCGCGCGCGAAAGCCCGGACACCGCTGAACGCAGTCAGCTCACCCGCGGTGCCGACAACCTCGCCGCATCGCTGCGCGCCACCGCCGCCGCGGCGGATCTCGACACCCTGCGCGGAGTCGAGGGCGAGGCTGCGCGCGGTTATTTCGCGGCCCTCAACCTGGCGGTCAAGCCCCAGGCCCGCGCGCATTTTGCCCTCAACGGCCGCACCCGCCGCCCGCCGCTTGATCGCTTCAACGCGCTGTTGTCGTTCCTTTATTCGATGCTGATGAACGACTGCCGCTCGGCGCTGGAAACCGTCGGCCTCGATCCCCAACTCGGCTTTCTGCACGCGGTCCGGCCGGGCCGCGCGGCGCTGGCGCTGGACCTGCAAGAGGAATTTCGCTCCACCCTGGCTGATCGGCTGGCGTTAACCCTCATCAACCGCGGCCAACTCGGCCCGCGCGACTTCGATCAACGTGAAGGCGGCGCGGTCATGCTCAACGACCGCGGTCGGCGCACCGTCATCACCGCCTGGCAGGAGCGCAAGCAGGAGGAAATCGCCCATCCGCTGCTCGGCATCAAGGTGCCCGTCGGCATCGCGCCCTTCGTGCAGGCGCGGCTGATGGCGCGCACCGTCCGTGGGGAGATGGACGGCTACCTGCCGTATCTGCCGAAATAGGCTCTGCCATGCTGGTCGTCGTCACCTATGATGTTTCCACGGAAACCAGCGCCGGACGCCGGCGGTTACGGCGGGTCGCCAAGGTTTG
>DASSPI010000170.1:0-6748 GCA_035699705.1 Xanthobacteraceae bacterium
CAGCAGATACTCCGTGACGAAGCCGATATGCAGCGTCATTCGGAATACATATCCGAGCAGTACGTAGAGAAAGGCGCAGACAGCCGCCGGAAGCAGGATTGTCATGCGCCAGCTCGCTTGCGCATAAAAGTGCAGGAAGACCACCAGGAATATCGGCACGGTGATGTAGAAGCCGAAAAACAGGATCGATCCGATCAAGGCGAAGATATAGCCCCAGACAATCAGCTCCTTGCGAACCGTTTCCGGACTGTAACTATCTACAGCAAGCCCATCTGCATTCATCTGCATCTGCAGCGAGACATCGGCGGGCACTCCAGGGGTATCGGGCGCCGCCGCTGGCATCCCGCCGACCGCCGCGCGGGCGGTCTCGTTCCGGAATTCACGCAGATCGAGGACCAATTGCAAAAGGCAGAGCGCGATCGCCGGAAAGCCGACCACGAAAACCATGAAACGGGCGCCTGCCGGATATCTGCTGGCAACCGCGACCATCACCGAGAAAATCGCGAGCATCAGAATGGTCATCACGAAGCGGGAATATCTCACGAGGATACCCCCACTTGTTCGGCATAGCGCGGCGGCGGCGTACGCCCCCGATAAATTGCGAAGGCAATCGTCGCCACGATCAAGCCGATCAGGACGAGTGACAGCGGCCGCGTGAAGAATTGCCAGCCCCAAAGCCCGAGCGCCTTGTGCAGCGATTCTTCCGATATCCGTCCGAGCACAAGCCCGATCACAAACGGCGCGCGCGGCCAGTTAAAGCGCAGCAGGCCGTAGCCGACGACGCTGATGACGAGCAGGACAACCAGGTTCTGCCATTGGCCTTCGTTGATATAGGCGCCGCTCACCGCCAGCACGAGGATAAAGGGAACCAGCATCGTGGCGTTCACGAAAGTGAGCATCGCGACCCAGCGATTGATGAACAGCAGGAAGCTGACCGCGATCAGGTTGCCGACGATCAGCGCCCACATCAGCGTCCACACCACGTCGAGATGGGTGGTGAGCATGGCGGGACCGGGCTGAATACCAAGGATCAGGAAGGCACCCATCAGCACGGCCATGCCGGAGCTGCCGGGAATGCCGAAAAACAGGGTCGGCAGCAGCGAGCCGCCCTCCTTGGCATTGCTTGCGGTTTCCGGCGCGATCACGCCTTCGACCGCGCCCTTGCCGAACCGTTCCGGATGTTTCGAGGTCTGAACCGCATGGCCGTAGCACATCCAGGCGGCGGCGGAGCCGCCGAGGCCCGGCACCATGCCGATGATCGCGCCGATGATCGAGGTGCGGAGCACGAGCCACCAATGCCGCGGCACTTCCAGCACGCCCTGGAACAACTGCCGGTAGGAAAAATTCGCGGTCTCCATCGACACCGCGGAAATCGATCCGCCCTTGACCGCAAGCGCAACCATTTCCGGAATCGCGAACATCGCGAGCACGGCAGTCACCAGGCTGACCCCGTCCCACAGGAAGAGCATCTCGCCCGCAAAGCGCGGCGTCGCGGTATAGGGGTCGGTGCCGATGGTGGCCAGCATCATCCCGAACAGGCCGACGATGATGCCTTTGAAAATCTGATTGCCGCCGGCGAGGAAAGCGATGAAGGTGATGCCCATCACCGCCAGCAGGAAGAATTCGGCCGGGCTGAACGACAGCACGATCGGCTCGAGCACAGGGATCATAATGGCGAAGACAATCGCGCCGATGATGCCGCCGACGCCCGACGCCGTGATGCTGGCTCCCAGCGCGCGGCCGGCCTCGCCCTTCTTGGCCATCGGATAGCCGTCGATGGTGGTGGCGGCGTCGTCCCCGTCACCCGGAACGCCGAACAGGATGCTGGAGATTTGTCCGCTGGTGCCGTTCACCGCGTGCATCGTCAGCAGGAAGACGGCGCCTGGGATCATTTCCATCCCGAATACGAAGGGGATGGCGAGCGCGATGGACAGCCGGCCGCCAATGCCCGGCGTGACGCCTACGATGAGCCCGAAGAAGACCGCAAGGAGCATCAGCCCCATAGTGCTGGGCGACGTCAGCATCGCGTAAAGCGAGCTGAACATAATCTCAATCATGACTTACCCTACGCTCCCTAGACCAACCTCGGCTGCGTCCAGTCGAGGTGCTGTCCTGACCCTGCCCCATGGGTAAATGGCCGGTCTGGCTTGGCTTCCGGCGGGCTAGCCATACGACAAAAGCCGGCAATATGGGAAGAGCAAAGCCTGTCGATTTTTGCCGCAAGGCAGGCGAATTGGGGCGCATTCGGACCGGATCGGGGTCGCCGCTTTCGCAGCTACGGCAAAAACGGGAAAAACCTTTCGCGCCCGCCCTTCCAAATGCCAAAGACCACTGCTACATACAGTCTTGGCGCGGGCAGGGTCCCGCGCTTCCCATTTCCGCGGGGTGGAGCAGCCCGGTAGCTCGTCAGGCTCATAACCTGAAGGTCGTAGGTTCAAATCCTACCCCCGCAACCAGATATAGCCCGTTGAAGCAGGCTGCTTCGACGGGCTTTTTCATGCTTCCACGCTGCATCCCCGGCTAAACTTACATAAATGCAGAGCGTGACCAGGATCCGGGCCGCGTCTCGCCTACGCGAGCCGTTGCTATATGATCCGTGTCGCTGCCGGGCCCGGCGGCGACGAAAGGCTTCCGAGTCACGATGTTATTCATTGAAATTGCGACGGTCCTGATCCTCATCGTGGTGAACGGACTGCTGGCCTTGTCCGAACTGGCGGTGGTTTCCGCCCGCCCGGGGCGGCTGAAGGTCATGGTGCAACAGGGGGTGAAGGGCTCCCGCCGCGCGCTGGCGCTGGCCGCCGATCCCGGGCGTTTTCTGTCCACGGTGCAGATCGGCATCACGCTCATCGGCATCATCGCCGGCGCTTTCTCCGGCGCCACGCTGGCTGGCCGGCTGGTCGACTGGCTGATGACGACGCATGGAATCTCGGAACGGGTGGCCGAGCCGCTGGCCTACGGCTCGGTGGTCACGCTCATCACCTATCTCTCGCTCATCATCGGCGAGCTCGTGCCCAAGCAAATCGCCTTGCGCAATCCGGAGAAGATCGCCTGCCTGGCAGCGCCGGCAATGACCATCCTATCCCGCGTCGCCTCGCCGCTGGTTTCGCTCCTGGATCTTTCCGGCAAGCTGGTGCTGACGCTGCTCGGCCAGCGCGCGGTCGCGGCAAGCCGCGTCACCGACGAGGAGATCAAGACGCTGGTGGCGGAAGCCGAAAGCGCCGGCGTGCTGGAGCCGGAAGAGCGCGAGATGATCACGCGCGTGATGCGGCTGGCCGACCGCCCCGTCGCCGCGGTGATGACCCCGCGCCACGAGGTCGACATGATCGACCTCGCCGACAATGACGACATCAACCGCGGCCGCATCATCGAGTCTGCGCATTCGCGCCTGCCGGTTTATGAAGAAAACGCCGATGCCGTGCTCGGCGTCGTCCAGGCGAAGGATCTGCTCGATCGCTGCCTGCAGAACAGCCCCTTGAATATCCGGGAGTCGGTGCAGCGCGCGCCCGTGGTGCCCGACACCATGGACACGCTCGACGTGGTGTCGCTGTTGAAGTCCTCGCCGGTGCATATCGGCCTGGTGCACGACGAATACGGCCACTTCCAGGGCGTGGTCACTTCCGCCGATATTTTGGAAGCGATCGTCGGCGAGTTTCGGCACGAGGAAGGCGCGATCGAGCCCAATGTCGTGCGCCGGCCCGACGGCTCCTATCTCGTTTCCGGCGCGATGTCGGCGGACGACCTGGCGGAGGCCTTCGCCATCCCGCTGCCGGAGGATCGCAGCTATCACACCGTCGCGGGCTTGGCCTTGTCGGGCTTCGGCAAGCTGCCGGAAGTGGGCGAGAGCGTGCGCATGTACGGCTGGCAGTTCGAAGTGCTGGATATGGATGGCCGCCGGATCGACAAGATCCTGCTCACCCGCGCGGTTCCGCGCCGGCAGGCGAAGCCGTAAATCGATTCAACAAAGCGATGAGCTTGCCTTACTCCCTCCCTCTGGAAGGGGGGTTGGGGAGAGGGTCCCTTCTCAAGGAGTGATCCTTACCCGGCGCTTCGCGCCGACCTCCCCTTTTAAGGGGTGGTGAAGGAAAGTTACTCCCCTTCCGGCACCGGCCCGCGCTGCAGGTCCATGATTTCGATCACGTTGCGATCGGGGTCGTGGAAATAGGCGCTGCGGCCCTGAAAAGTGCCTTTGCGCCGGTCCTCTTCCTTGACGATCGGAATGCCTTTTTCGGCGAGGAATTTCTTCGCCCGGTCATATTCCTCCGGCGTGACGCGGAAAGCCGAGTGGATGTCGTGCTGGTTGTCCGGGTTCGGATCGATCGGGTTTTCCGAATAAGTGAGCACGAAGTTATCGTCGCCGGCCTGCATGAATACCATGTGATCGTTGCGCCGGATGCGCTGCATGCCCAGAATTTCCTTGTAGAATTTTTCCGAACGGTCGAGGTCCTTCACCGGAATCGTGAAGTGCAGCACGCCGTGCGTCTTGATCATCGGTTCCTCCGCTTATTCTTTGAATTAGCCCGCCTGCAGCTTTCTCAGCCGCTCGATCTGCGCCGGCGCGGTGCCTTTATAGACACGCTCGATCACGTCTTGCAGCGCCTGTCCGTCGCGCGGCGCGTTGACGCCGAGCCTGCGCTTCTCGGCTTCGGCAAGGAATTCCGGATCGTTGAAGGTGTCCATAAAGGCCTTGCGCATGGTCGCGACCCGATCGGCCGGAACGCCGGGCGGCATCAGGTAAGGCCGGCCGGCCGAAAGGGGCGCAATCGCTGCCTGTACCAGGAGCTTGTCGTCTTCCTTGGTGATCAGATCGGGAAGGAAGGGCACATCGGCGATATCCTTCTCCTTCTCCAATCCCATCTGCACCAGCAGCTTGACCTTCTTTTCCGGCAGCCAGGTCGGCTTGGTTGCCACCAGCGAATTGTAGAAGACGCTCGGATAGCCGTTGATCTCGTTGCGCTCCATGGCGAGGAAGGCATGGGTCTGCGACTCGTAGCCCACGATGATCTTCAGTTTCAGCCCGAGCACTTCGTTCAGCAGCCGGCCGTAAAAACTCGGCGTGGAGTTGGCGCCGGAAGATCCCATCGTCAGCTCGGTGGTCTTGGCCTGCTGCCAATTGTCGGCCGGCGCGGTGTGCCAAACGGTGAGGATTGCCGTTTCCCGGCTGGGCGTGCCGAGCCAGATGAATTTGGTCGGATCGAAATTGGCCTCCTTGGTGCCGTATAGCGGCTCGAACGGCACGTTATTCTGCAGGCCGCCGATGGTCAGGCCATCCTTCGGCGCAACGTTATAGAGGAAGTTGGCGGCAACGATGCCGCCGGCGCCGGGCATGTTCTTGACCACCACCGTCGGATTGCCCGGAATGTGCTTGGGCAGGTGCTGCGCGAGCGTGCGGGCGACCGCGTCATAGCCGCCGCCGGGAGCGGAACTGAGAATGATGGTGACGGTCTGGCCTTTGTAGAAATCGGCCGGCGACTGCGCCGGCGCGGGACCGGCCCAGAGACCGAGAGCAAACAATGCAAGCAAGCCGCGGCGAAATAGATCGGTCGGCATGGTCATCCTCCGGACATTCACAGCCATCATCCGGCTGTCATAAAACGCGCCTGGCGTCGCCGCGTCAATTTACCAGTGATGAGCGGCCCGGACTGCCGGCGTCTGACGGCTGCAATGATGCGCGGTGATCTCCGCCGGCCCCGCCGTCGATCGTCTTGCGCGCGCCGCTCGTCGGTCTCGATTATTTTTTTGCGGCGCAACATGCGCGCGCCGACATGCACCACCAAAGTCTAGGTGCGTCAGTTGGTCCGCGCCGAAAAAAATATAGTATTATGCATACCAACATAGATGCGCTTTGATGCGCCAAGGGGTGCGGCCCTCATTTGGGGAATGCCGCGCCATCAAGCCGGCACAGAACGGCACATAAACCGGAGGAAGTCACTATGCAACGTTCCACCTATTCATTTGGTCTTTTTGCCGCGGCCGCACTGGTTCTGGGCTCCGCCCTGGCGCCGGCGCCCGCACTTTCCGCCTGGGAACCTAACCGGCCGATCGAGTTCATCATCCCTGCCGGCACCGGCGGCGGCGCGGACATCATGGCCCGCACCATCCAGGGCATCGTCACCAAACACAGTCTGACCAAGCAGCCGATGGTCGTGGTCAACAAGGCCGGCGGCGCGGGCGGCGAGGGCTTCCTCGACGTCAAGGCTTCGCAGGGCAATCCGCACAAGATCATCATCACTTTGTCCAACCTGTTCACCACGCCACTGGCCACCGGCATTCCCTTCAACTGGAAGGACCTGACCCCGGTCGCCATGCTCGCTCTCGACGAATTCGTGCTCTGGGTGAATGCGGAGAAGCCCTACAAGAACGCGAAGGAGTATATCGACGCCGCCAAGGCTGCGAACGGCACCTTCAAAATGGGCGGCACTGGCTCCAAGCAGGAAGACCAGATCATCACCGAGGCCATTCAGAAGGCCACGGGCGCCAAGTTCATCTATATTCCGCAGGCCGGCGGCGGTGCGGTGGCCGTGCAGCTCGTCGGCAACCACGTCGACTCCACCGTCAACAACCCGAACGAGGCGATCTCGCATTGGCGCGGCGGTAAAGTGCGCCCGCTCTGCGTGTTCGACTCCAAGCCGCTTGGCTATGACGAGAAGATCGCCGGCGACCAGGCCTGGAGCAGCATTCCGACCTGCAAGTCGGCGGGCCTCGATATCGAATATCTGATGCTGCGCGGCATCTTCATGAGCCCGGGCGC
>DASSPI010000171.1:0-4063 GCA_035699705.1 Xanthobacteraceae bacterium
GGCCGAGTTGTTCACCGTATGAGCCTTCGGTGCCGACAAGGCGCATCACCTCGGGCTTCTTCGATTTCAGCGCCTCATCGATATTCTTTGACGTGATACCGAGTTCCTCGGCGTTGAGCATCGCATAGACGGTCCACTTCACGATCAGCAGCCAGTCGTCGTCCTTGTGCCGGACCACGGGCGCCAATGGCTCCTTTGAGATCACGTCGGCCAGGATGAGGTGGTCGTCGGGCTTGGTCAATTTGACGCGCTGCGAATAAAGCTGCGAGACATCCGCCGTAAAGACATCGCAGTTGCCCGATTCATAGGCTTTCATCGCATCGTCCTGCCGTCCGAATTTCATCTCCTGGTATTTCATGTTGTTGGCGCGGAAGTAATCGGCCAGATTCAGCAAATTCGTCGTTCCGTCCTGCACACAGACCTTGCTGCCGTCGAGCTCCAATGCCGATTCAATTTTTTTCGCGCGGGGCAGCATGAAGCCCTGGCCATCGTAATAGGAGACGGCTGCGAAGTTCAGCGCGTAGTCGGTTTCCCGCGACATGCTCCAGGTGGAATTGCGCGAGAGAACGTCGATCTTGCGCTTCTGCAGCTCGGTGAACCGTTCGTTGGCATCGAGCGGGACAAATTTCACCTTTTTCGGATCGTTGAAGATCGCCGCTGCAATCGCGCGGCAGATATCGACGTCGAATCCCGTCCATTCGCCTTTAGTGTCGGGCAGGGAAAACCCTGGGAGCCCTTGGCTTACGCCACACAAAACCGCGTCACGGTTGAACGTGCGCTTCAATGTACGCGTGTCGTAGCGCTCATAGGTGATGAAGGCGGCGGCAACGACCACTGCCAAGGCCGCGCCGGCCAGCAGGCCGGACTGGAAGGTTCGCGGGAAAAAGCGGGCCATCAGAATTCCTCCCGACGCGCAGCTACAATTGCGGGCTTTGCCGGATCACCACCTTGGTGCCGACCGGAACGCGATCATAAAGGTCCATCACTTCCGGATTGGTGAGCCGGAAGCATCCCGACGACACCGCGCTGCCGATAGTGTGCGGCTGGTTGGTACCGTGGATGCGATAAACGGTATTGCCGAGATAGAGCGCGCGGGCGCCCATCGGGTTGCCGGGACCGCCGGCCATGAAGCGCGGCAGATAAGGCTGGCGCTCGATCATCTCCGGCGGCGGCGTCCAGTCCGGCCATTCCTGCTTGCGCGAGATGCGCTGCAGGCCCTGCCACTGGAAGCCGTCCCGCCCGACGCCGATGCCATAGCGCAGGGCGCGTCCGTTGCCTTGCACGATATAGAGGAAGCGTTCCGATGTATGCACGACGATCGTGCCCGGCTGTTCGTTGGAACGGAAGAACACGACCTGCCGCCGGTATTCCGGCGGCAACTCCTCTTCGCTCGCGGTCGGCACATAACCCGGCTGATCGCCGATGTCAGGTCGCTGTGCGAAAGCCGCCGAGGCGGCCAACGTCATGCATGTCGCAGCCAGGATTATGGGCAACCGAAGCAGCATGACGTCAGCTTAATACCCCGCCGCGATAGACGCTATTGTCCCTCGGCCCTGCTCTTGAGCGCCTGAATCTCCGCCTCGCTGCGCACAGTCATGACGGCCACCTTGCGCGTGCGTGAATAGGGCACGACGACCTGTAATTTGCCGTCCTGCTCGAGCAGGGAAATGTAGCGTGATTCAGTGCCGCGGGTCGGCAGATCAAAGATCGTCCATTTTTCCGCGATCGAATCGTATTTCGCGATCTGGTCCGTGCTCCACAGATTAGTCCAGACGCCGTGCGCCTTGTCGACCGCCACCTGGTAGGGCTGCTGCGATTGCGGATCCGGCAATGGCACCAGGGTCATTTCATTGGTGTTGACGTTGATCTTGGCCAGATTGCCGCCAAAGGAATTTCCGATCCAGGCAAAGTCGCCGTTCTTGTCCGCCCCGAGCCGGCGCGGCCCCTGCGACCAGGGAAACGGCGTGTTGAAGTCGGGCGGCACGAAAGTCTCGTACATCTTTGCCTGCTCGGGGGAGACCGTCGCCTGCGCGGCCTTTTCCGGCGGGACCTTGAATTCGATGGTCTTTCCCGTCGCCGCGTCGCCTTTGACCACGAGGTCGATCCGCATCTGCACCCACCAGCCGTTGCCGTTGCGGTCGGCGGCAATGCCGTAAGTATTGCTCACGCCATGCTCGATATGCGTGGGCGACTTGAACTCCTTGAAGCTTTGCGCAGCCGGATCGAACAGCAGCGCGCCGCCGCTGCTGGTGACCCAGATCTTGCCGTCGTTGGTGACGTCCAGCGTTCCCTGCGTACCCTGCATTTGCGTCGGCGGGATGAAGAGGTCGAGCTTCTCGGTCTTCGGATCGAGGCGCGCAAGCCCGCCTCTCCCGCGCTGAACATTCGAGCGGGTGTTGAACCAGAGAATTCCGTTCTGGTCGCGGGTGATGCCGTGCGTGCCGACCGCGAAGCCTTTAACGTCTTCGAGGCGAATCGGCTTGTACGCGCCACTTTTGCCGTCGATCCGACCGACGGTCACTTCGTGGCTGGCGTGGCTATGCGTGAACCAGATATTCCCTTCGAAATCGAGCTGCGCGTCGTGCACGCCGGAGGCGCCATGCGCGCCTGAAGGCGTTCCGAGCGACCAGTCGCTGCCGTCGTTGAGAAATTTTCCGTCGGGCGGCCCATGTCCGGCTTCGGCCGGCACGTCGTATTCCTTGAACACGGCACGCGCTGCTTCACCGCTCGGGCGCGGCTGAAGCTTGAATTTCATTGAGCTCGGCCCGGGCCCGCGCACGCGGGCAAGATAAGCCACGATGTCCTTCTGGTGGAAGGTCAGGTTCGGATTTGGCTTGCGCTGGTCCGGAGGAAAATAAGAACCGAGCACATTGACCTGCTTCATCAGCTCGATGACCGCATTCCACCCCTGCTCGTCGAACCTGTGCTGCAGGGGATAGCTCGCGCTGTGGCAGCCGGTGCAGTTCTTGCGCACCAGCACCTTCATGCGCGCGTCTTCCGGCGTATCATCCGGCAGGGCCGCCAGCATTTCATGGCCGGGCAATTGCCGGACGAAGTCTTTCATCGGCTTGAGTTCGAAATCCTGCTTCTTCTTGGCGCCAAGATCGACGCTGCTTTTCGCGGTTTCGAAAGTGAGCGCCTGCGCCCAGACCCGATATTTCCCGGCGGGCATCGGCGGGAAATAATAATTGCCTGCATCGTCGGTGTAGATGCTGGTGGTGATCGTCTTGCCCTCTTCCTTGGCGGATATCATGACGCCGCCGAGTTTCTCGCCAGCGGCAGATTTCACGGCGCCCGACAAAATTATCTCGTCGGCCGGTGCGGACGTTGCGATGACCATCGCGCCGCTGAAGGCAATGACGAAAGCGAGTGGGCCGTGCAAAAGATGTGCGAGATTCTTCATGGCAGGATCCTCACTCTGGCGCGCGCGGAACGGCGCGCTGATCGGGCACCGCCTCGGCCGGCGGTTTCGGCAAAGTCTTGATGTAAGCGGCGATCGCCGCGATCTGCGCCGGCTCGTACATCACCTTGAAGCCGGGCATCCGCTGGCTGCCATTGGTGATAAACGCCCGGATGAGTTCCTCACGGCCTTCGAGCGTTTCCTGGGACAGTGTCGGCCCGTACAGCCGGCTGACCAGCGTGGGCTTATCGTGGCAAACCCCACAGGACTGTTCGTAAAGGATGCGGCCAGTCTTGAGATTTTCGTCTTGCTGCGCAGAAACCGCCTGCGGCCAGGCTGCGGTCAACGCGAGCAGGAAACTCCAGCCTGCAAGCCTCATTGTTTTTCCTCCCCGGTACGTTTTGTCGCAGCCTAGGAGGTTGTTTCGAAACAGGAAAGCCCCTTTGTGCGTTTTAAGCGTAACTTTCCAAAACGCGCATTTTCGAAGAAGAAACCGCGCAGGGGGGTCAGGCTAGCGCGCGCTAGACGCCCACGAAATCCATCATCGGTCGCGTTTCACCCGGCTTCGGCTTCTCGTAGAGCCATGGCTCCATCTTGGTGACGGCGCCCTCGCGTGCGAGCGTCGCCTCATATTCCTGCCGGATGTACGGATCTTCTTCGTCA
>DASSPI010000172.1:0-3122 GCA_035699705.1 Xanthobacteraceae bacterium
GATGCGGCGCGCAAACAGCTGTTGCCGTTCCTGCCCGAGGTGATCGGCGTCATCACCTCGCCCACCGGCGCGGTGATCCGGGACATTTTGCATCGGCTGTCCGACCGCTTCCCGCGCCAGGTGCTGGTCTGGCCGGTGAAGGTGCAGGGCGAGGGCTCGGCCGAACAGGTCGCCGCCGCCATCAATGGCTTCAACGCCTTTCCCTTCGGACGCATTCCGCGCCCGGACGTGATCATCGTCGCGCGCGGCGGCGGCTCGCTGGAGGACTTGTGGTCCTTCAACGAGGAGATCGTGGTGCGCGCGGCGGCGGCCAGCATGATCCCGCTGATTTCGGCGGTCGGCCATGAGACCGACATCACGCTGATCGATTTCGCTTCCGACAAGCGCGCGCCGACGCCGACCGCGGCAGCGGAGATCGCGGTGCCGGTGCGCGCCGACCTGATCACCAAAATTTCCGCGCTCAACAACCGGCAGGTGGCCTGCTGGCAGCGCGGCATCGAAAACCGCCGCAAGGAGCTGCGCGCGCTTGCGCGCGCGCTGCCCGGGCTGGAGGATCTGTTCGCGCTGCCGCGCCAGCGGCTGGATACGGTGACCGAACGCTTTCCGCTGGCCCTGCGGGTCATGAGCGCGCGCCGGCACGACCGCCTGGTTGGATTGTCTGCGCGCCTCGGCGCCAGCCTGCGGGCCAATACCCAGGCGCACCGCACCCACATCGCGCATGACCGCCATCGGCTGGAGGTGTTGCAAGGGCGCGCAAGGACGGCGCTGGACAATCTGCTCGATCGCCGCGACGCGCGGCTGGAACGCGCCGGGCAGCTGCTGGCCGCCTTCTCCTATCGCGGCGTGCTGGCGCGCGGTTTCGCGCTGGTGCGCGGCAGCGAAGGCCAGCCGTTGCGCAATGCGGCGGCGATCACCCCCGGGCAGCGTCTCGACATCGAATTCACCGACGGACGCGTCGGAGCCCTGGCGGAGGGCTCGCGCCCGATCGAACAGGCGGCACCGATCCGGCGCCGCCGGCGCACGGCCGCCGATCCGGGGCAGGGGAGCCTGTTTTAGCTAATTCCCCGTGACCGTGCGGGACAGTCTCTCCGCATCCTCCGGCGGGGTGTTGCCGCGCCAGGCCACATGCATGTCGGGCCGCAGCAGCAGCAGATCATAGCCGTAGATTTCGCGCGGCCTCGCGTCCGGGATGTCGATAATTTGCAGCGGCGCGCCGCGCGCGGCGAAGGCGCGGGCAAGACCCGCGGTGTCGGCTTTTGTGCCGCCCAGCCGCAGCAAGGTATAGGCGAGGACATTGCCGATGCGATCCTGCATGGCGGTGCGATCGGCGAGCCAGGCGTGCGGCAAGCGCGTCCCCGGCCAGGTGGTCGGTCTATATTCCATAAAATTATGCTCGGGCCCGCCCGGCTCGTCGGCGATCAGCGGCGAAGCCTCGTAGCGGTAGCCAAGTTCGGCGCCGGTCATCCTGTTGCCCTTGCTCTGCTCGTATTCGGCGACGCGCACGAGCTCGGCGCGGGTCTGCGCGCCTTCCGGCGTTTTGTCGCGGATATTCGGCCGCCACATGGAGCGCCACTTGTTGCGCCCGCGCGCAGCAAAGGTGGAAGCGGCGACATTGCGGCCGCCGACCTGCCGCCGTTCGAATTCATAGGACGCGAGCAGCTTCGGGCCGCCCCAGCCTTGCAGCGTGGCGGCAAGCTTCCACGACAGATCGATGGCGTCGCCGACGCCGGTATTCATGCCGAGCCCGCCGGTCGGAATCACCAGATGCACCGCGTCGCCGGCGAGAAAAACGCGGCCGTCCTGGTAGCGGTCCGCCAGCAGCAGGTTCTGCTTCCAGGCGCCGACATAGAGCATGTCGTATTTTACCGGCATGGCCACGGTCTTCTCGAACTGCGCGGCCATGTCGGCATCATTCTCGACCACCGCATGCAGGCTGAAATGCCTGGTGGAATCCTGCACGATCAGGAAGGTCGCCTGGTTGTCGGCGACGTGATAGTGCCGGCCTTTGCCGATCGGAATCCGCTCGTACAAATCTTCGCAGTAGTAGAGCGCCTGACGCAGCTGCAGCAAATTGCCTTCGCCCGACAGCTTGATGCCGAGCTGGCGCCGCACGGTGCTGCCGCCGCCGTCGCAGCCGACCATATACTGCGCCGTAATCTCGGATACCGCGCCGTTCCTGTCCTTCACTTTTGCGGTGACGGAGCCTTTGTCCTGCGCGAAGGAAACCAGCTCGCAGCCATAGCGCACGGTCACGCTCGGCAAGCGTTCCGCCACCGATTTCAGCAACGGCTCAAGCGTATATTGCGAGATCAGTTGATAGGGCTCGAGCGGCCGCGTGCCGTCGTTGGTTTTTGCGATCAGCTCCTGGTATTCGGCGACCGACGGATGCTTTTCGTGGAACAGCGGCGGCTCGATCAGCGAGAGCACGATGAAGACGTCCATCGGGCAATGCCGCGGCAATCCGGCCGCGCGGATTTTTTCCGCCAGCCCCATGCGCCGGTAGATTTCCATGGTGCGGGCGTTGCACCGCTCCATCTTCGGCAGAAATTGCGGCGCTTCCTTCTGCTCGATCAGCGTGCAGGGAATGCCGCGCAGGCCGAGATCGATGGCCAGGGTCAACCCGGTGGGGCCGGCCCCGACGATGAGAACGGGAGTATTCATAATAGGCGTCGGTCTCGTAATTGGCGTGTGTCTCGCGGCGCGCGATCAGTAAAACTGGGCGCCGGATCGTGTGTTATGTCGGAATACGGGCTCTAGCATCCGCGGGATGCCTTGTGGAAGAGAGGGTTTCGCCGCCGCTGCCGAAGCATTATCTTGCCTCGCAGGCGCGGGAGTTCCCGCAGCGATGGAGGTGGAATGTGCTGAACCGGTATGGCAGTCCTTCGCCCAAAGGCGGCGAGGCGGAGGTGACCTATCTCGACGGTGATTTTCGCATCGTCAGGCCGGGCGCTTTTGTGCGCTGCGCCGTGACCGGCGTGCCGATTCCGCTGGAAGAGCTGAAATACTGGAGCGTCGATCTGCAGGAAGCCTATGCCACGCCCGAAGCCGTGATGCAGCGGCATCTCAATAAAGAAGAAGCCTAGCGCATGATCCGGCGAAAGCCCGTCCCGGACTTGATCCGG
>DASSPI010000173.1:0-15478 GCA_035699705.1 Xanthobacteraceae bacterium
CATCGCTTCCTCGAAGGCATGCTGATCGCGGCCTGGGTCGTCGAGGCGCAGGAGATCTTCATCTATCTGCGCGACGAGTATCCCGAGCTGCGGCTGATGCTGCTCGACGAGATCGCCAAGATCGAGCAGGCCGGGCTCACGCGGCACACGCGCGTGCATCTGCGCCGCGGCGCCGGCGCCTATATCTGCGGCGAAGAGTCCGCGATGATCGAGTCGATCGAAGGCAAGCGCGGCTTGCCGCGCCACCGCCCGCCTTATCTCGCGCAGGTGGGGCTATTCGGCCGCCCGACGCTCGAGCAGAACGTCGAGACCATGTATTGGCTGCGCGACATCATCGAGAAGGGCGCGGCCTGGTTCACCGCGCAGGGCCGGCACGAGCGCAAGGGTTTTCGCAGCTTCTCGGTTTCCGGCCGGGTGAAGAATCCCGGCGTGAAGCTTGCCCCCGCCGGCATCACCGCACGCGAATTGATCGACGAATTCTGCGGCGGCATGGCGGACGGCCACAGCTTCAAGGCTTATCTGCCGGGCGGCGCCTCGGGCGGCATCCTGCCGGCCTCGATGGCGGACATTCCGCTCGATTTCGGAACGCTGGAAAAATACGGCTGCTTCATCGGCTCGCATGCGGTGGTCGTCCTCTCCGAGCAGGATGACATGAAGGCAACCGCGATCAATCTCATGCGTTTCTTTGAGGACGAGAGTTGCGGGCAATGCACGCCGTGCCGCGTCGGCACCGAGAAAGCCGTCAAATTGATGGAGCAGGGGCCGTGGGATGCGGGGCTGCTGACCGAGCTTTCCACCGCCATGCGCGACGCCTCGATCTGCGGCCTCGGCCAGGCGGCGCCCAACCCGCTCCTCTGCGTCCTGAAATATTTCCCCGGGGATTTGAGCAAGCCGATGGGAAAGTGGTGATGAGGAAGAGCGGTAGAGCATTCACCTCTGTCGTCCCCGCACAGGCGGGGACCCATAACCACTGCGAAAGCGAGAGGGCACGGCGTATGGGCCCCCGCCTTCGCGGGGGCGACGAAAGAAAGACACGCCCATGACCGATACCAAATCTCCGGTCGGCTATGGCCGCGACAGGCAGGGCGCGGCGGGCGGCGACAACATCCATGCCGGCAAGCCCGGCACCACGCATAGCGGTCCGGTGGAGAGCGTCGAAGGCACCGGCAAGGGGCCGGCTACCATTGCCTTCCTCCTCGACGGCCGCGAGGTGCAAGCGCGCGCGGACGAGACCATCTGGCAGGTCGCCAAGCGGGAAGGGGTGGAGATTCCGCATCTGTGCTATTCGCCCGAGCCGGGCTACCGCGCCGACGGCAATTGCCGCGCCTGCATGGTCGAGATCGAGGGCGAGCGCGTCCTGGCCGCGAGCTGCATCCGCAAGCCCGCCGCCGGCATGAAGGTCAATGCCTCCAATGACCGCGCCAAGACCGCGCGCAAGATGATCTTCGATCTCTTGGTCACCGATCAGCCCGAGCGCGCCACCTCGCATGACCCGGTTTCGAAATTCTGGAGCTGGGCCGACAAGATGGGCATCGAGACCGGCCGCTTTCCCGAGCGCGAGAAGCAGCCGGCGTCCGACCGCAGCCATGTGGCGATGGCGGTCAATCTCGACGCCTGCATCCACTGCAATCTTTGCGTCCGCGCCTGCCGCGAAGTGCAGGTGAACGACGTCATCGGCATGGCCGGCCGCGGCCATCACGAGAAGGTGGTGTTCGATTTCGACGATCCGATGGGGAATTCCACCTGCGTCGCCTGCGGCGAATGCGTGCAGGCCTGTCCGACCGGCGCGCTGATGCCGGCGACGCTGGTCAACGAGCAGAATGTCCGCACCGAATATCCCGACCGCACGGTCGACAGCGTCTGCCCCTATTGCGGCGTCGGCTGCCAGCTCACCTACCAGATCAAGGATGACAAGCTGATCGCGGTGACCGGGCGCGAGGGTCCGGCCAACGAGAACCGGCTGTGCGTGAAAGGCCGCTTCGGCTTCGACTATGTCTCCAGCCCGCAGCGCCTGACCAAGCCGATGGTGCGCAAGGACGGCGTGGCCAAGCGCGCGGACGATCTGGTCGATCCGGCCAATCCCTTCACGCATTTCCGCGAAGCGACCTGGGAAGAGGCGATGGAGCGCGCCGCCAAGGGCCTGGTGAAAATCCGCGACCGCGACGGGCCGCGCGCGCTCGCCGGTTTCGGCTCCGCCAAAGGCTCGAACGAAGAGGCCTATCTGTTCCAGAAGCTGGTGCGCACCGGCTTCGGCACCAACAATGTCGACCACTGCACCCGGCTGTGTCACGCCTCGTCGGTCGCCGCGCTGCTGGAGGGCGTCGGTTCGGCCGCGGTGACCGCGACCTTCAACGAATGCAAGAATTCCGACGTCATCGTCGTGATCGGCGCCAACCCGACTGAGAACCATCCGGTCGCCGCCACCTTCTTCAAGCAGGCGGCCAAGCGCGGCGCCAAGCTGATCGTAATGGATCCGCGCGGGCAGGCGCTCAAGCGCCACGCCTGGGAGATGATGCAGTTCAAGAACGGCACCGACGTGGCGATGCTCAACGGCATCCTCAACGTCATCATCGAAGAGAAGCTCTACGACCAGCAATATGTCCAGAGCAACACCGAGGGCTTCGAGCAGCTCGCGCAGAGTGTGAAGCCGTTCACGCCGGAGGAGATGTCGCCGATCTGCGGCATCGAACCGGATGTGCTGCGCCGCGTGGCGCGGACTTTCGCGCGCGCCGAGAGCGCGATCATCTTCTGGGGCATGGGCGTGTCGCAGCACACCCACGGCACCGACAATGCGCGTTGCCTGATTGCCTTGTCGCTGATCTGCGGCCAGATCGGCCGGCCGGGCACCGGGCTGCACCCATTGCGTGGCCAGAACAACGTGCAGGGCGCGTCCGACGCGGGCCTGATCCCGATGTTCTTCCCGGACTACAAGTCGGTGGAGGATGCAGGCATCCGCGCCAAGTATGAAGCGGCCTGGGGCGTCACGCTCGATCCCAAGCGCGGCAAGACCGTGGTGGAGATCATGGACGCCGTGCACGACGACGAGATCAAGGGGATGTACATCATGGGCGAGAATCCCGCGATGTCCGACCCCGATCTCAATCACGCGCGCGCCGCGCTGGCGCATCTGGAGCATCTCGTGGTGCAGGACATCTTCCTGACCGAGACATGCTCCTATGCCGACGTCATCCTGCCAGCCTCGGCCTGGCCGGAAAAGGACGGCACGGTGACCAACACCAACCGTCAGGTGCAGATGGGCCGCATGGCGCTGCCGATGCCGGGTGAGGCGCGGCAGGATCTCTGGATCATTCAGGATCTGGCGCAGCGCATCGGCTGCAAATGGAACTACGCACACGTCAGCGAGGTCTTCGAGGAAATGGCGCGGCTGATGCCGGCGCTCGACAACATCACCTGGGAGCGCGTCGACCGCGAGTATCACGTCACTTATCCGACCGACGGACCGGATATTCCGGGTCGCGACGTGGTGTTCGACAAGGGCATTCCGCGCCCGAACGGCCTGGCGAAACTGGTCGCCACCAAATTCACCGCTCCGGATGAAATGCCGGATGCGGATTATCCCTTCATTCTGACGACCGGCCGCCAGCTGGAGCATTGGCATACCGGCGCGATGACGCGCCGCGCCTCGGTGCTGGATGCATTGGAGCCGGGCCCGGTCGCCGGCTTGTCGCGCGGCACCATCGCAAAACTCGGCATCCGGCCGGGCGATATGGTGCGGGTCTCGACTCGCCGCGGCGTGGTCGAGCTTTCCGCCCGGCAGGATGAGTCCGTGCCCGACGGCGTGGTGTTCATCCCCTTCGCCTATGTCGAGGCGGCGGCCAATCTGCTGACCAATCCCGCGCTCGACCCGTTTGGAAAGATCCCCGAATTCAAATACTGTGCGGCGCGAGTCGAGCCGGCGGTGGAAATGCCGCGCGAAGCAGCGGAGTAGATTTTCCCTCCCCCAATGGGGAGAGGGAGAACAAGTCGCGCAAAGCAGCGGAGTAGACCATGCTCACAGGACGCCAGGTGATCCGCTTCGGCGGATACGATTTCACCTTTGTCAGGCGGTTGATCGCGGCGGCGGTATTTGTCGCGGCGACATCTGCCATGCAGATGCTTCCGGCCGCGGCACAGGGCAACCGGCCGCAGGGCCAGCGGCCCGCGCCGCAGCAACAGGCTGAGCCGCAGGAAATCGAGATCGAGCAGATCGAGCTGACGGAGAAACAGATCGACGCCTTCATCGCCACGGTGAATGAGATCGCGCCGATCACCGCCCAGCTGAAAGGCGACGCCGAGCCCAGCAAGCAGATGCTGTCGCAGATCGAGGCGGTCGCGAAGAAAAACGGCTTTAGGGACTTCGATGAGTTCGGCGACGTCGAGCAAAATATCGGGATGGTGTTCGGCGCCATCGATCCGCAGAGCAAGAAATACGACCCCGAAGAGCTGATCAGGCGGGAGATCGCCGCGGTGCAGGCCAACGCCAGGATTCCGGCGAAACAGAAGGTGCAGATTCTGAGGGATCTGCAGCAGGCATCGACGTCGATTCCGAAGCTGAAATATCCCGCCAATGCCGAGCTGGTGGCGAAGAATTACGATCGCCTGAACCCGCTGATGGGGGTCGAACAGCAACCGCCGCAACAGCCGCCGCCCCAGCAGCAGCGCCCACAACCGCGTGGGCGATGACAACAGCGTCCGCCTCGTCATTCCGGGGCGCCGCGTAGCGGCGAACCCGGAAGCCATATTCCGAGATCGGGGTTATAGATTCCGGGCTCGCGGTCCTCGGCCGCGCCCCGGAATGACTTCTCACTCTTTCTCCTTCTTGTAATAAGGCTCCACCGGCCCTTTCAGCTTGATGGTCAGCGGATTGCCGTAGCGGTCGCGGGCGTTGCCCGCCGCCACGCGGATCCAGCCCTCGCTCACGCAATATTCCTCCACATTGGTCTTCTCCTGGCCGGCGAAGCGGATGCCGACGTCGCGCGCCAGCGCTTCGGCGTCGTAATAGGGGCTTTTGGGGTTGTTGGAGAGACGGTCGGGCGGGGTATCGCTCATCGGCAAGTCTTTCTGCTTTCGGCCTGACAGGGGGCGGCGCGGCAGGTTAGCATAGCGTAGTTTCCAGCAGGAGTTCCGCCATGCTCTTCGTCATTCACGCCATGGACAAGAAGGATGCGATCAACACCCGGGCCAAGCATTACAAGGCGCACCGCCAGCATCTCGACGACAGCGAGAAATACGGCGTCGGCGTCATCACGGCGGGACCCTTCGTGGCCGACGATAACGAAACGCCGATCGGCAGCCTGTTCATTGTCGAGGCCAAGGACCGCGCCGCGATCAAGGCCTTCGTCGAGAGCGATCCCTATCACACGAACGGCGTGTGGGAAGCGGGGGGCGTGGAAATCCACGCCTATCACAAGAAGCGGGGGTGAAGACTGATGTCCATCGCTGAGTCATTTCCCACTGCTGCCCGCCTGAATCTCGGCGCCGTCCGTCATGACTGGACGCGCGCGGAGGTCGCCGCGCTGTTCGCGCTGCCGTTTCCTGAACTGATCTTTCAGGCGCAGCGCATCCATCGCGAGAATTTCGATCCGCGCGAGGTGCAGATCTCCACGCTGCTGTCGATCAAGACCGGCGGCTGCCCGGAGGATTGCGGCTATTGCGCGCAAAGCGTGCATTACGACACCGGCGTGAAAGCGCAGAAGCTGATGGCGGTCGAGGCGGTGCTGGCGGATGCGCGCGCCGCCAAGGCGGCGGGCGCAAGCCGCTTCTGCATGGGCGCGGCCTGGCGCTCGCCGAAGGACCGCGATCTCGAGCAGGTCTGCGCCATGGTGGAAGGCGTCAAGGCGCTCGGGATGGAGACCTGCGTGACGCTCGGCATGCTCACGGGCGCGCAGGCGGCGCGGCTGAAAGACGCCGGGCTCGATTATTACAACCACAACCTCGACACCTCGCCGGAACATTACGGGGCGATCATCACCACCCGCACCTATCAGGACCGGCTCGATACGCTCGGCGCCGTGCGCGAAGCCGGCATCAACGTGTGCTGCGGCGGCATCATCGGATTGGGAGAGACGGAGGCCGACCGCATCAGCATGATCGCGACCCTGGCGAGCCTGCCCTCGCATCCGCAAAGCGTGCCGATCAACATGCTGGTGCAGGTGGAAGGTACGCCGCTCGCCGGCCGGGAGACGCTCGACGCTCTCGATTTCGTGCGCACCATCGCGGCCGCCCGCATCACGATGCCGAAATCGATGGTGCGGCTCTCCGCCGGGCGCGAGGACATGACCGACGAAGCGCAGGCCCTGTGCTTTGTCGCCGGCGCCAATTCGATCTTCTACGGGCCGAAGCTGCTCACCACGCCCAACCGCGCGCATGACAAGGACATGCAGCTGTTGGACCGGCTGGGCATGCTGCCGATGGAGTAGTGGCATTCCGGGGCGCGCGAAGCGCGAACCCGGAATCCATACCCGGTGGTGATTATGGATTCCGGGCCCGCTCGCTGCGCTCACGTCCCCGGAGTGACGGCTGGCTAAAAACTCCGCGCCAAGGCCAGGCCGGCGAACAGCCCGGCGATCGACAGCGCGACCGAAGCCACGACATAGATCGCCGCCATCCCCACCTCGCCGCGCTCATAGAGCAGGGCGGCGTCGAGCGAAAAGGCGGAGAACGTGGTGTAGCCGCCGAGGATGCCGGTGGTGAGGAACAGCCGCCAGTTCTGCGATGCGTCGCCCTTGAAGGCGAAATAGCCGGCGATCAGGCCCATCACCAGCGAGCCGGTGACGTTGACGATCAAGGTGCCGAAGGGAAAGCCGACTCCGAGCCAACGCGCCGCGCCGAGATTGATGCCATGGCGCAGCGCGGCCCCGATTCCGCCGCCGAGAAACACGATCGCATAGCCCATGGCGAACCCCCGTCTCAGGCTAGGTAGCAACAAAATCACGGCCTTGCCACCCGCCGCGCCAGGCCGCACATAGGGCGCATGCCGCCCGATCCCACGCCGCTTCTGTCCCGCGTCGCGATGCTGCCCGTGCTCACCATCCCCATCCGGCGGCGTGGACGAGAACAGCGCGGCCGGCTACCTGGCACAGCCGAACGTGATTGCATTGGGCGGCACCTGGGTTGTCCGGCGCGAGGCGGTGGAGGCCGGGGATTTTTCCAGGATCACGGCGCTGACCCGCGCCGCGGCCTCGTTGCGGCGGTGACTCCGTGACGATTGAAACACCACCGCCCGCACCCGCCGCGCCGCCTCCGCCGCCGACCATCAAGCGCCGCAAACGCAAGCCGTTCGATTGGTCGACTGCCGCGATCCTGGCGATGATGAGCGCGGCGGCCGCCGTGGTCTATTTCCGCGACGGTTCGGAAAAATTCTTCGAAATTCTCTATCACGACCTCCGCCTGTTCGCGGATGTGCTGTTGAAGGTCGCCGCCGGCTGCCTGCTCGGCGCCTTTCTCGCACGCCTGATGCCGCGCGAACTGGTGGCGAAATGGATCGGTGCGGAATCCGGATTCGTCGGTCTTCTGGTCGCGACGGTGCTGGGCGCGGTCCTGCCGGGCGGGCCGGTGACGATCTATCCGGTTGCCAGCGCCCTGCTGGTGATGGGAGCGGACGTCGGGGCGACGGTCGCATTCCTCACGAGCTGGACGCTGATGGGCTATACGCGCGCCCTGGTGTGGGAAATTCCCTTCTTCGGTCCGGAATTCGTCGGCTGGCGTATTGTTCTCTCGACGCCGGCGCCGCTCGTCGCCGGACTGCTGGCGCGCAACATCATCCGCAATCTTCGGCCGCATTGGGAGCAGAAGCCGTGACGGTCTATATCGTCGAGGCATTGCTCTGGATCCTGGTCGCGGCGCTTGGCCTTGCCTGCGCGGTGCGCGGGCGCATCCTGTTCAACGATGGCCTTCGCGAAGGCACGATGGATTTCCTGCGGCTGTTGCCGAAAGTGATGATCGGCGTCATCGGCTCCGGATATATCGCCGCGATCATGCCGCCGGAAATCATCGGCCGCTGGCTCGGGCCGGATTCCGGATTCTTCGGCGTGCTCATCGCGGTCATCGGCGGCGCCGTGACGCCGGGCGGTCCGGTCGTCGGCTTTTCCATCAGCGCCGCCGCGCTCAAGAGCGGCGCCGCCAGCCCGCAGGTCATCGCCTATATGACGGCCTGGGCGCTGTTCGCCGTGCAACGCTTCGTGCTGTGGGAATTGCCGACCATGCCGCGCGGGCTGACCTGGACGCGGCTGATCGCATCGCTGCCCCTGCCGTTCATTATCGCGGGTGGCGCGATGCTGCTGGGCCGGCCCTAGGCGGCGTTTTCGCTGCGGGCGGCTTGCCGCTCGGCCCGCTGCTTGGCGCGCGCGCGCCGCACATGCCGCGGCTTGGGCCCCGCACCTTCGGCCGCAGCGCGCGGCGGCTTGTGCCAGCGGCGCTCGGCCACCACGGCCAGTTTCAGCCAGAGCTTGAATGTCACGCGGCGGGGAGCGAGCTCGACAGCCGCTTCCGCAGCTCTCCGCGCCTGCGCGTAGTGCCCGCGCAGCAGGAGAGCTTGGCTTAGGCGATACTGGCCCCGCGCACTTTCAGGGCGCATCCGCACGACGTTCCGGTGATGATCTTGCGCAAGGCGCGGACTCACCCAAATCAGCAGGCTGCCCCGCAAGGCGTCCCACTCGGCCTTGCGATGCTGGAGTGTGAGACTGACATCGTTGAAGAACTGCCCGAGGGCACGGATCGTCGTATCGTTGAATTCGGGAGACTTTGGTGCAGCCGTCACATTCGTGTCCTGGCCGGTGTAGGCGTCCCGCAGCCACTCGAGGCCGGGCGGCAGCGGCGGCTGCTCGATGTAAGGCAGAAAAAACCGGCGCCCGGTCCGGCGCAGCGCGTCAGCCAATTTGCTCACCTCGTCCTTGATGGAGGCGACCGTTTCTTCGCTCCAGCGCGGGGTGGAAGCGGGCCGCGGCTGCGTTCGGCCAAAAGCCGGCTCGCCGAGGATGCTATTGAGCCACCCGATCTCGGCCAGCGCCACCGCCTCATGCTTCAGATATTCTTCGGGATTGATTGCAAATTTTTCGCCTTTTATGTCGACCACGGGCGCGTGAAGATCGAAGGCGCGCGCGCGATTGGCGTGTCCATCGATGAGAGCGGGAATCGTCTTGTTGGCTTCGCTCAGGATCAGGGCAGCCTCGTGCGACATCGATTGGTTGGCGCGCAAGACGTTCAGCTTCTTCGCCAATTCCGGCGATTCGCCGATCGCCACCAGAAAATCCGACATCAGATCGCCGCCGATGAATCGCTTCGGATCGAAGACGCGGATGTCTACATTGTCGCGTCCAAAAGCCTTGATCCATCTCGATAGGTTGCGGCGATACTTCGGCAGCGGGAATTTCTTTTCCGGCATATCGAGAACACCGCCGTTCTTGAGTCGCTGGAGCGAGGCGCTGTTGGCATACTCATAAGGATCGCGGACATAGACGATGACCCGGTAGTCCGCGGCATACGGCGCGAGCATCTGCTTGAACCGTTCGATTTCCTGCGGCTTGCGGGGCGACAGGCCTTCGCCGGTTATGATGAATTTTGCGGAACGGTTGCGCGCCAGCGACCTCATGACGGCCTGCCGGGCAGATGCGTTGTAGGCGGCAGCCTTGTCCGGCGTATCCACGTGGCGCCGGATATTGCGGCTGTCCCTGTGGGGCTCGTCGGCAAGCAGCGAGATCAGAAGCGGGCCGTGATTTGGATCGCCTGAAAGCGAATTGATGCCGTGCCGGAGCAGCACGCGGCGATTGCCCGACAAGGTGTGCTGGATCGATTTCGTGCCGGTCTTATGCACGCCGATGTGGATGTAGAACTTCGTACGCATAGCTAAATCTGTGCCCTCATTTCTTCCTTGAACATAGCCGCCAGCATATCAGCAACTATGCCGATCGATTTGCGGCGCGTGGCCGTATCGCGCTGCGATTTGCATCAATGCATCGCCATGCCGTTGCGCGGCATGATGGCGCCGCGATGGCGCACTTTTTCCGCGGCCAGGCGATGCGCGGCGGTCGCCGCCTTGACCGGATTGTCGCCCGACAGGCGGGCGGCGAGATAGCCGGCATTGAAGCTGTCGCCCGCCGCCGTGGTGTCCACCGGCTCGACGACTTCCGGCACCGGCACATGCTCGGTTTGCCCGCCTGCCGAAACCAGCGCGGTATTCGGGCCGTTCTTCACCACGATCTCCCCGATGCCGAAGGCCTGCATGCGCTCGATCGTGGCCTCCGGGCTGGGGTCGCCCCATAGCACAGCTTCGTCGTCATAGGTGGGCAGCGCGAGATCGACGCGCTTGAGCGCTTCGGCGAACACCGTGCGGGTGCGCGACAGGTCGCCTTTCCAGCCGCGCGGGCGGAAATTCCCGTCAAAGGCAATCTTCACGCCGTTCTTGCGCGCCAGCTCCACCACCGCGAGGAAGCGGCCCAAGCCGGTATTGGAATAAAGCGACAGGGTAACGCCGGAAAAATAAATCAGCCGCGCCGCCATCATGGCCTCGGCGATCTTGCCCCAATCCGCCATCTCGAACAGATCGCGCGCCGGGGAGGCATCGCGCCAATAGGTAAAGCTGCGCTCGCCCTTGCCGTCGGTCTCGATCAGATAAAGCCCCGGCAGGCGGCCGGGCGCCCGCAGCACCAGATCGGTCGCGATCCCCTCAGCCTTCGCCATGGCCACGATATCGTCGGAATAACGGTCGTCCCCGAGCGCGCTGGCATAGGCGACGTCGATGCCGGCGCGGGCGAGATAAACGGCCGTGCTGAAGGTATCGCCGCCGCAGCCGATGCCGAAACGGCCGTCGTTCTGACGTGCCAGTTCGACCATGACTTCGCCAACGGAAATGACGCGCGGAGGCTGCTCACCCATGGGGGCAACATGGCCGCCGAGAGCGCGCTTGGCAATTGACCAGGGGCGAGGTTTTCGGATGGACAAGGCCATTTTGTTACATTATAACATTCGGCGAAAAACCGAGGAATGCCAATGGCGACTCAGCCTCACCATCATCCCCATCCGGTCGTTATTGCCGCCTCCATCCTGCGCATGTCGGTACTGCAACGGCTGGCCGTGGCCGGCGGCGTCATCGTGCTGATTTGGGCAGCGGTTTTCTGGGCCATGAGTTGACCATGAGCGCTGCGCTGCAATTCAAAAATCTGACTCTCGGCTACGACCGCCATCCGGCGGTGCATCATCTGAACGGCACCGTCGAAAGCGGCGCGCTCGTCGCCGTGGTCGGACCCAATGGCGCAGGCAAGTCGACCTTGTTCAAGGGCATCGTCGGCGTGCTGAAGCCGCTGTCCGGCCAAATCGAGCTTGGCGGGTTGCAGTCGCGCGATATCGCTTATCTGCCGCAGGCGGCGGAAATCGACCGCAGCTTTCCGATCAGCGTCTACGACATGGTGGCGATGGGGCTGTGGCATCGCACCGGGCTGTTCGGCGGCATCGACCGCGCGGGGCGGCACGCGATCGAACATGCCATCGCCGCCGTCGGGCTCAATGGGTTCGAGAGCCGCCCGATCTCCACGCTCTCTGGCGGGCAGACCCAGCGCATGCTGTTCGCGCGCCTGTTGCTGCAGGACGCCCGCGTGATCGTGCTCGACGAGCCGTTCAATGCCATCGATGCCAAGACGATGGCCGATCTGCTCGACGTGGTGCGGCGCTGGCACCAGGAAAAGCGCACGGTGCTTGCTGCCCTGCATGACGTGCAACTGGTAAAGGCGAATTTCCCGCAGACGCTTTTGCTGGCGCGGCAGTCGGTGGCCTGGGGCGATACCGCCGAGGTGCTGACGCCGGAAAATCTTTTGACGGCGCGCCGTATGTGCGAGGCCTTCCATGACGACGCGGCCGCCTGCGCCGCGCCGCCAGCGGCGGCTTAACTTCTTCCCCCGCCCGCTGGCGGGGAGAGGGGAAGATGGACCTTTTACATGTATGACCTGCTGATCGCGCCATTTCTGGAATTTGAATTCATGCGGCGCGCGCTGGTCGGCACTTTCGCGCTTTCATTCGGCGCGGCGCCGATCGGCGTCTTCCTGATGCTGCGCCGGATGAGTCTGATCGGCGATGCCATGGCGCACGCCATCCTGCCGGGGGCGGCGATCGGATTCATGCTCGCAGGCCTCAATCTGTTTGCCATGGCCGGCGGCGGCTTGATCGCAGGTTTCGTCATCGCCGTCGGCGCGGGCCTGATCGCGCGCGCCACGGAATTGAAGGAGGACGCTTCGCTCGCGGCTTTCTTCCTGATCTCGCTCGCGCTCGGTGTCACCATCGTCTCGCTCAAGGGCACCAATGTCGACCTGCTGCATTTCCTGTTCGGCTCGGTGCTGGCGGTGGACGATCCCACGCTGCTGCTCATTGTTTCGATCAGCAGCGTCTCCACCATCCTGCTGGCGCTGATCTGGCGCCCGCTGGTGCTGGAATGCGTCGATCCCGGCTTCCTGCGCTCGGTCAGCCGCGCCGGCGGTCCGACCCATATCGCTTTCCTGTTGCTGGTGGTGATGAACTTGATCGGCGGCTTCCAGGCGCTCGGAACGCTGCTCGCGGTCGGCATCATGA
The DNA here is from genome assembly GCA_035699705.1 of Xanthobacteraceae bacterium. Taxonomy (GTDB): domain Bacteria; phylum Pseudomonadota; class Alphaproteobacteria; order Rhizobiales; family Xanthobacteraceae; genus CANKHA01. Next base: position 12,556 of record DASSPI010000173.1, read on the forward strand.
TGCTGCCGGCGGTGATCTGCCGCTTCTGGGCGCGCGACATCAGCCGGATGATCGTTATCGCCATCGGCTGCGCCGCCCTATCGGGCTATGCCGGCCTGCTGCTTTCCTTCCATGCCAGCCTGCCGTCGGGGCCTGCGGTGATCCTGGTCGCGGGCGTCCTTTATGCGGTCTCGGTTGTGTTCGGGCCGGTCGGCGGACTGGTCTGGCGGCTGGTGCCGATGCGTCATCTCGAAGCCTGACGAATCACAAGGAGCGTCTCATGCGCAGCCGACGAAGCCTTCTCGCCGCCAGCCTTGCCGCTGCCTTTGCGGTCTGCCTCAACGCGCCGGCGGCTTTTGCGCAGGATCAAAAGGTCCCGGTGATCGCGACCTTTTCGATTCTCGGCGATCTGGTGAAAAACGTCGGCGGCGACCGGGTCGAAGTCACCACGCTCGTCGGCTCCAACGCCGATTCTCACGTCTACGCGCCGACGCCGGCCGACGCCAAGAAAGTCGGGGCGGCCAAAGTCGTGTTCATCAACGGCTTGGGGTTCGAAGGCTGGACCACCCGGCTGATAAAAGCTTCCGGCAGCAAGGCGCCAACCGTGACGGTCACCAAAGGCATCAGAACCCGAACGATGGAAGCCGATGACCGCGGCCACGGCCACAAGGCGACTGACCCGCATGCCTGGCAATCGGTCGCCAATACGAAAATCTACGTGACCAATATCCGCGACGGTCTCATCGCCGCCGATCCCGCCGGCAAGAGCGTCTACGAAGCCAACGCCGGCAGCTATCTCGCCAGGCTCGACGCCCTGGAAGCCGAGGTGAAGGAAGCAATCGGCAAGATCCCGGCCGACCGCCGCCGCATCATCACCAGCCACGATGCCTTCGGCTATTTCGGCGCCGCCTATGGCATCGAGTTCATCTCCCCGACCGGTGTTTCAACCGAGGCGGCGGTCTCCGCCAAGGACGTCGCCAAGATCATCGCGCAGATCAGAAAACAGAAGATTCCCGCCGTGTTCATGGAGAACGTCACCGATCCGCGCATGATGGAGCAGATCGCCAAGGAGAGCGGAGCAAAGATCGGCGGACGTCTGTTTTCCGACGCGCTATCGGACGAAAAAGGTCCGGCGCCGAATTATATCGACATGATCCGCAACAATATCCATCAGTTGGCCACCGCGCTGACCAGCTGATTAGCTGACTGCCTCATTCATTCCGGGTTCACCTGCGGGGTGTTACGTCTTGCCAGGCTCGCCGGCATTGCGTGAATGCGGGCGGGCTGGCCGGTTGTTAATGTTTTGCTCGATCAATTTGAGAATGCACATGACCAAATCAATACGGGCGCGCAGCACACAGCTTCTGGCGAGCGTTGCCATCGGCGCCGCCGTTCTCACGGTTACTCCGATGCTCGGCGTCTGGCCGGTAGCGCCTGCGCGGGCGCAATACGTCGTCGACGCCGAATTCCGCACCGCGCTGTCGCCCTACGGCCGCTGGCAACACCATGGGCGCTGGGGTGAGGTCTGGCTCCCCGAACCCATAGCGGCCGACTGGCGGCCTTATACCCGCGGACGCTGGGTCTATACCGACGACTGGGGTTGGTACTGGGAGGCGGCAGACGAAGAGGCGGCTTGGGGCTGGGTAGCCTACCACTACGGCCGCTGGGTGCATGACCGCGAGCTGGGTTGGATCTGGGTGCCGGGCGAAGACTGGGGACCGGCCTGGGTCGATTGGCGCTACGGCGGGGACTATGTCGGCTGGGCGCCGTTGCCGCCGGATGATCTCCTCGTCGAATACCGGGACGATCCGGTCTATTGGAGCTTCGTGCGCCCGCGCTATCTGCTGGCGCCGCGCGTTTTTCTCGTGTTCGCGCCGCCGCGCGAGCGCATCGTCATCATCCGGCGGACCAAGATCGTCAACCGCACGGTGATCATCGACCGGGACCGGGATCGTGATCGCAACCGAGACCGAGACCGTGGGGATCGCGACCGCTCTCGCGGGCGTGTTGCGGTCAATGCGGGAATCGAACCAGGCATCATCGCCCGCGCCACCGGCAAGCCAATCCGCGCCGCCAAGGTCGAGCCCGTGGTGCTGAAGGGAACGAAGGTCGATGGTGCGCGGGAGGTGGACGCTCGGGAGGGCCGGCGCGTCCGTGCTTCGATCAAGGAAACCAACGTCGTCATCAAGCCGGCCGCCAGGATCGAGCCGCCGAAAGAACTCGGCGCCAATGAGAAGGGCCGGCTCGGCGAGCGCCCGCCGAAGGCGGCGCAGACCCGCAATGGTCCGGATAACGGAAGCCGCTCAGGCGAGGACCGCTCCCGCAACAACCGGTCCAGCGATCAGGGCCGCTCACCTCCGCCACCGCCCGTCAACGTGATACGGGGAGGCAACGACAGCGGCCGTTCGGCGTCGCCGCCGCCGCCGCCTGCGGTGGACCGGGGCAATCAGCAGCGGATGCGAATTCAGTCTCCGCCGCCGCCGCCTGCGGTGGACCGCGGCAATCAGCAGCGGATGCGAATTCAGCCTCCGCCGCCGCCGCCTGCGGTAGACCGCGGTAATCAGCAGCGGATGCGAATTCAGTCTCCGCCTCCGACGCCGCCGGCTGTTTTGAGGTCGCCGCCGCCGCCGCCAATTGTGCGCCGGTCGCCGCCTCCGCCGCCTCCACCCGTGATGCGGCCATCGCCGCCGCCTCCCCCGCCGGCCGCGAATCAGCGCCGGCCGCAGGAGCAGCGTGGCAACCGCCAGAACCAGCAGGACGAGCGCCTGCGCTAGGCGCCCTGTGGCGATAGAAATAAAAAGGGCGGCGCGTGCGCCGCCCTTTAAAATTTGCCTGCACCGCAGTGAAGCTGGCGCAGACTGCGCAACTTGTTTGCGTGCAGCCGCCTGTCAGCTCAGATGTGGAAGGTCTTCAGCGGCGCGAAGCCGTTGAAGGCGACCGAGGC
>DASSPI010000174.1:0-11184 GCA_035699705.1 Xanthobacteraceae bacterium
GCATTGCTGCTCGGCGCCGGCGAAATCGTGGCGCGCCTCTCCACCGATTACGAGATCGGCTATTACACCGAGGCCAAGGTCGGGCGCGACGGCTACCTGCGTTATCCGTGGGGCATCGTGCCGGTTAACAGCCACGGCTACCTCGACGAAAATTTCGACCTCGGAGGCAGCAAGCCGCGTGTCGGCTGGTTCGGCGATTCCGTCGCCATGGGGGTCGGCGCCGGCTACCCCTATCGCATCTCCGATATCGCGCGCGTTCGACTGGGCAGTCTCGACACCTGGAATTTCAGCCGGCTGGGCGCCGGCTTCGAGGGCCGGGTCGCGGAAGAGACCGCGCAAAAATTCAAGCTCGACCACGTCGTCTATCTTCTCAATCTGAACGACATCCTTCCCGACGCCCCGCCGCAATCCGGCAGCGGCTATCTGGTTTACAACGGCCTTGGCCTGGTGAAGGGCTATCTCGATTATCTGCGCGACCGCAGCTACCTCTACAATTATGTCCGCACCGCCGCGAAGAACGCCATCCAGCGCCTCGGCTTCGAGGCCTCAGGTTATTTCGCCTTCGAGCTCTGGCCGGACAAATCGGATGACGTGTTCAAGTCCTTTGCCGAGCGCGTGAACGCAACGGCGCGCAACCTGCGCACCAAGGGCGTGCAGATGTGCGTGGTGATCGCGCCCTACGAGATGCAAGTCTCCGAGGATGCCGCGCGCACCTACGCCAGGCTCGGCTTTCATTGGGAAGACGGATTCATCCAAGGCTCCGCCCAGCGCAAGCTGCGCCAGTATCTCGACAAGGACTTGCCGGTCTACGACGGGCTGGACGCCTTCCCCGACCGCAGCGCGCCGGTCGGCAACCTCTTTGTCTACAACGCCGGCGACAAGATCGACTGGAATCACCCGAACCGAGCCGGCCACGCAGCGCTCGCCAAAGGATTCCTGCAATCCAGCGCCTGTCCCTTCCTCGCAACCAAGTGAGCGCCGCCATGAAAGGCAACAGCCACGAGAGCTTCGAAAGCCATTTGCCCACCGAAATGGGATCCGAGCGTTCCTTCGGTTATGTCGTTGGCGGCGTGCTGCTGGCGATCGCACTCTGGCCGCTGCATGCCGGCGAGGGCCCGCATCTTTGGGCGCTCATCCCGGCGCTGCCGCTGATCGCGCTCGCCGCTATTCGCCCCGCGCTGCTCGCGCCGCTAAACAAGCTCTGGTTCAAGTTCGGCCTCCTGCTCGGGCGCATCATCAGCCCGATCGTGCTCGGCATCGTCTATTACCTTTGGATCACGCCCATCGCGCTGATCATGCGGCTGGCCGGAAAGAAATTCCTTGCGCTCGGTTTCGAGCCGCGGGCGAAGAGCTACTGGATCATCCGCCAACCCGCAAAGATTGACGCGGCCGCCCGCATGCGCCGGCCTTACTGAGGAGCTGACCATGGCTTTCCTGATGGATTTTTGGGGCTTCCTGTCGGAACGCAAGAAGTTCTGGATGCTGCCGATCATGATCGTGCTGCTCGGTATCGGCGGCCTGCTCGTTCTCGCCCAGGGCTCGGCAATCGCGCCCTTCATCTACACCCTGTTCTGAGGCCATCATGCGCATTCTCGGGATTTCGGCCTATTACCACGACAGCGCCGCCGTTCTGCTCAGCGACGGCGTCATCACGGCGGCTGCGCAGGAAGAGCGCTTCACGCGCAAGAAGCACGATCCGGGATTCCCGACCAATGCGATCCGGTATTGCCTGGAAGAAGGCGGGGTCAGCCTGAGCGACGTCGATCTCGTCGCCTTCTACGACAAGCCGTTCCTGAAATTCGAACGGCTGCTGGAAACTTATCTCACTTTCGCGCCGCGCGGCTTCACCTCATTCCGCAAGGCGCTTCCGATCTGGATCCGCGAAAAGCTGTTTCAGAAGGATCTGCTCTGCAAGGAACTCGGCCGCATGGCGCCGGGCGTGCGCTGGGCGGACCGGCTCATGTTCTCCGAGCATCATGAAAGCCACGCGGCGAGCGCCTTCTATCCCTCGCCTTTCGACGAGGCGGTGGTGCTCACCATGGACGGCGTCGGCGAATGGACCACCACGTCCGTGGCGATCGGCCGCGGCAACAGCATGGAGATGACCCGCGAGCTGCACTTCCCGCACTCGCTCGGCCTGCTTTATTCCGCGCTGACTTATTATACCGGCTTTCGCGTCAATTCCGGCGAATACAAGGTCATGGGCCTGGCGCCCTATGGCGAGCCGAAATATGCGGACCTCATCCTCCACAAGCTGATGGATGTGAAGGACGACGGCACCTTCCGGCTGGACCAGTCCTATTTCGACTATTGCACCGGTCTGACCATGACCAACCGCAAGTTCGATGCGCTGTTTGGCGGGCCGCCGCGCAATCCGGAGGTCGATCGCGTGACGCAGCGCCACATGGACCTTGCCGCCTCCGTGCAGGTGGCGACGGAGGAGGTCGTCCTGCGGCTGACCCGTTCCCTCGCCCGCGAGACCGGCATGAAGAATCTCTGCCTCGCCGGCGGCGTCGCGCTCAATTGCGTCGCCAACGGCAAGGTGCTGCGCGACCGTGCGTTCGACCACGTCTGGGTGCAGCCCGCGGCGGGTGACGCCGGCGGTGCACTCGGCGCCGCATTGCTCGCCCACCACGCTCACGGTGGTGAGCGCCGCCGCGGCGTCATGGGCGACGCCATGAACGGTTCCTATCTCGGCCCGGCCTATCGCCAGGACGACATCGAACGGCGCCTGACCGAGGCCGGCGCGCGCTTCACCGTTCTCTCCGACAACGAGCTGATCAAGACCACCGCGACCGCGCTGACCGAAGGCAAGGCCGCCGGCTGGTTCCAGGGCCGCATGGAATTCGGCCCGCGTGCGCTCGGCGGCCGCTCCATCCTGGGCGATCCGCGTTCGCCGACGATGCAGAAGCTGCTCAACCTCAAGGTGAAGTACCGCGAATCCTTCCGCCCCTTTGCGCCCTCCGTTTTGCGCGAGGATCTGGAGGACTGGTTCGAGCTCGACGTCGACTCGCCCTACATGCTGATGGTGGCCAATGTCGCCCAGAAGCATCGCCGCGCGGTGAGCAACACCGAGCACGAGCTGTTCGGCATCGATAAGCTCAACGTGGTGCGTTCCTCGATCCCGGCGGTGACGCATGTGGATTATTCCGCGCGCATCCAGACCGTGCACCAGGAGACCAATCCGCGCTACCACGCGCTGATCAGCGAATTCAAGAAAATGACCGGCTGCCCGATCGTGGTGAACACCAGCTTCAACGTGCGCGGCGAACCAATCGCCTGCACGCCGGAAGATGCCTTCCGCTGCCTGATGGGCACGGAAATCGAGGCGCTGGCGATCGGCAACTGCTATCTCGACAAGGCTGTCCAGGACCCGTCGAAGAAGCTCGATTACAGCAACGCCTTCGAGCTCGATTGACCTGACCGGCTGCCGGCGGATTCAAAAGGGCGGCGGTTGGCCGCCCTTTTCCTTTGCCGCGAGCCGGCAGGAAGCGGTCGAGAGCCAAGAGAAGGCGCGGCAGGTAACCCTTTCGCACCGCCATGGCAGCCACTATGTTCGCGCTTCACGGAAGGCGCGGAGCATGAACCACGACAGCTATCCCGACACTTATATTCGCGGCATTCTCAATACCGTGAAGACCATCGCCATGGTCGGCGTCTCGCCGAAGGACAACCGGCCGAGCTATTTTGCGTTCAAATATCTGCAGGACCGCGGCTACCGCATGATCCCGGTGAATCCCGGCCAGGCGGGAAAGGAAATTCTCGGCCAGAAGGTCTACGCCAAGCTCGCCGATATTCCCGAGCCGGTGGACATGGTGGATGTCTTCCGCGGATCCAAATATGCGCCCGGCATCGTGCAGGAGGCGCTGACGATGCAACCGCGCCCGCAGGTGATCTGGATGCAGCTGACGGTGCGCAACGACGAGGCCGCGGCCGCCGCCGAGGCGGCCGGCATGAAGGTCGTGATGAACCGCTGCCCGAAGATCGAGTATGGCCGGCTGTCGTCGGAATTGTCCTGGATGGGCGTCAATTCCCGCACCCTTACCTCCAGGCGCGCGCAGATCTTCGGCAAGGGCGTGCAGCGCATGTCGCTCAACCGCACGACCAGCCAGGGCGGCGTCACCGACGCGACCGATCGTGCGCAGAAAGATAACGAAGCGGACGCCACGGCAAAGTTGCAGCATGACTGAATTCGACCGCAAGGCGCATTGGCAGGGCGTCTATTCCTCAAAGAGCGAGACAGAGGTCAGCTGGTTCGAACAAAGCCCTGCCATGTCGCTCGATCTCATCCGGCGGTCGGGCGCTGGCAGCGGCACATCCATTATCGATGTCGGCGGCGGTGCGTCGCGTCTGGTGGATGCTCTTCTGGATTCCGGATACCGGGCGATCACTGTCCTCGATCTTTCCGAGAAAGCCCTGTCCGTTGCGCGGGCGCGGTTGGGCCCGCGCGCGTCGCAAGTCCGTTGGATCGCGGCCGACGTGACCCGATGGGAGCCCGAGCAGAAATATGACCTGTGGCATGACCGGGCCGCATTCCACTTTTTGACCGACCCGGACGAGCGCCGTGCCTATGTGGAACGCCTGATGCGAGGCACGTCGCCGGGGGCGCAGGTTATTATCGGGACATTCGCGCCAGACGGCCCGGAGCGGTGCAGCGGCTTGCCCGTGGCCCGGCATGACGCCAATTCATTGCAGCAAGCCTTTGGCGAATCATTCGAGCTGGAAGAAACGCGTCCCTACGAGCACCGGACACCCGGGGGCGGCATTCAGCGATTTCAGTTCAGTCGTTTCCGCAAACTGCGCTAGCTAAGCTTACTTGCGGCTCGTAGCCGACAGTTATAACGATACATCGGCAATATCTTCCTTAAGAGGGTGCTCATGACCGAACGCATTCCGGGCTTCAACACGCTTGCCATTCATGCGGGCGCGCAGCCGGACCCGACCACCGGGGCGCGGGTGACCCCGATCTATCAGACCACGTCATTCGTGTTCGACGACGTCGATCATGCAGCCTCGCTCTTTGCCCTGCAGACATTCGGCAATATTTACAGCCGCGTGGGCAATCCGACCAATGCGGTGCTGGAGGAACGCGTGGCCGCGCTCGAGGGCGGGACGGCGGGACTTGCCGTCGCTTCGGGCCATGCCGCGCAGGTCATCGTGATGCATTCGCTGATGCGTCCGGGCGAAGAATTCGTGGCCTCCAAGAAGCTCTATGGCGGGTCGATCAACCAATTCAATCACGCGTTCAAGAATTTCGACTGGAAGGTGGTCTGGGCCGACACCGACGACATTTCCTCTTTCGAGCAGGCGGTGAGCCCGAAGACCAAAGCGATCTTCGTGGAGTCGATCGCCAATCCGGGCGGCGTGATTACTGATCTCGAGGCGGTGGCGGCGGTCGCCAAGCGCGCGGGCGTTCCGCTGATCGTCGATAACACGCTGGCGACGCCCTATCTGTGCAAGCCGATCGACCACGGCGCCGACATCGTCGTCCATTCGCTGACGAAATTTCTCGGCGGGCACGGCAATTCCATCGGCGGCATGATCGTCGACGGCGGCACTTTCAACTGGTCGCGCGAGCCCGGCCGTTATCCCATGCTGTCGGAGCCGCGGCCGGAATATAACGGGCTGGTGCCGCATGAAACCTTCGGCAACTTCGCTTTCGCCATCGCCTGCCGGATGCTCGGGCTGCGCGACATGGGGCCCGCGCTCTCCCCGTTCAATGCATTCCTCATTCTTACCGGCATCGAGACGCTGCCCTTGCGGATGCAGCGCCACTGCGAAAATACGCTGGCGGTGGCCGAGTGGCTGGTGAAGCACAACAAGGTGGCCTGGGTGAGTTACGCCGGCTTGGCGAGCGACCGCTACCACGGCCTCGCCAAGAAATATTGCCCGAAAGGCGCGGGCGCGGTGCTGACATTCGGGCTGAAGGGCGGCTACGACGCGGGCGTGAAGCTCGTGTCCAACGTGAAGCTGTTTTCGCACCTGGCCAATATCGGCGACACGCGTTCGCTCATCATTCACCCGGCCTCTACCACCCACCGGCAGTTGACCGATGCGCAAAGGGCGCAGGCCGGCGCCGGCTCGGACGTGGTGCGGCTGTCGGTCGGCCTGGAAGACAAGGAAGACATCATCGCCGACCTGGAGGAAGGATTGGCGGCGGCCTAGTGCCCCGCTTCCGAAGTTCGTGACACCTCGCAGCGTCCTCTGACACGAACTTCGGAAGCAAAAGGGCGCTGGCAACTTATGGTTCTAGTGCCGCATTTCGACTTGAAGTTCCGATCGAATTTGCCGCAAGTGGTGTAGGAACTTCAAATCGGCGGCACTGGCCAGGCGCGCTTCGGCTTGCTCACGCGCTGCGCGTGCAGCACCGCGGCCGTGAGCAGGATAATCGCCATGGCTTGATGCAGCAGTGCGAGCGAGATCGGCGCCGCATGGATCAGCGTGTACATTCCGACACCGGCCTGCGTGACCACGGCCAGCGCCACCCAGCGCGCGCCCGCATGGGTTGACGAGCGCGGCGCGATCCTCGCCGCGTCAAGCAGATGCGCAAGCGCCAGCAGCACCAGCGCATAGGCCAGCATGCGGTGCTGAAACTGCACCAGCAGGGGATTTTCGAAGAAATTCCGCCACAGCGGCTGCTCGAAGAACAGCCTCTCGGCCGACGGAATAAAGGCGCCGTCGATGAGCGGCAGCGTGTTGTAGATACGTCCGGCATCGAGCCCCGCCACCAGCGCGCCGAGATAAATCTGCGCCAGCACCAGAAAGAGCAACGCCCACGCCGCGAAGCTGATGCGTGCCGGCGCGATGACGGCATTTTGGACAGCATTCTGCGGCCGCAGGCGCTGGGCGGTCCAGATCAGTGCCGCGTAGATCACGCAGGCCAGCGTGAGATGAAAGGCGAGCCGGTATTGCGAGACGCTGACACGGCCGGCGATCCCGGAGGCGACCATCCACCATCCCACGGCGCCTTGCAGGGCGCCGAGCGCGAACAGCGTCCAGAGCCGCCACCTCAGCCCGCGCTCGATCCAGCCGCGCCAGAGGAACCAGACGAAGGGGAATAGAAATGCCGCGCCGATGAGCCGGCCGAGCAGACGATGCGTCCATTCCCACCAATAGATGGTCTTGAACTCATCGAGCGTCATGCCGCGGTTGAGTTGCTGGTATTGCGTGGTCGCCTGGTATTTCTCGAATTCGGCGAGCCATGCGCCTTCGCTCACCGGCGGAATTGTTCCGGTTACCGGCCGCCATTCGACGATCGACAGCCCGGATTCCGTCAGCCGTGTCGCACCGCCGACCAGCAGCGTCGCGAAAACAAGCGCTGCGACCGCCAAGAGCCACAACCGGACGGCGCGGCGGCGGAAATCCGGCTCGGAAGCGGCCTGTTCGGTGTCGGGGATTGCCTGCACGCGGCGGACCATATAGTCCCCGTCCCTACCCCCGCAACCGGAACGGACCGATGCCTGCAATGCCTATTCGCCTGCGCAAGCTGATTGGCGCGGTCGCGCTGCTCGCGCTTGTCATCATCTGGGCCTTGCTGGCCATGGCCTTGGCGCAGACCGTCTTGACCTCGGTCTCCGGTTTGGTCGCCGCGATTTACTACCTGGTTGCGGGGCTTGGCTGGGTGCTGCCCGCCATGCCGCTTATTCGCTGGATGTCGCGCAAATAGCGCTAGGTTGCGTTGACCGGGCGGAAGCCGTTCCACATGACGGTGGCGGCGCCCGACATCAGCACCCGCAGATAGCGCATGCGCTGGAATTCTCCATTCACCGAAATGCGCGGCAGTGCGGTCAGGTGATTGCGGTGCTGCCGGAACAGGACGCCCGGGCGCGTGGTCACGGCGGTCTTGAAGCCGAGTTCCTGGGCGATCTGGAATTCGCGTGGACCGGCGGAGGTCGGATCTCCGACCGGATAGGCCAGATGCTGCGGCCGCACGCCGAGCGAGGCGGCGATCACCGAGCGGCTCATTTCCATCTCGGTCCGCGCCGCTTTCTCCGTGACCTTTTTCAGCATCACATGATTGACCGTGTGTGCGCCGATGGTGACCAAAGGGTCGGATGCGAGCGCCGCCAGTTCGTCCCAGGTCATGCACAGATCTTCGCAGAACTCAGCAATGTCGACCTGATAACGCCGGCTCAACTCACGAATCGCCCGGCGGACTTCCTCTTCCGTCGGCAGGCCCCGCAGCCAGGCATAAATCGACGCGTAAAGCGCGCGCTTTTCATGCACCGTGCGGCAGTCGAAGCGCTGGTCCTTGCCGTCGAGAACAAGCCCGATGCGGTCGTTCCTGGCGATCACCGCCTCAAGCGCAAGCCACCACAATTCGCCCAGGCGGTCGGGGAAGCTGGTCGGAATATAGAGCCCAAACGGGATCTCGTATTTCTTCAGGATCGGATAGGCGAACTGCAAGTTGTCGCGATAACCGTCGTCGAAGGTCACGCAGACGAAACGGCGCCTGGAATGGCCTTCGGTCAGGCGTTTATGCATTTCATCGAGGCTGACGATATCAAGCCGCGAGCGGCGCAGCTTGCGGCACAGCTGCTCGAAAAAATGCGGGGTCACTTCCAGAAGACGGTTGGGCTGGAAACGGTCTGGGCGCGGCGGCCGCACATGATGCAACGTCAGGATCGCGCCGATGCCGCCGACAAAGGGGCGCATCAGCATATGCGCGCCGCTAAAATACAGCGTCTCCAGACCTGTACGGATCACTTTGTGCTTCAGACCGGCCAAGATGGTCCTCCAGAAAGATGCCTTGCAGGCGCGACTATTACATTTCGCCGTTCCCGCCAGTCTAACGCCGCCCCCGCCGGTGCTGGCAAGCGCCGCTTTCGAGCTGCCACGGTTTTCCGAAGGCTAGGCCGCGGCGGCCTCGCGCGGCTGGCCCAGCAGCATCGCGACATCGGCAAAGCCGGCCGCGATCAGCCGCTCACGCGCAGCAGCGGTCGCCGGATTTGTCACATTGGTGGCCACCAGCACGGCACGCGGCGCAAGCCGCGCCAGCCGCTCGATGGCCGCTTCCGGCAAGGCGCCGGCATCCACCACGACATGGTCGTAGGCGCGCGCCAAGGTATCGATCGTGGCCGCCAGCCGCTGCGACACCAGGATCGCGGGGCCATCCGGTCCCACGTGGCCGACAGCAACCAGATGCAGGCGAGAAAAGCGGTCGCGGGTGATGATTTCTCCAAAAGACGCCTCCCCGCGCACCAGCTCGGCGATGCCGGGCGCATCAGGATCGTGCGAGATAACGGAAATATTCGGCGAATTGATCGCCAGATCGACCAGCACGGCGCGGGAATTCTTCGCCAGCGTCCGGCCGAGCGATATGGCGGTATACGTCGTTCCCACGTTGCGTGCGGCGCCGACGATGGTGACGCGGCGGCCCGCCTCGCCTGCTCCGCGCAAGGTGCGCGCCATCTCGTCGATCGAGCTTACCGGCAGCTCGGCGGCCGCGCGCATCGGAGGGGCGCTGCGCGGCGCGATCTCCGGCTCCGGGCGCTTGGTCCAGAGGCCGCGCAGGGCCTGGAACATCGAGGCCCGCGGCGCGCGTTCTTCCACCACATGCACGGCGCTGCCGCCCAGAAGTTCTCCGGTCGCGACCCAGCCGGCGGCGAGCAGCAGCGTGCCCAGACCGACCAGCAGAACGACGGGCCACTTCTTCGGATAGGACGGCGTATTGGAGACGACGGCGCGGGAGATGATGCGAGCTTCCGCCGGCGCGGCTTCCAGGCTGTCGCGCGCGGAGGCCTCGCGGTATTTCGCCAGATAGGATTCCAGCAGATCGCGCTGCGCCTTCGCTTCGCGCTCAAGGGCGCGCAACTCGACGTCCTGCTCGCTGCTGGAGGCGGCTTGATTCTTGAGCTGGGCGAGGCTGACATTGAGCGTATTGACCCGCGCGTCGGCGATCTTGGCGTTGCTTTCCAGCGAGCGCACGACCTTTTCCGTCTCGGCGCGGATTTGATTTTCCAGATCCCCGATCTGCGCCCGCAATTCCCTGATCCGCGGATGGAATTCGAGCAGCGTCGCCGATTGCTCCGCCAATTGGGCGCGGAGCGTAACGCGCTGTTCGCTCAGACGCCGGATCAGATCGGAATTGAGGACTTCGGAAGCTTCCAGATGCCTGCCCGACTCCAGCATGCTGCGGATCAGCCGCGCCTTGGTCTCGGCGTCGGCCTTCTGGCCGCGCGCGACGGCAATCTGGCTGTTGATGTCGGCCAGCTGCTGGCTCGCCAAGGTCGCGCTGTTCGGGCCGGTGAACAGATTGGATTTGGAGCGGAAATTCTCCACCTTGGCTTCGGCTTCCGCCACCTTCTTGCGCATATTGTCGATTTCACCGGAGAGATATTGGCCGGCGGTGCGCGCCTGTTCCTGCTTGATGAATTGCTGCAGCTCGAGGTAACCATCGGCAACGGCATTGGCGACGCGGGCGGCGAGATCCGGATCGCGCGACTCGAAATTGACGGAGATGACGCGCGAGCGGTCGATCGCAAATACGTTGAGCCGCGCGTAGTAGGCCTCCAGCACGCGTTCTTCCGGCGTCATGCGCAAAGGATCGCGTCCTAATCCGAACAGGCTGAGCACGGTCGAGCTGATCGACACCCCGTTGAGCACCGGATCGAATTCCGGCCGTTCACCGAGCTTGAGCTGGCGGATGACGCGGAGCGCGAGGTCGCGCGACAGAATCACCTGCACCTGGCTGGCGACCGCTTCCTGGTCGATAATGCTGCGGTCGGCGTTCTTGTCAGCTTCCGGACGCAAATAGATATTGTCGCGGCCCTCGATCAGGATACGCGCTTCGGAACGGTAAAGCGGCGTGAGCGCATTGACGATGACGAAGGCCAGCACCGAAAGGATGACGGCGGGGCCGAGAATGCGCCATCGGCGCTGCCAGACCGCGCGGCCCACCGCGCGCAGTTCCAACTCATCACCCAACCGGCCGCTTACCCGGGACATGCGCGACTCCATACCTGCACCACGCAGCCACGATGCCAAGGTTATGGTTGCTGCCTCGTTAATTCCCGCCGCGCGGCGGCGGCAAATCCGCGGAATGGTTAGCATTTGTTAACCATGTAAGGCGTTAATCGGGCTTAACTCTTCGGGCCCGGGATTCGCCTTCCATGCGGATAAGCCGTCTTTCCGTTCTGCTGGTGGCTATCCTGGCGCTCGCGCTCGGCGGCTGCTTCAAGCGCG
>DASSPI010000175.1:0-6018 GCA_035699705.1 Xanthobacteraceae bacterium
ATCGCGCGCGCGCTGTCAAATTTCATACCTACATTGCGCGGATCAAGGGGGAGAGATTTACGATTGATCCACAGTGTTATCTCGAACACGAGCCCGTGATATCCCAGGACATCGAATGGCTGAACCAGACAATTGGCGAAAAAGTTTTCGACCGTGCCGATCCGAAGCCCGCTTCCGTTCCGCGCTGGAGCCAATCCACCACAGATTCGATCAAAGACCTGGTGGCCGGCATGGCCTCCAGACTAAAAAAGCTGGAGAAAAATCAATATCCGCCTAAAGTTGAACGCCCATCTCTTCCCGCCGAGCTGGAATGGCTGCGGGACGTCTACTATCACGGAACGTCCGCTGCTACGGAAGGCGAGCCGATGTCCCCTCAATTCGACCAGGCGACGGTGCGTAGCCTGGGCTGTTTTCTGCATGCCGTGGCGCTCGCGATCCAGCATATGAAAGCCAATCAATTCACACACAGGAAGCGTTTCACGATCTGGAAAAGCCCGCGCGAAGCTGAAGATCACTATCGTGAATTGGTGCGGCGCAATCCCTCAAATGCCGCCGCTCAGTACCGGTTGAGCCAGGCTCATCTGCTGCGGGGCCATCTGTCGGCGGCTCGCAAAGCGGCGGAAACCGCTGCTGCGCTTGCTCCGGACCGTGCACACTTCAGACTGTGGCTCCGCCTGGTGAACGCCGCCGCCCGACTGATGCTCAGGCCGCGTTCGCATCAACCGCAAGCATGACGTGTCGTGAGCACGTAACCTTACGTCGACGAATATTGGGTGCCGGCCGGTTATCCAGGCGCTGGACCTGTCGAAAACCCAAGGTTTCTGCGCCGATCAGCCCGGTTTTTCGGCTTTTTTCGTGCTTGTCTCAAATACAAAGCACAAATTCATCGGTACTTTGCTTGTCCTTATATCAAATACAAACCAGAAATTCATCATTACGCAAGCGGACCGCCTTACGCTCCCCTGACCAGGCCAAGCACGCCCAAATCCGCTTCCACGCGGGAGGAGTAATGCCGATGACGCGGTTGTTTTTTGATCTGGTCGGACCTAACGACCGGTCGATCGATTTTCACGGTCGATATTTTCGCGATCCAAAGGAAGCGCATGAGCATGCGCAGCTATTGAGCCTGGATCTGAGCTGCACGGACATCGAAAAGTGGCAGGACGCAGAAGTCCAAGTCAGGGACGCTGCTGGGAGCCGACTGTTCTCCGTGCCGATAGTAGAGGTCGCTGAGCTGCGCGCCGCTGCTTAGCAAGGCCAGTCCTTGCTGACCATGGTGTAGCGCGGGATGAGTCCTGCTTCGCACCACTCCAATCATCGGCGATCCGCGCAAAGCGGACCGCCTTGATGTCGGCGCACAGTGTAGCGCCTCAATTTTGATAGCATCCCGAGCTTCGCCGCTTCCGGTTACCCGCGGGTAAGCATTTCGGCGCAAACTCGCACGCATCGCGAAGGCCCCCGGACGATGGCGAAGCAGCCCACTCATCAGCAAAAGGATTTTTTCGTCTATGTGCTGGGCAGCCGGCGCAGAGATGATCGCCGCACCTATGTAGGCTGGACCACCGATTTGGAAAGGCGTCTTCGGCAGCACAATTCCGGATCCGGCGCCAAGTCGACGCGCGGGCGACAATGGCTTATGCTCTATTCCGAAAACTGCACGACCCGTACCCAAGCCATGAGTCTCGAGTGGCATATCAAGCGCGACAGGAAGTTTCGCGCGGCATTGCGCGTCGCGATTGAACCCGATCAGGCCGCTCGCATTCCAGAGCGGGGCAGGGAGCAGAGAGAGCATCAAAGATAAACGCGCTGCAACGCAGGGCCGCGCGCGTTCGGAGCTGGCCATTGGGGAGGGTCTGGGATCACTGCTCCAGCGGCTGCACCACGGCGCCCGGGCCGATCTTCTGCAGATTGCCCCTGATTACCTGCTCATCGCCGGACGATTCTTCCTGCACAAAAGCGACGGCGGGAAGCCTGCACGTTCAAGACAAGGCGTGCAGGCTCGCGCGTAAGCCAGAGCTTCGCGTGAAAATTCGGATAAGTTTCATCGCTTATCGGCTGGAACAGTTCCATCCCTCGTGCAGCCCGTAGGCCACCGGCGCTCAAAGCTTCAAGTTCGTCTACAAAGCTTGTGAGTAATTTTGACGTATCATGACAGATGAAGCCGGCCTCACAACGCGACCGCATTGTTGACGGTAAGGAGGGGCTGGGTAAAGTTCACCTGCTGACGGGTGGTTTCCCCGCATTCGAAACGGAAGGAAGAAGCCGAATAGGCCCGTACGGTGGGCCAGCGGCTCAAGGCGATGTGAGCGACACCGCAATATCCCCTCGGCCTGGTGTGGTCATCGTCACGCTCGGCGTCTTCCAGATCCTGGCCTGGGGATCCTCGTTCTATCTTCTTGGCGTCTTGGCATTACCGATTGCCGCCGATACCGGCTGGCCTTCCGCCGGCATCATCGGAGGCCTTTCGCTTGCGCTGCTGATCGCGGGGCTTGTCTCGCCGAAAGTCGGCCACGCGATTCAATTATACGGCGGGCGCCCAATACTGGCGCTCAGTTCGGTTTCCATGGCGGCCGGCCTTGTCCTAATGGGGCTTGCACCCACTCTGCCAGTCTACATCCTCGCCTGGTTGCTTATCGGTCTGGGGATGGCCTCGGGACTTTATGACCCGGCTTTCGCTACGCTGGGCCGTCAATACGGGCAGGCCGCGCGGCGGATGATTACCGGCGTGACCCTGTTCGGCGGCTTTGCCAGCACCATTTGCTGGCCGGTGACCGCGTTTCTGCTAGAACGCGTCGGCTGGCGCTGGGCGTGCCTGTGTTACGCAGCTGCTCACCTTTGCGCAGGTCTGCCCGCCTATCTGCTTCTCTTGCCAAAAAGACCACCGCCGCTGCTTTCGCTACCTGCTGCGGGATCTCGCGCCCTCTCCCGTGCACTGCCGGCGGAAAAGCAACGGATCGCCCTGTGGCTGCTCGGTGCAGTCCTGACCATCGGCGCGGCGACGCTCTCGCTTGTGTCCATGCATCTCCTGATTTTGTTGCAGGCGCGCGGACTGGAACTGGCGGCGGCGGTCGCTCTCGGTACTCTCGTCGGTCCGTCGCAGGTCGGCGCGCGCGTGATCGAGCTCTATCTGGGCAGGCATTATCATCCGGTCTGGATCATGCTCGTCGGCGTCGGGCTGGTTGCTGCCGGTATTATGCTTTTGTGGATGAACCTTCCCATCGTCGCCGCGGCGTTGATCGCTTATGGGGCGGGCAACGGAATCAGCTCGATTGTGCGCGGAACCGTGCCGCTTGTCTTGTTTGGCTCGAACCGCTTTGCCGTGCTGATCGGCCGCCTCGGCCTTCCGATCCTGCTTGCGATGGCAGCGGCTCCGACCATCGGTGCACTGCTAATCGATGCCGGTGGTGCGGCGTTGACCTTCGGAGTGTTGACCTTGTTGTCGGTAATAAATGTCGGGCTGGCAGCAATACTTGCCCTGTGCTTTCGGCGGTGACCCCCGCCACACAATATCCGAAGCTGGAATATTAGTTTGAATGGAAGTGCCACATTCAAACCATGAGATCAGGATTAAGCAGATATCTTATTACATTTTCCATTACGGCAAAGCCCGCCCGTGGTCGTCAATGCCAGCCGCCTCTCGCCATGATGGCCGCGGCGAGCAAGATGACTACGACGCCGATCAACTCAAAGTGAATGATTTTGCGAAGGAGGTTGAGCTTCGCCGGGGCGGGTAACGGCGCCTGCCCCGTCTTCACCGCCCTGCGCCACGATAGGAATTCGATGGTGGGCACGGCGGACAGCCCTGCAACGACAAGAAATACGGACAGTTTGGTGAGGAAGGCGTAACTCGAAAAATAATAGCTCGCGCCCTTCTCGAAATAAAACACCCGCAACAATCCAATCACGAGCAAGGCGGTCGCTGATGCACCCAACACGGCATCGGCGACCAGCAGCCGGATCGCGCTGGACTGCGTAACCTCCTGTCGAATAAGCACGAACTCGATGGCAAGCGCCGCCACCAGCGCGAATGCCGCAAGATGATGGAGGAAGGCAAAAAGCGTGGACACGTCGGAACTCTTTGATGCAAGCATCCGTTCCACAAAATAGCCCCACTGTTACCCCAGGCGCTAGAGCCGTCCGATTGCGCGCTCCAAAGTGACGGAAGGTAAGATGATCCCGCATCTGACTGCTGCGATAGGCAGCGCCACCTTCATTACCGCATGTTCCACCCTTATTTTGGTTTGCGTTTCCGCTGCGGCGGCCGAAAGTGGAATCGCTTCGGTCTATGCCTATTCCGGTAGCAAGACCGCAAGCGGCGAACGCGCAAGTCCCGGCGGGTTCACCGCAGCGCATCGGACATTGCCGTTCGGAACACAGGTCCGCGTTACCAACAAGCGCAACGGCCGTAGCGTCGTCGTCCGCATCAATGACCGCGGCCCCTTCCTGCGCGGCCGCGTAATCGACGTAACACCCGCCGCTGCACGCGCCTTGGGATTCTCCGGGCTCGCGCCGGTCACGCTGGATGTTGGTTCCAGGACCGCCAGTCGGAGTGCAGGCGTTTCCAGCTCCGGTTCGGGCGGCGCCGCAAGTTTCGCCAGCCTGAAAGCTGACGGCGCCAGGATGCTTGCAAAAGACTAAGTCCTGCCGGTTCGCAGGGCCGGTAAGCAAAAAAGCTCCTGCGCGCCCAACGCCCGCATGAATTCCGACCTCGGCCTACGTGGTCCACGCCCGCAGATGCCGCGTCGTTATTGCCGCAGCCTCGGCGGGGGTGCGGATGCCGACATGCTGGAATTCGGTTTTCAGCTCATCGAAGAATAGATCGATGACATGCCGTGGCCCGTCTTCTCCTAGCGCCCCGACGGCATAGAGATAGGGCCGGCCGGCGAAGGTGCATTTGGCGCCGAGCGCCAGCGCGCGCACGATATCGAGGCCGCTGCGCATGCCGCTGTCGATCATCACCGTTGCGCGCGACCCGACGGCGGAGACGATCGCGGGCAGGATGTCGATGGTCGCCGGCGCGCCGTCGAAATGCCGGCCGCCGTGATTTGACACGATGAGACCATCGGCCCCGAGCGCAACCAGACGCTCGGCATCGGCGGGATGCAGCACGCCCTTGACGACGAAGGGCTTCTTCCAGCGGTCGCGCAGCCGCGCCAGTTCGTCGAAGGTATGGCTGCCGGTCGAATTGACGCGCATCAGCTCGCCCGTGTTGTCGCGCGTGGCATAGCCCTCGATGTATCGCACGAGATTTTCCGTGCGCGGCTGCCCGTGTTGCAGAAAGCCCATCGCCCAGAGCGGCGCCGCCGCGATCTGCATGAAGGTCATCGGGCCGATGCGGAACGGCACCTTCACCCCCCAGCGGATATCGCGCGGGCGTTTGCTTTTGCCGGCGCTGTCAACCGTCGGCACCAGCACCTGCGCGCCGGCCGCTTCCGCGCGGCGCACCAGGTCATAGGTGATGAAATGGTCGTTACCAGCAAAGCGATAAAGCTGGAACCAGAACACATCCGGCGCGATCCCGGCTATCTCCTCGATCGAGGCGCTCGCCGGGGTCGCGAGAATGTAGGGAATGTTGCGGCGCTGCGCTTCGCGCGCCAGCATCTGCTCGGCCTTCGGCCACATCAGGCCGCCGGACCCCATCGGCGAGATACCGAAAGGCGCGGCATATTTGCGGCCGAACAATTCGATCTCGGTGGAAACGCCTTTGGTCTCTACGCAGTAGCGCGGCAAAATCTCGACGGCGGCCAGAGCCTCGGCATTGCGCCGGCGGCAGACTTCGTCATTGGCCGCGCCGTCGACGAAATCGAAGGCGAAGCGCGGCACGCGTAGACGGGCACGCCGGCGCAGCAATTCGATGGTCGGGAAGCGCTTGCGCAAGCGCGCTATTTTTGCGGCCTCGTGCTTTTGCGTCTGCTCTGCCGCCGGAACCCCGTCTACCGGCCCTGTCCGTTGATCCATCGTGCTTTCAGTCCCCTAGCCAGCCTACGAGCGTGCCCACCCTTATTATGCTGCTTTGCA
>DASSPI010000176.1:0-12974 GCA_035699705.1 Xanthobacteraceae bacterium
CTTTGTCACCGGGCCGATGCCGATGGCGCCTTGCGCTTCGCAGAGCTTGGCGATGTCGGTGGTCGGATTCGACGAAGCCTGGCCGATCCAGCGGTTCTTCGGCTCGCGCCCGCGGGTGACCGCCACCGTCTCCTGATGCAGCTCGTCGTTGAAATAGGACTCGTTGTTGTTGATCAGGACCAGCAGCGGGATTTCATAATGCACCGCGGTCCAGATCGCATTGGCTCCCATCAGGAAGTCGCCGTCGCCCAGCACCGTGACCGCGAGCTTGCCCATGTCATGCAACGCGAGCGCGACGCCGACCGAAATGCCGGGACCGGAGCCGATGCCGCCGCCGCCGTCCTTGCCCATATAGGCGTAAGGGTGCTGGTGCGGCCAGATATCGACTGGCCAGCCTTTGCAGAGACTGGCGAAGCCGACTTCGCTGATGTCGTTGAACGCCGCCTTCAGCGTGGCGGCAACCATGTTAAGCGTGATGATGTCGCCGCCGGTGTCCTTGGGTTTCGCGGGCTGACGCGGCTTCCACGAATCCTTGCGGCCGGCGCCGAGCGCGCCGAGCAACTCGGTGACCAGCACGTCGCCCTGGCAGGCGATCGGCACGTCCACCGGGGGCAGGCCCTGGTAGTCCATGTTCATGCCATTGGCGAGGTGATGATCGAGCGAGGCGTGGATCACCTTCGCGTTGACGTTGCCGACGGTCTTCGCCTGCTTCATCGCGCCGTGCAGGTCGATCCAGTCGAGCGAGAGGATGACGTCGGCCTCGGTCAGGATCTGGCGCGCGCCTTTGCCCAGCACGTTGAACGGCTCGACCGGATGCGCCGGATGGTCGGTCGGGAACATCGAGCCGGCCTTGAGATCGGACAGCACGACCGCGCCGAGACGCTCGGCGAGCTTGATGCGCGCCTGCCAGATGTCGTCGTTGCGCGCGCCGCGGCCCATCAGCATCACCGGCTTCGCCGCCCTGCTGAGAAGCGCAACGGCCTTGTCGACGGTTTCTTCCGCCGGCCGTGCCGGCGGCGGCGGGGTGAAGCGCGCAAGATCGGGGAACTCGACCTCTTTCGCCAGTTTGGATTCCTGCAAGCCGGCGTCGAGGCAGATGTAAACCGGCGCGGTCGGCGCGGTGCGGGTCAGGATGTTGCCGCGCGCCATCCCTTCGACGATCGCCTGCGGCGAGGACGGCAGATCATCCCATTTCACCAGCGACCGCACCCAGTGACCCTGGTCGCGGGTGGTGTGGATCCAGTCGATCCAGGGGCGGCGCTGGGTATTGTCGAGCGGCCCGGTGGCTCCGATCACGATCATTGGCGCGCGGTCGCACCAGGCGTTGTACATGCTCATCAGGCCGTGCATGAGGCCGACGTTGCTGTGCAGCGCGCAGGCCATCGGCTCGCCGGTGACTTTGGACCAGCCATGCGCGACGGCCACTGCGTGGTCCTCGTGCAGGCAGAGGATCATGCCCGGATCTTTATTGCCGAGATGATTGACCACGCTGTCGTGGAATCCGCGATAGCTCGCACCCGGCGTCAGGCTCATATAGCGGATGCCAAAACGCCGCAGCATCTGCGCCGCAACGTCGCTGCCCCAGGCTATTTTCTCGTCGGGTTTCCCCTCAGGCTTATCCAGTTTCATCTAACACCGCCTCCCAGAACAGACTGCTGCGTTTTCGACTCGCAAAACGCCGCGTTTTCGCACAATGATCGCCGCCCATCGGCGGCGGTAAGCATTCCGGCGCCTATCAAGACCGCCTGATGAATTTTCGCAAGAGCGGCGCAAAGTAAAGGAGGGTCGAATGATCCACAAGCTGCGTATTTTAGGCACCGGCGCCGGGGTTTTTATGGCGGCCATGCTGGTTACCGCGGGCCTCAATCCCGCCTCGGCCCAGAAGTCGGTGGCAGACTTCTATAAGGGCAAAAATATTGATCTCATCATCGGTTATTCGCCCGGCGGCGGTTACGACCTGTTCGCGCGCCTGGTCGGCCAGCACCTCGGCAAGCACATTCCGGGCAATCCGAACATCGTCGCGCGCAACATGCCGGGCGCCGGCAGCCGCACCGCGGTGGCATGGATTTCCAATGTCGCGCCGAAGGACGGAACCGTTCTGGCGACCGCCGACCAGTCGCTCTCGGTCGCGCAGGCCATGGGCGACAAGGCCCTGACCGACATGAAGATCGACACGTCGAAGCTGATCTATATCGGCAATCCGAGCGCGGACAATAACACGACCTCGATGTGGCACACCTCGAAGGTGAAGACCATTGAGGACGCGATGAAGTACGAAGCGCCGATGGGCGCCACCGGCGGCTCTACCTCCTCGCAATATCCGAAGGCGATGAACGCGCTGCTCGGCACCAAGTTCAAGATAATCCTCGGCTATCCGGGCGGCAACGACATCAACCTCGCGATGGAGCGCGGTGAGGTCGAGGGCCGCGGCTCGAACGCCTGGGCGTCGTGGAAGTCGACCCGGATGGACTGGATCAAGGACAAGAAGGTCAACATCATCGTTCAGATCGGCCTGACCAAGGCGCCCGATCTGCCGGACGTTCCGTTGATGATGGATCTGGCCAAAAATCCCGAGGACAAGGCGGTGCTGAAGCTGCTGTCCGCTTCAACCACCATCGGCCGTCCGCTTTTCACCAGCCCCGGCGTGCCGGAAGAGCGCGTGAAGGCATTGCGCGCCGCCTTCGACGCCACGATGAAGGACCCGGAGTTCCTTGCCGACGCGGAAAAGCGCGGGTTCGATATCAATCCCGTATCGGGCGAGGAATTGCAGAAGATCGTGGCCGACATTGTCGCGACGCCGAAGCCGATTGCCGATCGGCTGCAATCGATCATCGGAACCGACTGATCGTAACGATATGAAAGCAGTGCCGCGGCCGGGTGTTATGCCCGGCCGCTTTTTTACGGCTGCATCCACTTGGCGATCGCGTCGCCGTGGTTACGCAGATAATGGTTGAACCAGACCGAATAGCGCTCGGGATGCGCAGCCTGGTCGGCCATGAGTTCGTCGAACGGCATCCATTTCCAGTCGCTGACTTCATCGGGATCCGGCGCGACGGTGCCGTCGACCCGGACGTCGAACGTGCCGCCGAACACGTGCACGACTTCGTTTTCGATCAGATCGTTTGAAACGGCCGCGCGGTAATGCGCGACAAACAGCGGCTGCAATTGGCACAGCACGCCCATCTCCTCGAACAGCCGCCGGCTTACCGCATGCTTGTTGCTTTCGTTGGGGCGCGGATGGCTGCAGCAGGCATTGGTCCACAGCCCTTCCGAGTGATACTTGCCGGCCGCGCGGCGCTGCAGCAGCATCATGCCGCGCGGGTTCCGAACCAGCGCCGAGACCGCGCGGTGTTGCAGCCCGCGCCGGTGCGCTTCGAGCTTGGGCGCGGTGCCGAGCAGCATGTCGGCATCGTCCACCAGCAGGATGGTGTCGTTGTCGGTCGCGCCAAGGATGCGTACGCTGCTTTGCATGCAAAATGCCTATCAGTGAAGGATGATGCGGTCGAGTCTGGCGCGGCAACGCCGCCTGTGGTGAAGTTAACGGCACGGGAGAAACCGCCATGAATTCCGCGACCAAATCGCTGGTCCAGTCGCAGTTCGGCGCCAATGCCGAACGCTATGCCACAAGCCTTGTGCATGCCGAGGGCGAGAGCCTGTCGCGCCTGGTGGAGACGGTGCAGCCGCGTGCGCATTGGGAAGCGATCGATGTCGCCACCGGTCCCGGCCATACCGCCTTGGCTTTCGCACCGAGGGTGAAGCATGTAATCGCCTCCGACGTGACGCCGGAAATGCTCCAGGTGGCGCGCGGGTTGGCGGAAAAGCGCGGGCTGGCCAATGTCAGCTTCCAGGAAGTGCCGGCGGAAAAGCTGCCGTTTGCCGACGGCTCGTTCGATCTCGTGACCTGCCGCACGGCGCCGCATCATTTCGCCGATGTCCGCGCCTTTGTCAGGGAAGCGGCCCGCGTGCTGCGGCCCGGCGGCGTCTTCGGCCTGGTCGACAATATCTCGCCTGAAGAGCCGAGGGCGGCCGCGCTCTATAATGAGTTCGAGAAGCTGCGCGATCCGAGTCACGGCCGTTGCCTGAGCGAAAGCGAGTGGCTCGATCTGATCACCCGCGCAGGCCTGATCGTGCGGCACCGCGAAATCCTCACGAAGGAGATCGAGTTCGAGGGCTGGGCCGGGCGCATGCAGGCCTCGGCGGAGAGCAAGGACAAGCTGCGCGCCATCTTGCGCGGCGCCTCGGGCGGGCTGCGCGACTTTCTGCGGCCGAAAGAGCTGCCGGACAATATCGGTTTCGTGCTGATGGAATCGCTGATCGTGGCGGAGAAGCCGCTAACTTAAAGATCTTCGCGCGCTAGCGATAATTTGCGCCGACCGCTTCCGATACCGAGGTGAATCCGTCCGCGCGCAGCAAGGCTGCAAGCTCGCGCTTGATGCGGTTCACCAGTCCCGGCCCCTGGAACACCATCGCGGAGTAGAGCTGCACCAGCGACGCGCCGGCCTTGATCTTGGCGTAAGCGTCGGCGCCGCTGGCGATGCCGCCGCAGCCGATGATCGGGATGCGGCCGCCGCAACGTTGATACATCGCGACGAGGCAGGC
Organism: Xanthobacteraceae bacterium; assembly: GCA_035699705.1. Lineage (GTDB taxonomy): Bacteria > Pseudomonadota > Alphaproteobacteria > Rhizobiales > Xanthobacteraceae > CANKHA01. The sequence goes on from DASSPI010000176.1 coordinate 4,600, forward strand.
GGTGGACTTCGGCATCAGCGGCTTTCCCGATAATCCGCCCTCTGCATGACGGTCGGCGCTGCGCAGGTGCGGCGGCCGGTCCACCGTGGTGTTGCCGATGATCAGGCCGTCGACGCCAGTCCTGGTCACGACCTCGGCGATGTCGCGCACTTCCTGCTCGGAAAGATCGGGGCCGACCTTGGCAAGCACCGGCGGCAGCAGCGCGCCGTCGGGCGCGGCGCGGCTGCGCGCATCGAGCACGCGCACCACCAGCTCTTCCATCTCGGCGCGTGCCTGCAGCGCCCGCAGCCCGGGAGTATTCGGCGAGGACAGATTGACCACGATGTAATCCGCAAGCCCCGCCACCGCCTCGACGCCGGCAACGTAGTCGGCCGCGGCATCCGTGCTGTCGCGGTTCTTTCCGACATTGGCGCCGACGATGCCTTTGCGGCCCGCGCGCTTGCGCTCGGCGAGCCGTTCGGTGAAGGCGGCGAGTCCGCGGCTGTTGAAGCCGAAGCGGTTAATCACCGCTTCGTCCTCGTCCAGCCGGAACAGCCGCTTGCCGCTGTTTCCCGGCTGCGGGCGCGGCGTCACGGTGCCGGCTTCGGCAAAGCCGAAGCCGAGCGCCAGCATGGCGTCCGGCACTTCCGCGTCCTTGTCGAACCCGGCCGCCAGCCCGATCGGATTCGGAAAAGAAAGGCCGAGAACTTCCGTCGCGAGAATGGGATCGTCCGGCTCGCTCGCGCCGCGCACCAGGCCAAGTTTCAGCGCGCCGATCGTCAGGCGATGCGCGCTTTCCGGCTCGATGCAGCGCAGCAGGGGCCGCGCGAAAGGGTAAAGGTCCATGTAGGAGCTATCTTGCTATGGGTGCCCAACTAGAGCAAATAAACCTGTCGCGCCTGCTGGTTACGTAGGCAGCATGGACAGCGTGGTTAACGCATGAGTCAAGCCGCACCGAAAGCGCCTCCACAGGGATCGCCATTCTGGCATTTTTCCCTGGGCCTTTATCGTGCACCCGGCGTGGCCGATGCCTGCATCCTGTTGCAGGACGAGGCGGGCGTGGACGTCAACCTGCTGTTCTTCCTCTTGTGGAATGCATCGCTGAAGCGGCAATTCGCGTCTACCGATGTCCATTCGGTGGATAGCCGCGTTGCCGGCTGGCGCAAGACCGCGGTCGTTCCCTTGCGCGAAATCCGCCGTGCGCTGAAATCCGCTGCCGGATTGAGCGAGCCGGGTGCCGCCGAGCTTTTCCGCACCAAGGTCAAAGAACTCGAGCTCGAAGCCGAGCGTCTGCAGCAGGAAACGCTGTTTGCGCTTTCGCAGTCCGCCGCCTTGGGCAAGGAGGCAGCTTCCGCTGCCGAAGCTGCGCGCGTGAACCTTCAGGCCTACGAAAAATATCTCGCCAAAAATTTTCCGAAGGAACCGGTCGATAAGATCCTCGCCGCCTTCGGCGCCAAGCACGGCTGATGCCGGACAGGAAAACCTCCATGCCCGCAAAGACACCCCAGCGCCTGATCGTCGGCATCTCCGGAGCGTCCGGCGTCGTCTATGGCGTGCGCATGCTCGAAGTGCTGCGCGATGCCGGCGTCGAGACGCATCTGGTGATGAGCAAGGCGGCCGAGCTGACGCTGGCCTATGAGATGGATATGAAGCCGAAGGATGTCCGCGTGCTGGCGTCGCATTTCCATGCGCAGGCCGACATCGGCGCCTCGATCTCCTCCGGATCCTTCCCGACCATGGGCATGGTGATCGTGCCGTGCTCGGTCCGCTCCATGAGCGAGATCGCCGCGGGTACCACCGGGAGCCTGCTGTCACGGGCGGCCGACGTCGTGCTGAAGGAGCGTCGCCGCCTGGTGTTGGCTTTCCGCGAGACGCCGATCCATGCCGGCCATCTGCGGACCATGACGCAGCTCACCGAGATGGGGGCGATCATCGCGCCGATCGTGCCCGCATTCTACAATCGTCCCAAAACCCTGGACGACGTGATCAACCACACCGTCGGCCGGCTTCTCGACCTCTTCGGGGTGGAGACCAAGCTCGTCAAGCGCTGGAAAGGCGCGCCGGACGAGACCTGAAAGCCCCCGGCCGACCGTGGCATTTTTGCCCCATTCCACCGGCTTTTGCGCAAAGTTCCGCGATTTTCGACGGTTCCGGCTCCGCAATTAAGGGTCTGGTCTTGAATGCGCCTTCATCTTAAGTGAATCCGGCTTGGCTTTCGTTTTTCGTCGGGGAGGGTTCCGGATGTTCCTGCGCTTTGCCGCCGCCTGTGCCGTGGTTGCGATCGGGCTTGCTTGCTCGTCGGAACGCGCGGATGCGCAAGGCTACCCTTACGTGTATCGCAGCCTTCCTCCCGGCCCGCCGCCGCCTTTTGAGATCGTGCCGGATATTGATGACGACGGAGAGTCCGTCGTCACGGTTCCGGATGCGCGTACCGGCTTACCTTATCCGGCGCGGCCGGAACGCTATGTGCCGCCGGCCCCGGGCTTCGTCTATCAGGACCGGCAAGAGCCGGCCCCCTACGGCCACATGCCCGGGCGCGACTCCGCGATCCGTCGCGGCGAGCTTCCGCCGCTTCCGCCGGCCGACATCAATGCGCCGCGGCCGCCGGCCGCCATCAATCCCAACCAGCAAACGATCTATTCGACGCTGCCGCCGGAAGACCAGCCGGAAGTGGGCGAGCGGAAGGAATTGCCGCCGCATCTTCGCCGCCAGCTCGTCGACTACCGCACCAAAGAGCCGGCCGGCACGCTCATCATCGATACCGCCAATACTTATCTCTATCTCGTGCTCGGCAACGGGCAGGCGATGCGTTACGGCATCGGGGTCGGCCGCGAGGGCTTCACCTGGGCGGGGACGGAACGCATCTCGCGGATGGCGGAATGGCCGGACTGGCATCCGCCGGAGGAAATGATCGAGCGCCAGCCTTATCTCCCGCGCTTCATGGCGGGCGGCGAGGGCAATCCGCTCGGCGCGCGCGCGCTCTATCTCGGCAAGACGCTGTACCGCATACACGGCACCAACCAGCCATCGACCATCGGCACCTTCGTGTCGTCGGGCTGCGTGCGTCTGACCAACGAAGATATCCAGGACCTCTACGACCGCGTGAAGGTCGGCAGCCGCGTGGTGGTGTTGCCAGGCAAGCCGCCTGCCACCGCGCAGACGCAGCCGCCGGCTCCGGCGCAGGGATTGCCGCCGGCAACCGCGCAGGCGCAGCAGCCGCCACCGATCATTCGCGCCCGCTAAGCAAGATCTCTCAGGGTGCCGAGCCGCTGTTAAGCGGCGAGGCGGATGAGGGGGCGGCAGCGCAGCCCATTCTAAGAGTCCGACCCCTCACCCGGCTCAGTCCCGCTTCGCTCGCCTTCGCCATCTCTCCCACAAGGGGAGAGGGGAGAGAGATGCGTTGCAGTTCGGAACCCCATCCGGTGCTCCCGGTTTATGTCTTGCTCAAACCGGGACGACAGCGGTGATGACTGATGCAAGCGCGGCATTAAACAGGCTCCTGCAGGCGAGACGCCGCACGCCCGGCCCTCTGCGCCGGGTCTCACCCAACCAACTCAACATCCGCCGCCGCCGCAACGGCAAGGGATTCACTTACATTGGTCCTGGCGGCCGCGCGGTGCGCGACAGCGCCACCTTGCGCCGCCTGAAGTCGCTCGCGGTGCCGCCAGCCTATGAAGACGTGCTCTACGCCGAAGATCCGCGCGCGCATTTGCAGGCCGTGGGGCGCGATGCCGCGGGCCGCTTGCAATACCGCTACCACCCGGAATGGGAAAAGGTGCGCGAGCGCCGCAAGGCCAAGCGCCTGGTCGCGCTGGTGGAGGCGCTTCCGCGTATCCGCCGCAGCGTGAGCAGACACCTCGCCGCCGGCGAGCCGACGCGCGAATTCGTGCTGGCAGCAATCATTCATCTGGTGGCGCGGAGCGCCATCCGCCCGGGCAGCGAGGCGTATCTGCGCATGCACGGCACGCGCGGCGCGGCGACGCTGCTGAAATCCAGTGTCAGCGTCAAGCGCGATACAGTCGTCCTCGCCTTTCGCGGCAAAGGCGGCGCCCCGGTGCAGCGGGAAATCCGCAGCCGCCGGACTGCCAATGCCATCGGCGTCCTGCTGCAATTTCCGGGCAAGCGGCTGTTTCAGTATCGCGACGATGCCGGCAAGCTGCGCAGCGTGCGCCGCCGCGACGTCAACGAATTTCTCTACGCGATCGCGGGCGTGCGCATTTCACTGAAAGATTTCCGCACGCTGCTAGCCTCTACCGCCGTGCTGGAGACGCTGGCGCATATTCCGCCGGCCAAGAGCGAGCGCATGCGGCGGCGGCAGATGCTCGATGCGGTGCGCTCCGCCGCGGACGATCTCGCCAATACGCCCGCAGTCTGTCGTCGCAGTTATGTGCATGACACGATCTTCGCCGCGTTCGAGAACGGCGCGTTGAAGCGCTACTCTTCAGAGCTGAAGCAGTGCCGTTCCTCGAGCGGCCGCGAGCGCGTACTGGCGCAGATCGTGGCGAGTGCGACTAGGCAACCTTCTCCAGCAGCTTTGCGCAAAGCCGCAGGTCGTTGACGAAGCGGCCGTATTCCGCGGCCTTGTCGTCGTCATCCTGGATCCGCAGCAGGTAGGACGGGTGGATGGTTGCGATCAGCGGCGTGCCGTCGGCGAGCGGCACCGCGCGGCCGCGCAGTTTGACGATCGCGGTCGGCTTGCCCGTCAGGCTGCGCAACGCGGTGGCGCCCAGCGCCACCACCAGCTCCGGCTTGATGATGCGGAGCTCCTGCTCCTGCCACCAATGGCAGCGGTCGATCTCGTAGGCATTCGGCTTCTTGTGCAGGCGCCGTTTGCCGCGCTGCTCGAATTTGAAATGCTTCACCGCATTGGTGACGAAGATTTTGCGGCGGTCGAGCCCCGCCTCGGCGATGGCGCGGTCGAGCATGCTCCCGGCGGGGCCGACGAAGGGCTTGCCTTCCAGGTCTTCTTTATCGCCCGGCTGCTCGCCTACCATCATCACCCGCGAGCGCGGCGAGCCTTCGCCGGGCACGACCTGGGTGGCGTCCTTGTAGAGCGGACAGCGCGTGCACTGCGCTTCTGCCTGCGCCAGGGCGGTGAGGGAGCGGTAGGCAATCGGTTCGGCCATGGATCGATCCCAGGTGACCCAGGAACCAACCGCTGGCCGGCGGTCCCGGTTCCGTTCGCCCCCTTTGCCTATGGTTTCATTTGATTGATCGGCTTGCCGTCGAGCCAGGCCCGGATATTGGCGACCATGCCGGCATAGAACACCTTGTAATTGTCCATGGTCGCATAGCCGAGATGTGGGGTGGCGACGACATTGTTGAGTTTCCGGAACGGATGATCCAGCGGCAAGGGCTCCTCATTGAAAACGTCGATGCCGGCGCCGCCGATCTTGTTGTTCTGCAATGCCGAGATCAGCGCGGCTTCGTCGACGCATTGCCCGCGCGAGGTGTTGATCAGGTAAGCCGTCGGTTTCATCAGCGAGAGATCGGCCGCGCCGATCAGCCCTTCGGTGCGCTGCGAGAGCTGCACATGCAGCGTGACGAAATCGGACTGCTCCAGCAGCTCTTCCTTCGTCGCCAGCGTCACGCCCAGCTGCTGGCAGCGTTCCGCGGTAAGGTTCTGGCTCCAGGCGATGACGTTCATTTCCATCGCCTGCGCGATGCGCGCGACACGGCTGCCGACTTTTCCGAGGCCGATGATGCCGAGCGTGCGGCCGAGCATGCCGGTGCCGGCGGTGGTCTGCCACGGCACGCCGGCCTTCATCTGCCGGTCCTCGTAGCCGATGCGGCGGGAGAGCTCGAGCATCAGGCCGATGGTCAATTCACCGGGCGTATAGCCGATCGATTCCGTACCGCAGACGAGAATTCCGCGCTCGTAGGCGGCGGCGATATCGATCGCTGCATTGCGCATGCCGCCTGAGGTGATCATCTTCAGGTCCGGGAGCGCTTCTATCACCTCGCGCGAAATCAGCGTGCGTTCGCGCATCAGGCAAAGGATCGCGACACCCTTCAGCGCCCCGATGACGTTTTGCGTCTCGCCGAGCGGCTGGGTGAAGGTCTGGAATTCCACCTCGGGAAGCTGCGACCAGTCGGCAACCTGCCGCGCCACGTCGATATAATCGTCAAGGATGGCGCCGCGATATTTCATGCTTTTCCCCGGCCCGAAGTGCCCGTAGGGCTTTTCTCACCATACCGGGAGGGCCCCGGCAAGGGACCGTAACGGCAGGCCGGAAGCGGGGGTGCGACGTCAGCCGCCGGCTTTCCAGAGGCTGGAAAGGTCGAGTTCCCGGAGATCGGTGCAGGCAGGCAGCTGGCCATGCTTCTCCCGCCACTTCGGGCCGGGACCGCGCATGTAATGAAGCTCGGGGCGGTAAGGATCGAACAGGTTTTGGGTCAACCGCCGGGTTTTGTCGGCGATCCGCACGGCTACCGTGGTCGCGAAAGCCGCCGCTGCGTCTCCCATGGCGCATTCCCCCGACTGCACGGCGCGCAGCCCTTCATTTCCAAAATCGCGCCGCAATTGGGAGCATCATCGCCCTCACCGGTTAAAGACTGGTAGGCGGCGGCCGCGGCAGTGAAATAGCGTTTCCGCAACCTTACCTGCGTCTCTGAAACCCCTTTCGCCGTCGCTCCGCGCATAGCCGACCGGCAAATTGAGCATTACCGGAACTTCTGCGGGGCGCATGTTGTTGGGAATAGGAGGTGGATCTCCCGGAGAAAATCAGCAATGCGTATCGCGCAAATCGCCCCGCTTATGGAAAGCGTTCCCCCTAGGCTCTATGGCGGTACCGAGCGGATCGTTTCCTACCTGACCGAGGAACTGGTCCGCATGGGGCATGACGTGACCTTATTTGCCAGTGGCGACAGCATGACCTCGGCAAAGCTGGTCGGATGCGTCCCGCAGGCGCTGCGGCTCGATATCAATATTCGCGATACAATCCCCTATTACATGCTGATGCTGGATCGGGTACGGCAGCATGCCGGCGAATTCGACATCCTGCATTTCCACATCGATCAGTTCCATTTCCCGCTTTTTCACCCCATGGCTGGCCGCACCGTGACCACCCTTCATGGCCGTCAAGACCTGCCGGACCTGAAGCCGCTCTACATCGGCTTTGGCGACATGCCGCTGGTTTCGATCTCAGACGAACAGCGACGGCCGATCTTGAACGCCAATTTCGTGCAGACGATCTACCACGGTCTGCCGACCGACCTGCACAAGCCGGTCTTCAGTCCGCGCGGCGGCTATGTCGCGTTTCTTGGACGCATCGCGCCGGAAAAGCGGCCCGACCGCGCGATCCAGATCGCCCGCTCGCTCGGCGTCCCGCTGAAGATCGCGGCCAAGGTTGATCGCGTCGACGAAGCTTATTTTCGCGAGGTTATCGCGCCGCTGCTTGATGGGCCAGGCGTGGAATTCATCGGCGAGATCAACGAGCAGCAAAAGAGCGAATTTCTCGGCGAAGCGCTGGCTCTGCTGTTCCCCGCCGATTGGCCGGAACCTTTCGGGCTGTCGATGATCGAGGCCATGGCCTGCGGCACGCCGGTGCTGGCCTTCCGCTGCGGTTCGGTCCCGGAAGTGATCGACCAAGGCGTGACCGGCGCCATCGTGGAGAATCTCGAGGACGCCGTGGAAGCCCTGCCGCGCGTCATTGCGCTCGACCGGCAGGCGGTACGGCAGCGGTTCGACGAAAGATTCACCGCCAGCCGTATGGCCAAGGATTATCTCGCCGTCTATCGTTCGCTGCTCAAGCACTCGCAGACCGAACAGCGTCAGGAAGGCGACGACGTGCGGCTTGCGCCGGACATAATAACGGATGCCCCGAGGGCCCACATTGACTCGTGACGTCCCGCTTTCACCCGCGGCTGCTCAGGCGGTAATCGAGACACCGTTCTACATACCGGCGACCGGGCCTTCGACCCGGCCGCGCCGCACGCTCAAGCATGCCGATACCTTCGCCGTGCTCGACAAGCACGGCGACATCGGCGCGATGGCGGATGGGCCGGACGGTCTTTTCCACGCCGACACGCGTTACCTGTCGCGGCTCGAGCTGCTGATCAATGGAATGCAGCCTTTGCTGCTCGGTTCCAATGTGCGTGACAACAATTCCGTTCTCACCGTCGACCTGACCAATCCTGATTTCTATCTCGATCAGAAACTGGTGCTGGCAAAGGACACGGTGCACATCGTGCGCACGATATTTCTCTGGCAAAAGACGGCTTATCAGCGCTTCGGTATCCAGAACCACTGCGAGCGCCCGGTCACTCTGCAGCTGACCTTCGCCTTCGCCAGTGATTTCGCCGATCTGTTTGAAGTGCGCGGCATGCGCCGTGAACGTCGCGGACTGATGCGGCCGGCAAAGGTGAGCGATCGGGAAGTCTTGCTCAGCTATGAA
>DASSPI010000177.1:0-20981 GCA_035699705.1 Xanthobacteraceae bacterium
CGGCGTGGCGGAATATGTCTACGAACGTGAGCAGCGCGACTTCGGCGATATGGGCGTGCGGCTCGGCCGCGCGCTGCGCAAGCGGATCGAATCCGGCGCCTTGCCCTGGCCGTTCCTTCCGGCCGGCGAATGCATCCGCGCAACTGCGCTGGGCGCTTCCGAATACAGCGTGCAGCTGAGCGGCAACACCAGCTTCATTTCCACTCCCGGCTCGCTGCTGCCGCGGCGCAACCTGCAGGTGCTGCAGCCGCCCTACGTCTGCGACAATGCCATCGATCCTGATCAGCTGGCGCAGACGATCCGAGCGCATTTCACCGCTTTCGACATCGCACATGACGGTGATGCTGAAGTGGCGCTGGCCTTCCGCTGGCTGGGGGCGCCCTCTTACGAGCGGATCGCCGCTTTCGCCGAAGGCATCAAGCGCGCCATGGCCGAGCGCCTCGCCAAGAGGCAGGCGCTATACGTCATGCTGGACGGCGACGTGGCGCAGACGCTGGGCGCGATCCTGCGGGAAGAAAAGCGGGTGGAAAGCGAGATCCTGGTGATCGACGGCGTGGTGCTGTGGGATTTCGATTATATCGACCTCGGCCGCATCCGCATGCCGTCCAACACGGTGCCGGTGACCATCAAGTCGCTGGTGTTCAGCGAGGATCCGCGCGGCCCGCGGCCGCGCCAGCGTATCCATCATCATGATCACGATCACAGCCATGACCACGCTCATGGACACGACCACGGTCACGACCACCATCATGCCCATGATCATCACCATCAGTTGAGAAAAGCCGGTATCTGACTTCTCTGGCATGACCCCTGGACAAGCACAGACACTTCTCCAGCAAGCCCATGTGGACCAACACGCGGGCCGCCTGCTTGAAGCTTCCGCCACATGCAGGTTGGTTCTAAAAAGCCGGCCGCGGGACTTTAGTGCCAATTATTTCATGGCCATCCTGCATGCACAGCAAGGTGACATGGATGGAGCCGTCAAGTTTTTTAAGTCGGCCGTAAAAATAAATCCGGACTTTTTAGACGCGCGATACAATTTGGCCTACGCGCTTAACCTGACCGGGATGCATCAGGAAGCCGTTGGGCACTATGAAAAAATTCTAAAGACCAATCCGCAGCATCTCGACGCGCAAATAAATTACGCAAACACCTTAAGCCTTCTTGGCCGCTATTCCGATGCTTTGGCGAAGTACCGAGAGCTCATTATCTTGATTCCGAATTCTGCGCCGGCCTATGCAAACCGCGGCTATGTCCTGAAGCAGCTGAAGCGGCTTGACGAGGCACTCGTCGACTGCGACAGGGCAATTTCCCTGGATCCTGGTTACGCCGAAGCACATTTCAATCGCGGCGCCACGCTGCACGAACTGAATCGCTTTGAGGATGCTCTGGAAAGCTACGATCAAGCGATCAAGCTCAAGTCCGTATACGCGGATGCGTATTTCAATCGCGGTGTTACGCTGCACGAATTGAAGCGCTTTGATGCGGCGATCGAGAGCTACGACCAGGCAATCGGGCTCAAGTCTGATTATGCTGAAGCATATTTCAATCGCGGCACGACGCTGCATGAGTTGAAACGTTTCGACGAGGCGCTGGAGAGTTACGATAAGGCCTCGGTGATCAACCCCGATGATGACCGTATTCTTTTCGCGAGAAGTTCAGTGAACCTTCTGCGTGGAAACTTTCAATCCGGTTGGCGGGAATATGAGGGGCGCGCCACGAATCGGGGCCGTGGCACTAACCGGGCATTGCGACGGCCGCGATGGCTTGGCGATGCCGATATCGCGGACAAAACAATCCTGGTTCATTGCGAGCAGGGATTGGGAGATACAATACAATTCTGCCGATATATTAAACTTCTTAAGCAGGAGGGCGCCCGCGTTTTGTTCGCGCCACAACCGTCTTTGAAGGGGTTGATGGGATCGCTGGGCGACGTCGATCTGGTCGATGTTGAAAATCGAGATCTGCGGCCTGATTACCACTGTCCGCTTCTCACTTTGCCGCTCGCGTTTAAAACGGATCACGATTCCATTCCCGCACCAATCCCGTATCTGTTTTCCGATCCGCAACGCGCAAAGGACTGGGCTGACAAAATTGGCGGCCGCGATTTCAAGATCGGCATCTGCTGGCAGGGCGCCGCGACCAGAATGGATGCAGGACGCTCTTTCCACGTTCGAGAATTCCTTCCGCTGTCGCAAATCCCGGGTGCGCGCCTGATCAGCCTTCACAAGGGCGAAGGCGAGGCGCAGCTTTTGACGCTCCCTGACGGCATGGTTCAAGCGCTCGGCCGCGATTTCGATGCGGGCTCGAATGCGTTCCTCGATACGGCGGCCGTGATGGAAGGTCTTGACCTCATTATTACATCCGACACGGCGATCGCGCATTTGGCAGGCGCGCTTGGAAGACCGACATGGGTTGCGCTGCAATATGTGCCGGACTGGCGGTGGTTGTTGGATCGGAACGACAGTCCATGGTATCCAACCATGCGCCTATTTAGACAGCAGAGAGTTGGAGACTGGGAGGGAGTGTTCTCACAGATCCAGCTGGCGCTCATCGAGCGGATGCAATCGGCGGGCAAAGTTTAAGATGAAAGCGCCAGAAGTGCCTTTGTCCTGGGGTGAGTTGATCGACAAAATTACAATTTTGGAAATCAAGTCCAGCCGATTAAAAAGCCCTGCGGCCTTGGCGAATGTCAATAAAGAGCTGAAGTTGCTCGCTTTGCATGGCGGGGCCGCCTTGCATTCGGCCGAGGTGCCTGTCCTCAAAAAGCGTCTCTCGCAGGTCAATGAAGCGCTCTGGGAGATTGAGGACAAGATCAGGGCAAAAGAAGCGCGGCAGGAATTCGATGCGGAATTTATCGACTTGGCCCGATCGATATATAAGCGGAACGACGAACGGGCCGCCATTAAACGGCAGATAAACACGGCGCTCGCATCGGATCTGGTCGAAGAGAAAAGTTATCATCCCCATTAAAGGCAAGATTTTCGGAGGTATAAGCCCAGGAGTCCGGTGACGATCAGGTGCAGACGAAGCACACCGGCCCGCCCGGCGCGTTATAGGCTATGGAATCCGTCACCGGCCCGTGTTAATCGGTGCCCATCATACAAAAGCAAAGCGAGGAGAGCGGTATGGCAAAGGACGCCATTGTATCGGACGAGTTGGCGAAAAAATTCGCTACGGAAAAAGAGACGCCTTACACCCGCTGGGTGGCCAAGGAAGGCCTCGACATCATCCCTTCCATCTACGTCGAAAGCCTGCACACCGTTCCGCTGAAGCCTTGGGCGCGGCGGGGCGGCAAGGGCGTCTACATGAATCACGATGCCTCGCGCACTTCCAACGACTGCTATGTCTGCGAGATCGAGCCGGGCGGCAAGCTCGCGCCGCAGCGCCAGCTGTTCGAGGAAATGATCCTCGTTCTCACCGGCCGCGGCTCAACCAGCGTATGGAATGACGAGGGGAAAAAGGTCACCTTTGAATGGAAGGCGGGCGCGCTGTTCGCCATCCCGCTCAACTGCTGGCACCAGCATTTCAACGGCTCCGGCCAGGAACCGACGCGGTTCGTTTCGGTGACCAACGCGCCGCCGGTCATCAATCTCTATGAAGAGCCGGAATTCGTGTTCAACACGAAGTACGACTTCAAGAGCCGCTTCGCGGGCGAGCCCGACTATTTCAGCAACAAGGGCGAGCAGAAAGGCTTGCTGCTCGACACCAACTTCGTGGCGGATGCGATCAACATCCCGCTGATCAATGCGAAGGAGCGCGGCGCGGGCGGCGGGCATATCCGCTTCAACATGGCCAAAGGCTCGATGAACAGCCATATCTCGCAGTTCCCGGTCTCGACCTACAAGAAAGGCCATGCGCATGGCCCGGGCGCGCATGTCATCATCCTCAGCGGCGAAGGCTATTCGCTGATGTGGGCGGAAGGTGAAGAGCCGAAGCGCTACGACTGGAAGGTCGGCACCATGATCGTGCCGCCCAATATGTGGTTCCACCAGCACTTCAACACCGGCACCACGCCGGCGCGCTATCTTGCCTTCAAGCACGAGGTCGTTTCGATCCGCAATGCGCAGGGCGTGCCGAAGGCCTGGATCAGCCGCCGCGTCGGCGGCGACCAGATCGACTACGTCGACGAGAAGCCTATCGTGCGCAAACTGTTCGCCGAGGAACTGGCGAAGCACGGCATGAAGTCGAAGATGGACGAAGCCTACGAGACGGAGAAAGCCGAGCTCGAGACTATGGCGAAGTCCGCCTGAGTCAGGGGCCTGATCCGGCCAAGCAGAAATTAGGGGGCCGCGCCCGGCGCGGCCCCCGATTTCTTTTTGAGATCGGCGCAACGGGAGAGGTCTTTTCCCTCCTCCTGGCCGCAGGATCAGCGCGGGCCGGCCGGTAAGGCTCCTGGTGCAATTTGCGGCAGGCCGCCGACGTGCCGCGCCCGGCGCCGGCGCAGCCGGTCGAGCATCAGATAGATCGCCGGCGTGGTGTAAAGCGTGAGGATCTGCGACACCAGCAGGCCGCCGATGATGGTGATGCCGAGCGGGCGGCGGATTTCGCTGCCCTGGCCGGTGGCAATGACCAGCGGCAGCGCGCCGAGCATGGCGGCCAGCGTCGTCATCAGGATCGGCCGAAAGCGCGCGAGGCAGGCCTCAACCACTGCGCGCTCGGGCGTGAGTCCGCGCCGCCGCTCGCCGTCGAGCGCGAAGTCAACCAGCATGATGCCGTTTTTCTTCACCAGGCCGATCAGCAGAATGATCCCGATGAAAGCGATCAGGCTCAGTTCGGCCTTGAACGCTTGCAGCGCGAGCAGCGCACCGAGGCCGGCGGGAGGCAAAGTGGAGATGATCGTGAGCGGGTGCAACAGACTCTCATAGAGTATGCCGAGCACGATATAGACCGCGAAGATCGCGGCCAGGATGAGGATCGGCTGCCCGAGGGTGCTGCTGCGTGCCGCGCGCGCGTCGCCGGCGAAGTCGCTCCGCACCGTGTCCGGCATGTGCAGCTCCGCCACGGCACGGTCGATGGCCGCCATTGCCGCTTCTGCCACGACGCCCGCCGCCAGCTCGTAACTGATGGTGACTGCGGGGAACTGGCCCTGGTGGTTGACCACCAGCGGCGCGACGCCACGTTCGAAGCGCGCCACCGCCGAAAGCGACACCTGGGTATTATCCTTGCCAGGGACGTAAATCTTGCCGAGATCAGTGGGATCACGCTGGAAGCGCGGGTCGATCTCCAGGATGACCCGGTATTGGTTGCGCTGGTTGTAGATGGTGGAAATTTGGCGCTGCGAGAAGGCATTGTTGAGCGCGGAGTCGATATCCTGGATGCGGACGCCAAGCCGTGATGCCGCGAGGCGATCGATGACGACATTGGCCTGCAAACCGCCCTGGTCGCGGTCGGTACTGACGTCGGTGATCTGCGGCAATGTCTTCAGCTTGTCGACCACTGCCGGAACCCATTGATTGAGCTCGGCAATATTCTGGTCCCAGAGCGTGAATTGATTGCGTGAATCGCTGGAACGCGCGCCCGCGCGCAGGTCCTGCATGGGCCAGACCGAGGCGCGCAGGCCCGGAATGGTGTTGAGCTGCGTGCGCAGCCGCCGGGCCACTTCACTGGCGCTGACTTTGCGTTCGGCCAGCGGTTTCAAGCTGATGAACAAAGTGCCGCGGTTCACCGACGCGTTCCAACTGCCGCCGCCGATCGACGAGCCGACATTTGCCACCGCCGGATCGGCGGAAACGATCGCCATGGCGCGCTGCTGCAACTCTGCCATGGCGCTGAAGGAAATGTCGGTCGATGCGCGCGTGCCGCCCCACATCAGCCCGGTGTCGTCCTCCGGGAAGTAACCTTTCGGCGTCGCAATGTAGAGCTGAACGGTGAGTGCGAGCGTCGCAAGGAATACCAGCAGGATCAGCGCGCGATATTGCAACGCATATTCAAGGCTGCGGGCATAGCCGCGCAGCATCCGCCCGAGCACCGCCTCCACCGCACGATCGAGCCAAGTCGCGGTCTTGCTCGGCGCCGAGCGCACGAAATAGGCGCAGATCATTGGGGTCACCGACAGCGAAACCGCAGTCGAGATGATGACCGCGAAAGTCAGCGTGACGGAGAATTCGCGGAGGAAGCGGCCAATCACGTCACCCATGAACAGCAGCGGGATAAACGCGGCGATCAGCGAGATGCTGATGGAAATGACGGTGAAGCCGATCTGGCGCGCGCCGGCGAGCGCTGCCCGAAGGGGCGACATGCCGCGCTCGAGATTGCGGAAGGTATTCTCGATCATCACGATCGCGTCGTCGACGACAAAGCCGACCGAAACGACCAGCGCCAGAAGCGAAACGTTGTTGAGCGAAAAGCCGACTATCCACATAGCGGCGCAGGTTCCCGCCAACGCCAGCGGAACGGTCACGCCCGCGGCGATTGTCGCAGCAGCCCGCCGCAGAAAGACGAAGACCACCATCATGACGAGCGCAATCGTGACCAGCAGCGCGAATTGCAGATGGTTGATCCCGGCCTTGATTGTCTGGCTGCGGTCCGAGAGCACCGAGATATCGATGTCGGCCGGGATCCAGCGTTTCATCTCCGGCAGCAGGTCTTTGATCCGCTCCACCGTCTCGATGACGTTGGCCGTGGAATCCTTGGTGATGATCAGCAGCACCGAGGGCTGGCTATTGAACCAGCTGGCCGAGCGGCTGTTACGCACGCCCCGTTCCACCGTGGCGATATGCGACAACCGCACCACGTCGCCATTGGCGGCCTTGACCACCAGCGTCTCGTAATCCCGCGGCTGCTGCAGTTGTGCATTGGTGGCGATGGTCTCTGCCTGCGCCGGCCCGTCGAAGGCGCCGACCGGGCCGATCGAATTGGCATTGGAGATGGTGGTGCGCACCTGTTCCATGGAGATGCCGGTCATCGCCAGCGCGGCCGGATTGACCCGCACGCGCACGGCGGGCTGCTCCGCACCGCTGACGGTGACGTCGCCCACGCCTTCGGTCTGGGAAATGCGCTGCGCGAGGACGCTGTCGGCGATGTCATACAGCGCGCTCGGCGCGATGGTTTTGGAGGTCAGCGCCAGGATCAGCACGGGCGCAGCGGCCGGGTTGGACTTGCGGAATGACGGCAGGTTGGGCAGGTCGCCGGGCAGATCGGTCAAGGCCGCATTGAGCGCCGCCTGCACGTCGCGCGCGGCGCCGTCGATGTTGCGGCTCAAGTCAAACTGCACGGTGATGCGGCTGGAGCCGAGCGAGCTGCGCGAGGTCAGTTCGGTGACCCCGGCAATCTCGCCCAGCCGGCGTTCGAGCGGCGCCGCGATGGTGGCGGCCATGGTTTCGGGATCGGCGCCAGGCCGGCTTGCGGTGACGCTGATGGTCGGCAGCTCGACCGCGGGCAGGCTGGCTACCGGCAGGACGCGGTAAGCCACCACGCCGGCCAGAAACAATCCGATCGCCAGCAAGGTGGTGCCGATCGGGCGACGGATGAATGGGTAGGAGACGTTCATGGCTATTCAGCCGGCTGCGTCGCCGGCGGCGGGGCCGATGCCGTCAAGCGCCGGCCCAGCCGCGTCTTCAGCCGGTCCATCGCCAGATAGATCACCGGCGTGGTGTAGAGCGTCAGCAATTGGCTCAGCAGCAAGCCGCCGACGATGGTGATGCCGAGCGGATTGCGCAGCTCCGAGCCGGTGCCGCCTTCCAGCGCCAGCGGCAGGGCGCCGAACAGCGCGGCGAGCGTCGTCATCATGATCGGGCGGAAGCGCAGCAGCGCCGCCTGCACGATGGACTCCCGTGGCGTCAAGCCTTGCCGCCGCTCCGCCTCCAGCGCGAAGTCGATCATCATGATCGCATTCTTCTTCACGATGCCCATGAGCAGGATGATCCCGATCAGCGCCACGATCGAGAGGTCATAGCCGAACAGCATCAGCGCCAGCAGGGCGCCGACTCCGGCGGATGGCAGGGTGGAGAGGATGGTCAGCGGATGGATGAAGCTCTCGTAGAGCACGCCGAGCACGATATAGATCGTGATTACCGCGGCGAGGATCAGCCAGGGTTGGCCGGCCAACGATTTGGCGAATTCCGCGGAGTCGCCGGAATAATTGCCGATCACGCTCGTCGGCATGCCGATGGCGCGCTCGGCCGTGGCGATTGAATCCACCGCGTCGCTCAGCGCGAATCCGGGCGCCAGGTTAAAGCTGATGGTCACCGCCGGGAATTGCTCCTGGTGCGCGATCACCAGCGGCGCGGTGACATGCCTCGTGGTGGAGAAGGCGCTCAGCGGCACCTGTACATTGCCCGCGCCGGAGACATAAAGCTTGGAGAGCGAGGACGGGTCTTCCTGATATTGCGGCATCGCTTCCAGGATCACGCGATACTGGTTGGCCTGGGCATAGATGGTGGAAATCTGCCGCTGGCCGAAGGCGTCATTGAGCGTGTCGTTGACCTGCTGCAGCGAGACGCCGAGCCGGCCCGCCGTTTCGCGGTCCACCTGCACCATCATGCGCAGGCCGCCCTCCTGCGATTCGGTGGCGACGTCGCGCAGCGCCGGGTCGGTTTGCAGCTGTTTCGCGAGGCGCGCCGACCAGGCGGAAACCTCGTCCGCGCTGGTGCCGGTCAGGGTGTATTGATATTGCGCGCGGCTTGAGCGGGTGGAGATCTGCACATCCTGCACCGGCTGGAAATAGACGATCACGCCGGGGATGGTCGCGACCGCGCGTTCCAGCCGCTGCACCACGGCGTCCATCGTGCTGCTGCGGTGATCGCGCGAGCGCAGCGCTATCTTGGCATGGCCGACATTAGGCGTCGCATTGACCGGGCTCGATCCGACCACCGACACCACGCCGGCCACGTCGCCATCCTTGCGAATGACGTCCTCCACCGCCTTTTGCAGACGCTGCATCTCGGTGAAGGAGATTTCCGGCCCGCCTTCGACCACCGCCGTGATCAGGCTGGTGTCCTGCAGCGGCAGGAAACCTTTCGGCACGACGATATAGAGCAGCACCGTCACCGCCAGCGTTGCGGCCGTGGTCAGCAGGGTGAGCCGCTGCCGCTCCAGCACCCATTCCAGCGTCCAGCGATAGGTCTCCACCGACCAGTTCACCCAGCGGCTGAAGCTGCGCGAGATCCGGTTATTGGGGACCGCACCTTCGGGCTGCTGCCGCAACAGCCGGCTGCACATCATCGGGGTGAGCGTCAGCGACACGATCGCCGATACCACCACCGCGATGCTCAGCGTCAGCGCGAATTCGCGGAACATGCGGCCGACGAGACCGGTCATGAACAGCAGCGGGATGAAGACCGCGATCAGCGACATGGTGAGCGAAATGATGGTAAAGCCGATCTCGCGCGCGCCGCGCAGCGCCGCTCGCAGCGGATGCTCGCCCTTCTCCATATGGCGGACGATGTTTTCGATCATCACGATGGCATCGTCGACCACGAAGCCTGTGCCGATGGTCAGCGCCATCAGCGACAGGTTGTCGAGGGAAAAGCCGCAGAACCACATCACGCCGAAGGTGCCGACCAGCGACAGCGGCAGCGCGACCCCGGCGATGATCGTGGCGCGGATCGTGCGCAGGAACAGGAACACCACCAGCACGACCAGGACGACGCTGAGCACGAGCGTGAACTGCACGTCGCGGATGGAGGCCCGGATGGTATCGGTGCGGTCATGCACCACCGTTAGCGTCGCGCCCTGCGGGATCGCGCGCTGCAGCCTCGGCAATTCCGCCTTGATGCGCTCGACGGTCTGAATGACGTTGGCGCCGGGCTGGCGCTGGATGTCGATGATGACCGCGGGCTTGCCCTGGTACCAGCCGCCGATCTTGGAATTCTCCAAGCCGTCGAGCACGTTGGCCACGTCGCGCAATCGCACCGCCGCGCCGTTGCGATAGGCCACGACGACCGCGCGGTAAGCCTCCGCGCTGTCGATCTGGTCATTGGTGGCGATGGTATAGGACTGATGCGCGCCATCGAGCGCGCCCGTCGGACCTGCGACATTGGCGCCGGTGATGGCGGAGCGCAGCTCGGAGAGGCCGATGCCGTAATTGGCCAGCCGCGAGAGATCGGCCTGGATGCGCACGGCGGGACGGATGCCGCCTTCCACCGACACATGGCCGACGCCGGAGAGCTCGCTCAGCCGCTGCGCCATCAGCGTGTCGGCGAGATCGCTCAGCTCGCGCAGTGAAATTAGGTCGGAGGTGAGCGCCAGCGTGACGATCGGCGCGTCGGCCGGGTTCACCTTCGAGTAAGTCGGCGGGTAGGGCAGGTTGCGGGGCAGCGTCGATGCCGCGGCGTTGATGGCGGCCTGTACGTCCTGCGCCGCACCGTCGATGTCGCGGTTGAGCTCGAACTGCAGCGTGATCTGGCTCAATCCGTAAGAGCTCGACGAGGTCATGGTCGACAGCGAGGGAATCCGGCCGAACTGCCGCTCCAGCGGCGCCGTCACCAGCGAAGCGGTGGTGTCGGGGCTCGCGCCCGGTAGTTGGGTGGTGACCTGAATGGTGGGAAAATCCACCTGCGGCAGCGCCGAGACCGGCAGCAGCCAATAGCCCAGCGCGCCGCCGAGCATCACGGCAATGCCAAGCAGCGATGTGGCGATCGGCCTGTGAATGAAGGGCGAGGAGACGCTCATGACAGGCTCATGGCGCCGGGCTCGCGGCCGCCCCCGTGCTGGAACGCTGCTGGCGTGCCGGGCGCGTGGCGCCGGCCGGCGGATTGGCGGCGGTGCCAGGCGCGACGCCTTCCGGGGTGGCCGGCTGGTTCTGCCGGCGGCCGCCGTCCGGGCGCAGTGGGCGTGGCGGCGTGCCGTCGCTTGGGGTGACGCGCACGCGCGTGCCGTCGGCCAGCTGCGTAAAGCCGGTCGTCACGATCTGATCGCCCGCCTGTAGGCCGGTGGCAATCACCGCCTGCACGTCGTCCTGCTGCGCCACGGAAACCGGACGAACCGTGACTGCCTCGCCGCCTTGCTGCACGACGAAGACGAAGGCGCCGTCCGGGCCGCGCTGCACCGCAGCGGTGGGCACCACCACGACTTGCTGCCGCGTGTCGATCAGCATCCGCACATTGACGAACTGACCCGACCACAGCTGCAGATTGGTGTTGGGAAATTCCGCCTTCAGCTTCACGGTGCCGGTAGTCGGGTCCACCTGATTGTCCACCACCTGCAAAGTGCCGCGGTCGACCACCGCCTCGTTGTCGGGAGCGAGCGCTTCAACCGGAAGCGGGCCCTTGGCGAAGGCGGCATTGACCTGCGCCACCACCTGCTGCGGCAGGTTGAAGATCACGGAGATCGGCTGGATCTCGGTCAGCACCACGATGCCGGTGGCGTCGGAGGCGCGCACGATATTGCCTTCGTCGACCAGACGGATGCCGGTGCGCCCGCTGATCGGCGCGGTGATGGTGGTATAGGCGAGAATGGCGCGGGCATTGTCGACCGCGCCCTGATCCACCCGCACCTGGGCTTCGAGCTGAGCGACGGTGGAGCGCTGGGTGTCGGCCTGCTGCTTGGTGATCGAATTGCTGGCCGCCAGCCGCGTATAGCGATCCAGATCCATGCGCGCATTGGCCAGCAGCGCTTCGTCTTGCGCTTTCTTCGCCAGCGCCTGATCGAGCAGCGCCTGATAGGTGGTTGGATCGATGCGGGCCAGCACCTGGCCCTTTTTAACGTCCTGACCCTCCTTGAACTCGACGCTGATCAGCTTGCCTTCCACCTGCGGCCGGACGGTGACCGTGTTCAGCGCGCGCGCGGTGCCGACGCCTTCCAGATAAACCGGCACGTCCGCGAGCTTGGCGGGCACCGCGAGCACCGGTACCGGCCCTTCGCCCACGCCGCCGCCCCGGCGCGCGCGCCGTTCCTGCTGCTGCGGCGCCGGCGCCATCATCACCGCGAAGACGCCGAGAATGATCACTGCGCCCAGCAGGAGGGCGATGACTCGCCGCTTGCGCCCGAGCAAGCCGAGCGATTTCGTCAGAAGGCGGCGGTTGTCGGTCATGCGCTAGCCGGCGGTGGTGACAATAGCATTCGAGACGGCGGGCGGATCGGCGATCCAGCTTCCGCCCAATGCCTGGTAAAGGCTGACGATGGCCTGAAGATGGGCAAGGCGCGCTTGCGCGGCGGCATCTTCAGCCTGGAACAACGCCTGTTGCGTATTCAGCAAGGTGACCAGATCGATGGTGCCCTCGCGCAGCCGCGATTCGGAAATCTCGAAAGCCCTGCGCGAGGCGGCGACGACTTCGCGCTGCAGACGCTCGCGCCGCGCCCCCTGCTGAACGGCGACGAGCGCATTCTCCACATCGGCGAAGGACTGAATGATCGTCTTGCGGTAAAGCTGCAGCAGCTCTTCCTGCCGTCCGCGTTGCAAGTCATAGTCGCCCATCAGCCGCCCGCCGTCGAAGATCGGCTGCGTCAGGCTTGCCGCCACGTTGTAGAACAGCGACTCCGGCCGGAACAGCGTGCGCAACGCCGCGCTTTGATAACCGCCCTGGCCGGTGAGCGAAATGCTCGGGAAGAAAGCGGCTCTGGCGGATTCCACGTCCGCATTGGCGGACGCCAGCAGCGCTTCGGCCTGGCGGATGTCCGGCCGTTGCGTCAGCACGTCCGACGGCAGGCCGGGCGTCACGCGCGGGATGGCGATCTGGTTCATGCCGCCGCCGCGCAATGCGAAAAATTCCGGCGGACGGCCGAGCAAGACTGCCAGCGCATGAATATTCTGGCGCAGCTGTTGCTCGAGCAGCGGAATCGCGGCGCGCTGGGTGGCAACCACGCTTTCCTGCTGCGCGATGTCGAGCTCCGAGGCGGTGCCGGCCTGCAAGCGCTGCTGGATCAGATTGAGAATGCGCGAGGCGCTGGCCTCGTTGTTGCGCGCCACCCGCAACCGGTCCTGCGCGGCGAGCGCCTGGAAATAGGCATTGGCGACCGTTGCGGTGGTGGTCAGATGCACCACCTCGCGATTGAAGCGGCTGGCGACGGCGTTTTCCTCCGCGGCGCGCAATGCCGCGCGGTTCTTGCCCCAGAAGTCGATTTCGTAGCTTGCCTGCAATGACGCGCTATAGGTCACCCGTTCGGACGGGCTGCTGACGCTGGTGATGCCGCCCGAGCCGCCGCTGCTGGTCGTGCGCGAGGCGCGCGAACGGCTCGCATCGCCGCCGAGGTCTACGTTGGGCAGGAGCGGCGCGCCCGCGAGCCGCGCCTGCGCATCGGCCTGCAGGATGCGGCCCACCGCTGCGGCGATGTCGAGATTGGCTTGCTGTGCTTCACCGATCAGCGCGGTGAGTTCGCGCGAGCGAAAACCACGCCACCATTCGTAGGTCGGCAGCGCCGCATAGGGCTTGGTACCGGCATTGCGGTAGGCCGGCGGAATGTCGATCGCGAGCTCCGGCTTCTCCGAGCCCAATATGCATCCGGACAGCACATGCACGAGGCAGATACTCCCAGAAATGGAAAGCCAGGGCCGGGTCGGGATGCGGAAGTCACCAAAGCGCGAGACGAACTGTACAAGACCCCGACGCATACCCATGCCTTCCGAACAGCACGCCGCCACCAGCGGCGAGAGGTGATATTACACGACGCACGGCGCGCCCGGCCGCCTTGTGTGCAATTAACCCTGAGCGGCGCGGTTGGGGCGCTGTTCGTCCCCCGAACCCCCGGCTCGAACAAGTGAAATTTTGGTCAGGTTGTCTTGGCCACCCGCGGACTTAGGCGGGCGCGCGGCTTCGCCCCTGCCGCAAGGGCCAAATTTGGCAGGAAGTACTGCCAAGCACTGTCAGCTTGGTAGGATATTCTTTTTATCCGGCTCTTATTGTCCCGTAAAAGAAGATCATTCTATATAGGGGACAATTCAGGCGGCCTGTGCCCGCCTCAACAAACGGCGTCAAAGCATGAGTTCCTGGCCTATCCCGAATGCCGCTCCTTTTGCCCCGGAGGAGATCGAAATCCTTAACCGCGTGGTGGGACCGGCAACGCCGGTCCAGCGCGCGTGGCTGGCGGGCTTTCTGGCGGGCCTTGATGCCGCCGCAGCCGCGGCGGGCACCGCAACCGCGGCGCAAGCGGCCGCCCTGGCCCCGCAACCTGCGGCGCCCGCGCAACCGGCCGAACCGCTGACCATCGTCTACGCCACCGAGTCGGGAAATTGCGAGCGCCTGGCCTCCGATATGGCGAAGGCGGCGCGCAAGATGAATTTGAAGCCCACCGTCATCGACATGGCCGATCTGGAGATGTCGGAGCTCGCTTCGGCGAAGCGCCTTGTTTTCATCGCCGCGACCTGGGGCGAGGGCGATCCGCCCGGCCGCGCCGTTCGCGCTTATGCCGAACTCATGGGCGAGGCCGCGCCGCGGCTTGAGGGCGTGCAGTTCGGCGTGCTCGCGCTCGGCGACACGGCCTACGCGGATTTCTGCGGCATCGGCAAGAAGATCGACGCGCGGCTGGAACAACTCGGCGGCAAGCGCATCGCCGACCGCGTCGATTGCGACCTCGACTTCGAGGAGCCTGCCGGCAAGTGGATTGACGGCGCCCTGAAGGCGCTGGCCCCGGCGCAGGACGCTGCCTCGAGCCGTGTCATTGCCGTGGACTTCGGCGCCAAACCCGCGCCCGCGGGCGAGCTTGGCCCGGTGGAGGCGGAGATCATCGAGCTGATCGATCTCAACTCCTCGCACTCGGACAAGGAAACCTATCACCTCGAGCTGAGCTTCGAGGGCGCGGCGCCGCAGTACAAACCCGGCGACTCGCTCGATCTTTATCCCGAAAACGATCCCGCCTATGTGGATGATCTGCTCAAGGCGGCGGGGCTCGCTTCCGATACGGCGCTGCGCGCGGAACTGATCAAGAATCGCGATGTCACCACGCTGTCGCTGAAAGCGGTGGAGACTTACGCCGAGCTCACCGGCCATCAATACGTCAAGGAATTGCTGGCCGCGGGCAAGGCGCGCGAATGGATCGTTGGCCGCCAGCTGATCGATCTCATCCAGCAGTTCCCGATCGCGCTGACGGCGGACCACTTGCGCAAGGTCACGCGTCCGCTCGCGCCGCGGGCCTATTCGATCGCGTCCTCGCGCCGCGAGGTGGGCGAGGAAGCGCATCTGCTGATTTCGGCGGTGCGCTACGAGGCCTTCGGCCGCGCGCGCAAAGGCGTCGCCTCGGGCTACGTCGCCGACCAGCTGAAGAAGGGCCAGAAGGTGCGGGTGAAGCTGCGTCCCAACAAGCATTTCGCGCTGCCCGCGCCGGATCAGGACATCATCATGGTCGGTCCCGGCACCGGCATCGCGCCGTTCCGCGCCTTCGTGCAGGAGCGCCGCGCGATCAATGCCACCGGCCGGTCGTGGCTGTTCTTCGGCGATCGCCAGTTCACGCACGATTTCCTCTACCAGCTCGAATGGCAGAATGCGCTGAAGGACGGCGCGCTCACCCGCATGGACGTCGCCTTCTCGCGCGACACGCCGGAGAAGATCTATGTGCAGAACCGTATCTGGGAGCAGCGGCGCGATCTGATCGACTGGCTCGACAAAGGCGCCTATTTCTATGTCTGCGGCGATGCCAAGGCGATGGCCAAGGACGTCCGCGCGACGCTGGTGAAGGCTTACGCGGACGTGAAGGGCCTGAGCGCCGAAGCCGCCGAAAAGGCGGTCGCCGATCTCGACCGCGGCCACCGCTATCTGGCGGATACGTATTGAACCACTTGATCCCTCCCCGGAACGGGGAGGTGGCTCCGGCTTTGCGAGGAGCCTGGTGGGGTGATAATCGAACTGTGCTCCCACCCCGGCCCGCTTTGCTCGCCGACCCTCCCCGCGAGCGGGAGGGATGAAGGACTCAGCAATGACAAACGAACTGTCCCGCAACGAGCGCATCAAGGAAGCGAGCGAATACCTGCGTGGCACGCTGGCCGAAGGGCTGCGCGACGAAATCACCGGCGCGATCATCGAGGACGACGCGCAGCTGGTGAAATTCCACGGCATGTATCTGCAGGACGACCGCGATCTGCGACCCGAGCGCGGCAAGAAGAAGATGGAGAAGGCCTTCGCCTTCATGATCCGTCTGCGCATTCCAGGCGGCGTCTGCACGCCGCAGCAGTTCCTGCAGGTTCAGCACATCGCGCAGACTTATGGCAACCAGACCATGCGGCTGACCACGCGGCAGACCTTCCAGCTGCACGGCATCATCAAGTCCAATCTCAAGGCGACCATGCGCGAGATCGACCGCGCGCTGCTGACCACCATCGCCGCCTGCGGCGACGTCAACCGCAACGTGATGTGCAATCCCAATCCGCTGCAGTCGCGCGCGCATCAGGCCGCCTACGATACCGCGAAGGCGATCTCCGACCATCTCTTGCCGGCCACCCCGGCCTATCGCGAGATCTGGCTGGAGGGCGAGCGCATCGTCGGCGGCGAGGAAGACGTGGTCGAGCCGATCTACGGCAAGACCTACCTGCCGCGCAAATTCAAAGTCGTGGTCGCGGTGCCGCCCTCCAATGACGTGGACGTGTTCGCGCACGACCTCGGCTATATCGCCATCCTCGACGAGAACGACGATGTGGTGGGTTACAACGTCACCGTCGGCGGCGGCATGGGGATGACCCATGGACAGCCGGAAACCTATCCCCGCACGGCCGAGGTCATGGGCTTCTGCAAGCCGCAGGAAGCCGTTGCGGTGGCGGAAGCCGTAGTCACCGTGCAGCGTGACTGGGGCGACCGCAGCGACCGCGCCCATGCGCGGCTGAAATACACCATCGAAGATCGCGGGCTTGATGCCTTCCGCGCGGAAGTCGAAAAGCGCAGCGGCGTGAAGCTCGGCAAGCCGCAGCCTTTCACCTTCAATTCCACCGGCGACCGCTATGGCTGGACCGAGGGCGAAGACGGCAACGGCCATCTGACCTTGTTCGTGCAGAACGGCCGCATCCACGACATCCCCGGCGGTCCGCAATGGATGACGGGGCTGCGCAAGATCGCGGAGATGCATCAAGGCGACTTCCGCCTCACCGCCAATCAGAACATCATCATCGCCGGCGTGGCGCCGGATCAGCGCTGGGAGATCGACAAGCTCGTCGCGCAATACAAGCTGATGCGCGATGCCTCGCCGATACGCCGCAATTCCATGGCCTGCGTCGCCTTGCCGACCTGCGGCCTCGCGCTGGCGGAGAGCGAGCGCTACCTGCCCGATCTCGTCACCGAGCTGGAAGAGCGGCTGGCCTCGCATGGGCTGAGCGACGACGAGATCGTCATCCGCATGACCGGATGCCCCAATGGCTGCGCCCGGCCTTATCTGGCGGAGATTGGCCTCGTCGGCAAAAATCCGGGCAAATACAACCTTTATCTCGGCGCCGCCTTCGACGGCTCGCGCCTGTCGAAGCTCTTTGCCGAGGATCTCGATCACAAGGGCATCGTCGCCGCGCTCGATCCGATCTTCGCCGCCTTCATGAGCGAACGGCAGCCGGGTGAGCGCTTCGGCGACTACACGATCCGCGCCGGCTTTGTCGCTCCGACCAGCAACGGCTCGGACTTCCACAACAATGTCGGGGCAAAGCGGACGGCCTGAGCATGGCGATCGAACGCAGTCCGGTCGAAGCGCGGCCGCCGCGCATGGAGGCGCTGGCGCGCCTGCCGCTATTCTTCGCGCTCGATGGAAAGCGCGCGCTGGTCGCGGGCGGCGGCCCGCCGTCGGCCTGGAAGGCGGAGCTGTTGTCCGCCGCGGGCGCGGCGGTTGAAGTCTATGCCGAAGATCCGTCCGAGGAGTTGCTGGCGCTGGTGCATGACGCGCCGCGGGGCGCGATTGTGCTGCATCGCCGCTGCTGGCAGGCAGCCGATTTTGCCGGAGCAGCCATCGCCATCGGCGGCTGCGCCGGCGAGTCCGAGGCGGCGGCCTTTGCCGCGGCCGCCCGCGCCGCGGGCGTGCCGGTGAATGTGATCGACAAGCCTGCCTTCTGCGATTTCGCCTTCGGCTCCATCGTCAACCGCTCGCCTCTGGTCATCGGCATTTCCACCGACGGCGCGGCGCCGGTCTTTGCCCAGGCCATCCGCGCCAAACTCGAGGGTTTGATCCCGCTCGGCTTCGGCCGCTGGGCCGCGGCCGCGCGACGCTGGCGCGAGCAGGTGAAAAGCTCCGGCCTTTCTTTCGCCGCCCGCCGCCGTTTCTGGCATGTCTTCACGGCCTTTGCGGTCGCAAATCCCAACCGCGATCCGCGTGCCGCCGACTACGATCGTTTCCTGGCACAGACCGAAAGTGCGGGCGCGGCGGTCGAGTCCGGCAGCGTGACCTTGGTCGGCGCGGGGCCCGGCGATCCCGAGTTGCTGACCTTGCGCGCAGTGCGCGCGCTGCAGTCCGCCGACGTGATCCTGATCGACGATCTGGTTTCCTCGCAGGTGCTGGATTTCGCCCGGCGCGAAGCAAAAAAGATGCTGGTCGGCAAGACCGGGCACGGCCCGGCCTGCAAGCAGGACGAGATCAACGCGCTGATGATTTCGCTCGCCAAGGCGGGCAAGCGCGTCGTGCGCCTGAAGGGGGGCGACCCGATGATCTTCGGCCGCGGCGGCGAGGAAGTGCGCGCCTGCCGGACGGCGAATATTCCGATCGAGGTGGTGCCCGGCATCAGCGCGGCGCAGGCGGTGGCGAGCCGGCTTGGCGTGTCGCTCACCCACCGCAAGCATGCCCGGCGCGTGCAATTCGTCACCGGCCATGGCGAAGACGGCAAGCTGCCGGATGATCTTGACTGGAGGAGCCTGAGCGATGCCACCGCCACCACGGCGGTCTATATGCCGCTGAAGACGATCGGCGATCTGGTGGCGCGCGCTGTGGCCGCCGGGCTCGATCCCGCCACCCCTGCGGTGGCGGTCGCCCGCGCGACACGGCCGGATGAGACCGTTATCGCCGCGCCGGTTGCCGAATTGCCCGCGCGGTTGTCAGCAGAAGCGCCGAGCGGGCCCGTGCTGGTCCTGATCGGCCATGTGTTGGCCGAACGAGCGGCGGAGAGCGTGGCGGAGTGGCTGGGTGAGAAGGAAGCCGCCAGGTTTTGAGTAGAGGCGCTTTCAGAAATACCGGTCGAAATGCTGTTGTTCGAGCGGAACTCCGCCGAGCCGCAGCACATCCGCCATGGCATTCACCATCGGCGGCGGTCCGGCGAAATACCATTCGAATTCCGCCATGCGGTTGGTATGCGCCTGCGACACCACTTCGTGGATCAGGCCGAAGCGGCCGGACCAGTCGCCGGTCGTCTCCAGGCCGGGCTCGGAGATCGCCGGATGGAAATGGATGCTTGTGCCGAACCCAGGCAACCGGCTCAGCTCTGTTTCGCCGCAGATGTCGCGCGGTGCGCGTCCGCCCATGAAGAAATGCACCGTGCGGCCCCGCATCTTGGGTGACGCCGCAACGCCGCGCGCGATCGACAGCATGGGCGAGACGCCTGAGCCGCCCGCCACGCAGACCACGTCGCGGGGCGAATCTTCGCGCAGATAGGCATGACCATAAGGGCCGTCGATTAAGACGGCATCGCCCGGCTTCACCCGCTCGAATAGCGCGGTGGTGGCTTCGCCGCCCGGCTTTTTGCGAATCTGGAATTCCCAATCGGTCTGCGGCTCATTAGCAATGTTGCTCATGGAGTAGCCGCGCGGCGCCGACACGCCCGGAATGTAGACCTGCGCGTATTGGCCGGGCAGGAAACGCTGCGGCTTCTCGCCGCGAAAATTGAATTCCGAAATGTCGTGGGTGACCGGCGTCACGCTCACCAGCGTATATTTCTGCCGCATCGGTTTGACGCGCGGGATATAGAGATCCTCCAGCCGTTGCCGGATGGTGACATCGCCTTTCGGCCGCGACTGGCAGGCGAGCTTGCGGCCGCGCTTGCGGTCGCGTTCGGTCAGCACCGGCGCGTTGGGATAAAGGTCCTCGACTTCGCCTTCGACCAGCTCGAAACGGCAGGTGCCGCAGCCGCCCGCATTGCATTCGTAGGGCATGCCGAAGCCGGATTTCAGTCCCGCGCGGGTGATGGTGTCCATGCCATCGCAGCTAAAATGCACGTCGCTTTTCTCGATCCGGACAACGCCTGCGGGCGATTCGTGCATTGAATCCGTGCCAGCCATGGAAACTCCGATTTGCTTGGAAAAGCGTGAGTTATATAGGATAGAAGGACAAGTCCAGACCCCCCGCCCAGCCGAATATTAAGGAACAACGGATGACGAAACTTGAGGCCGTGATCGACGAGCTTGTGAGCGCAAACCGCATCCTGGCCCGGGAGGGGATTGTCGATTCCTTCGGGCATCCGAGTATCCGTCATCCCGACCGGCCGGACCGTTTCCTGCTCTCCCGCGCGCGCGCCCCCGACCTGATCGAGGCGTCAGACATCATGGAATTCACTCTCGATGGCACGGTGGTCGGCAGCGACGATCGCAAGCCCTATCTCGAGCGTTTCATTCACGGCGCGATCTATGAGGCGCGGCCGGAGGTCAACGCGGTGGTCCATAATCACAGCCCGAGCGTGCTGCCTTTCGGCGTCACCAAGAAAAAACTCAAGCCCTTGCATCACATGTGCGGCTGCATGGGCCACGAAGTGCCGACTTGGGATTCGCAGACCAAGTTCGGAGACACGTCGCTGCTCGTGTCCAGCATCGAGATGGGCCGCGACCTGGCCAAGCTGCTGGGCGATCGCCCGGCGGCGCTGATGCGCGGTCATGGCTGCGTGATCGCAGCGGAAGACATTCGCAAGGCGGTCTATATCGCCTATTACCTCGAGCTCGGCGCCAAGCTGCAGATGCAGGCCATGCAGATCGGCGGAAACGACGTGACTTACCTCACGCGCGGCGAGGTCGACACCATCATCGAGCGCACCGGGCCTTATTCGTTCAACCGCGCCGGGGAAAACTGGTGCCGCCGCGCCGGCCGAAAGATGCTGGAGCGACCTGATGAAGTCGTGCTGCTGAAAGGTTAGTAACGTGCATGCAGTATATTGACGCTTTCAATCATTTCTTCCCGAGCCGCCTGTGGGACAAGATGCTCGAGGCGGAAGGCGCTGCGCGCGATAT
>DASSPI010000178.1:0-8076 GCA_035699705.1 Xanthobacteraceae bacterium
CGCGCTTCGCCTGATCGAGCGTGATCGGTGTCCCATAAGGAGTTGTAGGAGGCAGTGGGGGCGTGGGCGGAGCTTGTTGAGCTGGTGCTTGGGCGCCCAGCAGCAGGGCAGCGCAAATAGCGAATGCCGGAACAAATAAACCGCGCATCGACTCCTCCCCCGATATTGTCGTCGTCATTAACGACGGCTTCCGGATTGTAGGCCCGCTGCCGGGCCGTCTCAACAGAGTCGGGCTGGAATGTGGTGCATTGGGACATCGCGCGCGATCGGTGTTTAGCTGGGCAATCTTGACCCCGCGGCGGGGGAGGCGTATGAGCGCCGCCATGATGTTGCTCGACCACATGATGGTTTTCCGCCGCCGCGCCTTGCAAGCGCCGGTGCGCGATCGCGTGTGATCGTCAGCGTGCCGGCGGGCCAGGTTCCGCGGCGCTTCTCCCCATCTTCCGCGGCTTTCCGAATCCGATACGGTAATGTTGCCGCGCTCAGGCCCGCCTGGGTGAGCGATGGGGTGAGAAAGCTGGAGACTGGGCAATGACAAAAAAGGCGGCCATCGGCGTTCTCGGCGCCTCCGGCTATACCGGAGCGGAGCTGCTGCGCCTGCTTTTGCGTCATCCGCGCGCGGAAATTTCCCTGCTCACGGCGGATCGCCGGGCCGGGCTGCAGGTGCGGGAAGTGTTTTCGCATTTCTCGCCTTATCCCTTGCCGAAGCTGGTTTCACTCGATGGCATCGACTGGGCCGCGGCCGGACTCGATCTCGCCTTCTGCGCGCTGCCGCATGGCACCACGCAGACCGTGATCAAAAAGCTGCTCGCTGATGCGCCGCAAACCAAGGTGGTCGATCTCTCCGCCGACTTCCGCCTTGCCGATGCGGAAGCCTATGCGCGCTGGTATGGCCATGCCCACCAGGCCCCGGAGCTGCAGGGCGAAGCGGTCTACGGCCTGAGCGAGCATTACCGGCGCGACATCAAGAAGGCGCGGCTGGTGGCCAATCCCGGCTGCTACACCACCACCGCGGAGCTTCCGCTCATTCCGCTCTTGAAAGCCAAAGCGATCGAGACCGACGAAATCGTGATCGACGCGAAGTCGGGCATGACCGGCGCGGGCAGGGCGGCGAAAGAGGCGATGCTGTTTTCCGAAGTTTCCGAAGGCTTCAACGCCTATGGCGTCGGCCAGCACCGGCATATGGCGGAGCTGGATCAGGAATTCTCCAAGGCCGCCGGCCGCGAAGTGGTGGTGAGTTTCACCCCGCATCTTGTGCCGATGAACCGGGGCATCCTCTCGACCATCTATGTGCGCGGCCGGCGCGGGCGCAGCGCGCAGGATCTGCACGCCATTCTGTCCGAGGCCTATGGCAAGGAGCCCTTTGTCCACGTGCTGCCGTTCGGCGAGACGCCGCATACCCGGCATGTGCGCGGCTCCAACATGGCCATGATTGGGGTGGCGGCGGACCGCATCGCGGGCCGCGCCATCATCATCTCGGCGCTGGACAACCTGGTGAAGGGCGCCTCTGGCCAGGCGGTGCAGAATATGAACCTGATGCTGGGCTTTCCGGAGACGATGGGGCTCGAGCAGGTCGCGATCTTTCCATAACAGCAAGGGCCGACGGGATCCGGAACGCGAAGGGCGTAAACGCCCGCGTACGAGGAGGTCATGATGCTCCAACAGCCGGCAATTCAGGCCTTCTTCGATGAGCAGACCAACACCGTCAGCTATCTGGTGTGGGACCCCGAAACTAAAGAGGCCGCGGCCATCGACCCAGTGCTCGATTTCGACCACCGCAGCGGTCATGTATCGGTGAAATCGGCCGATGCCATGCTGGCGGCGGCGGAGAAAGCGGGCCTCAAGATCACCCGCGTGCTGGAGACCCACGCTCATGCCGATCATTTGTCGGCGGCGCCTTACATCAAGCAGAAAACCGGCGCCAGCGTCGGGATCGGCGAGCACATCCGCGACGTACAGCGAATCTTCCGGCCGATCTTCAATGCCGCCGATGTTTCAGGAGACGGCTCGGAATTCGATCATCTCTTCAAGGACGGCGAGCGATTCAACATCGGCGCATTGCAGGCCGAGGTGATCTACACCCCCGGCCACACGCCGGCCTGCGTGTCCTACCGTATCGGCGGCAATGTTTTCATCGGCGACACGCTGTTCATGCCGGACTACGGCACCGCGCGCGCCGATTTCCCCGGCGGCAATGCGCGCACGCTCTACCGCTCGATCCGGCGGCTGCTCGACCTGCCGCCGGAAACCCGTCTGTTCCTGTGCCACGACTACAAAGCACCGGGCCGCGACCATTACGCCTGGGAGAGCACGGTCGAAGAGCAGCGGGCGCGGAACGTTCAGGTGCATGAAGGCGTCAGCGAAGACGAGTTTGTGGCCATGCGGCAGGCGCGCGATGCCAAGCTCGGCACGCCCGAGCTGCTGCTGCCGTCGATCCAGGTGAATATCCGTGCCGGAGAGTTTCCGCCGGCGGACGCCAATGGCGTGCGCTATCTCAAGCTGCCGGTTAAGTTTGCGCCGTAGCCGGCGCGCATCCGAAAACCGGTTCCCCGCCCCGGACCAAGGCCGGGGCAGGCCTTTTCGGGATCATGCGCTAGGTGCCGAGGATTTTCGACAGGAAGGCCTGCGCGCGTTCGCTGCGCGGCTTGCCGAAGAAGTCGACGGTCGGCGCGTCCTCGACGATCTCCCCGCGGTCCATGAAGACGACGCGCTTGGCGACCTGCCGGGCGAAACCCATCTCATGCGTCACCACCATCATGGTCATACCATCGGAAGCCAGCGCCACCATGACGTCGAGCACTTCCTTGATCATCTCCGGATCGAGCGCCGAGGTCGGCTCGTCGAACAGCATGGCGATGGGATCCATGGCGAGCGCGCGGGCGATGGCGACGCGCTGCTGCTGACCGCCGGACAATTCGCCCGGATATTTGTGCGCATGCGCCGACAAGCCGACTCGCTCCAGGAGCTTGGCGCCCTTGGCGAGCGCTTCCTCCTCATGGCGGCCGAGTACCTTGATCTGTGCCAGCGTGAGGTTGCGCATCACGGTCAGATGCGGGAACAGCTCGAAATGCTGGAACACCATGCCGATGCGCGCGCGCAGCTTCGGCAGGTTGGTGTGCTTGTCCTTTACCGAAACGCCCGCAACCTTGATCGTGCCTTCCTGGAAAGGCTCCAGCGCGTTGATGCATTTGATCAGCGTGGATTTGCCGGAGCCGGAGGGACCGCAGACCACCACGACCTCGCCTTTGGCGACGTGGATGGTGCAGTCCTTCAGCACCTGCACCGGGCCGTACCACTTGCTGACATGTTCCATTTCGATCATGGCGGCCCTGCTCAGCGTATAATGGCGATGTGGCGATTTAGCCGGCGAACGGCGGTGGAAGCCGCAAGCGAAATGATGAAGTAAACCGCTGCGGCGAATAAATACATTTCCACCAGCCGGCCGTCGCGCTGCGCCACTTTCGACGCTGCGCCAAGGAAGTCGGTGATCGACAGCACGTAGACCAGCGAGGTGTCCTGGAACAGGATGATGGTCTGCGTCAGCAGCACCGGCACCATGTTGCGGAAGGCCTGCGGCAGGATGATGTAAGACATGGTCGTGCGGTAATTCATGCCGAGCGCCTGGGCCGCGGCCATCTGGCCGCGTGCGATCGACTGGATGCCCGCGCGCATGATCTCGGAAAAGAACGCGGCTTCGAACAGCGCGAAGGTAATCAGCGAGGACATGAAGGCGCCGACCCGGATCGGGGCAGGAGAGCCGGTGATCCATTGCCCGATATAGGGCACCAGGAAATAGAACCAGAAGATCATCAGCACCAGCGGCACCGAGCGCATCAGGTTCACGTAGGCGGTGGCGAAAATCACCAGCGGCGGAAAGCCCGAGAGCCGCATCAGTGCCAGAAGCGTCCCCCAGATCAGGCCCAGCCCCGCGGCCATCGCCGTCAGCGTCACGGTGAAGGTCATGCCATCGATGAACAGATAGGGCAGCGACCGGATGATGACGTCGAAATCGAAGTTGCTAAACACGGCGCAACCTCCATCTCTGCAGCGCCTTCCACCTCTGGCGCCACGACAGCTTGGCGCGCGCGCCGAGATAGCCGGGAATGGCAACGTAGCGCTCAAGCCGGCGCATGCCCTCGGTCACGACGATGTTGATGATGATGTAGATGATGGTCGCGACGGTAAAAGCCTCGAATACCTGGAAGGAGAATTCCTGCATCTCGCGCGCGCGCGCGGTAAGCTCCATCAGGCCGATGGTAAGCGCGACCGAGCTGTTCTTGATGGTGTTGATAAATTCCGAAGTCAGCGGCGGCAGCATAATCCGGTAGGCCATCGGCAACAGCACGTAGCGATAAGTCTGCGGCAGGGTAAGGCCGAGCGCGAGACCGGCCGCGCGCTGGCCGCGCGCGAGGCTGTTGATGCCCGCGCGTACCTGCTCCGCCACGCGCGCCGAGGTGTAGAGCCCGAGCGCCACCACCGCGTTATAGAACGAAGCGTCGGGAAGCTGCTTGAGCCAGATGCCGATATCGCGCGGCACGACTTCAGGCAGCACGAAATACCAGAGGAACATCTGCACCAGCAGCGGGATGTTGCGGAACAGCTCCACATAGGCGTTGCCGAAGCGAATCAGCCATTTGTTCGGCGTGGTGCGCGCCACGCCGACCAGCGAACCAAGCGTGAGTGCAATGATCCAGGCGAAGAAGGCGGTGGTCAGTGTCCACCACGTTCCGAGCAGAAGCAGCTGGAAATAGGTATGCGCGCCGTCCGGCGAGATCTGCCAGAAAATACCCCAGTTCCAGTGGTAGTTCACAGCAGCCCCCGCTGCGCCATCACGAGGCCTATTCTGAATTTGCGCCGCCACCCGAGGGCGGCGGCGCAAACAGATTTCCGGTGGCTATTGATAGTCTTTCGGATCGCCGCTGGAAGTGGGATTGGCCACCACTTTCTTGAACTGCTCAGTCATCGGCAGGTTCAAGTTGATGCCTTTGGGCGGAATTGGCTTGGTGAACCACTTGTCGTAGATCGCATTGATCTCCCCGCTCTTGTAGATGCGGGTCATCTCGGCATCGACGACTTTCTTGAAGGCCGGATCCTCGCGGCGCAGCATGATGCCGTACGGTTCGACCGACAGAGCGTCTTTTGAAATGACATAGTCGCCCGGCGTCTTGGACGACGCGACGAGGCTGTAGAGCAGGATGTCATCCATCACGAAGGCTGCGGCGCGATCGGTCTCCACCATCAGGAAGGCCTCGGCATGATCTTTGGCCGGCAGGATGTTGAGGCCGAGGTTTTTCTGCGCCCCGATCTCGGTGATCTGCTTGATGTTGGTGGTGCCGGAGGTCGAGGTGATGGTCTTGCCCTTCAGGCTGTCCACTGTCGGAAGGTTGGCCGCCTTCTTCGACACGAAGCGGTTGGCGGTGACGAAATGGGTGATGGTGAAGGCGACCTGCTGCTGCCGCTCCAGATTATTGGTGGTGGAGCCGCATTCCAGATCGACCGTACCGTTCGCCATCAGCGGGATGCGGGTGGCGGAAGTGACCGGGTTGAGCTTGACCTCAAGCTTGTCGAGCTTGAGCTCTTTCTTCACCGCGTCGGCGATCTTGCGGCAGAGGTCCATGGCATAGCCGATCACCTGCTGCTTGTCGTCGTAGTAGGAAAACGGCACGGACGACTCGCGATGCCCAAGGGTGATCGAGCCGCTGTCCTTGATTTTTTTCAAAGTCCCTGTGAGTTCCTGCGCGATGGTCGGCTGGGCGGCAAAGCTCAGCACTGCGATCGCGGGCACTACAAACTTGGCGTACATCGGGGTCCCTCCTGCTTCGTTATGCAACGATTATGTCTGCCGGCCTCGTGATGCGGTACCGGTTGCATGTGAGACTTTAGCATAGTTTCGCGGGCAGGGCGGGAGACTTTGGCGCGCGGATTGCGCTTAAAGCCGCGGCTTGGGGCCGCAATTTTGAGCATGCCCCGAGTTAGCCGCGTACCTTGACGTAAGAGCCGGGTGCGTCCTCGATGGCCTTCAGCTTGCCGGAGCCCGGCTGGCGCGCCTTCACCTCGGCGTCGCCATGGCCCTTGAGCCACTGCATCCAGTCCGGCCACCACGAGCCGGCATGCTCCTTGGCATTGGCGAACCATTTGTCGATATCGTTACCGACCGGCTTTGATCCGGTCCAATATTGATACTTCTGCTGGCTGGGGGGATTGACCACGCCCGCGATGTGGCCCGAGCCGGAGACAACGAATCTCACCGGCCCGCCGAAAAATTTGCTGCCGAGATAGACTGACCTCGCCGGGGCAATATGGTCGTCCCGTGTTGCGAGATTATAGACGGGCACCTTTACCTTGCTGAGATCGAGCCGCGTGCCGGCGATGGTCATCTTGCCGCGGGCGAGATTGTTTTCCAGGTAGCAATTGCGCAGGTAAAAGGAGTGGTTGGCCGCGGGCATCCGCGTTGCGTCCGAATTCCAATACAGCAGGTCGAATGCGGAGGGCCGTTTGCCCTTCAGGTAATTGTTCACGATGTAGGGCCACAGCAGCTCGTTCGAGCGCAACAGGTTGAAGGTCGAAGCCATCTCGCCGCCCGGCAGGTAGCCCTGCTGCTCCATGCGCTTTTCCAGCGCCGCAAGCTGCTCCTTGTCGACAAAGACCTTGAGATCGCCGGCATAGGTGAAATCGACCTGCGCGGCGAACAAGGTGGCGGACAGCACCCGGTTGTCGCGCTTTGCCGCCATATAGGCCAGGGTCGCGGCGAGCAATGTGCCGCCGACGCAATAGCCGATAGCGTGGACCTTCTTCTCGCCGGTGGCTTTGGTGATGGCATCGAGCGCGGCCAGCGGGCCCTCGCGCATGTAGTCGTCGAAATCTTTGTGGGCGAGACTTGCGTTCGGGTTCACCCAGGAGACGAGGAAAACCGTCAGCCCCTGATCCACGCACCATTTGACGAATGATTTTTCCGGCGTGAGATCGAGGATGTAGAATTTGTTGATCCAGGGCGGAACGATCAGCAGCGGCGCCTTCAGCACCGTCTCCGTGGACGGGGCGTATTGGATGAGCTGCATCAGCTCATTCTGAAGCACCACCTTGCCGGGCGTCATGGCGAGATTGCGCCCGAGCTCGAAGGCGGAGGGATCGGACTGGCGGATTCTCAGCTCGCCAGCGCCGGCCTGGATGTCCTGCGCCAGCATTTCCATGCCGCGCACCAGATTCTCCGCGTTGGACGCGAAGGTCTCGCGCAGCAATTCCGGATTGGTGAGGACGAAGTTCGACGGCGAGATCGCATTGGCGATCTGCCGGGTATAGAATTCCGCCTTCTGCTTGGTATGCGGGTCGAGATTGTCGGCTTCCTTCACCAGCCGGTCGGCCCAGGTGCTGGTGAGGAGATAAGCCTGCTTGAGGAAATCGAAGAACTGGTTTGTCGTCCATTCCGGATCGGCAAAGCGTTTGTCGCGCGCGCTTGGCTCGGCGACCGGCGGTGCAGGCTCGCCCGCCAGCCGTTTGACCGCGTTGCCCCAAAGCTCGAGATAGGCGTTGCCCAGCCGCGATTGCAGCTCGAGCGCGCGCTGCGGATCGGACAGCCAGTATTCAGCGACCTGCCCGAGAGTGCCGACGATCTCGCCCAAATCCTGCGCCAGGTCGGTTTTGATCTTCCCTTCCTCGCGCGGCTTGATATAGGCGGCCAGCGCCTTGCCGCCTTCCTCGATCACGCGCGCCAGATTGCGGGAAAAGGCCTCCACGTCGAAACTCGCCGCCTGCGGCGGCGTCATTATTTTTTGGGTGCTGTCGTCCATGGGCCTAAGTCGGTGGTGTCGTCGCCGCGCGTCGGCAGCAGGGTATCACGCTCTATATATAGGCCCCGCTGGCCTGCGCATCCGCCGCCGCATCGCATCGCTGGGGACTTTCCCTTCCTGCCCGAATAATACTCAACAGAATCAGAATCTTATGTGACAGTGCGCCGGTGCGCAGAGCACGCCCCACTGCGCTGCATTAACTAGCGCTCGACCGCCGGCCATGCCGCGCTGGCGCGGGCGGCAGCCCATGCTAAAAGTCGCCCACCAGGCCGGCGGCCCAACAATCGGC
>DASSPI010000179.1:0-10504 GCA_035699705.1 Xanthobacteraceae bacterium
CAACAGGTGCGAAGAAATCCGCTGGCGGTTGCCCTGATTGCCGCGGGTTTGGGTTGGCTGATCTATTCCGATGCGCAAGCTCGCTCGCAAGCCCGACGGCCTTCGCCGCCGGCAGCGGCCGCAGCCCGCAGGCGCCGGACACGCAAGACCTCGAACAGCCGGTCGCGCGCCCGCGGCAAGTAAGGTCGCGGCGGCCGTTCGGCGTCCAAAATCTTGAAGTGCATTTGCCGCCAGGATTCCTACCCGCAGATAGCTGCGGCCACTCTTTGCGCCAGCCATGGCGCAATCGAATATTTTCCGGTGTCGATCGAAATGTAGGAACCCGCGCGATGGATGTTGGTGTGATGGCGCCGGTGCAGCGTCGAGCCTGGATGCGACAGAGGGCCCTGACCGCAGGCGTAAACCCAACCGCCGTTAAGCTGCATGGTCTCTGCCTTGTCCCGCAGGAGCTTAACGCCGGGAATGATGGCCCCGAGCTCGCGAAAAATCTCTTCGATGATGTCCTGACCTCCCGCTTCGATCTGGGGCACCGGCGGGGGCGCAAGCGCCGTTCCCTCGGCGCGCAGACCCGCCGGGTACCAGGAAAGATAAAAATCCCGCTCACCATATTGCTTGATGTCGCCGAACGGGCCGGTCGCGATCACCGTGCTCGGGACCGAGATCGGCTGCGCGGTTCGCAGGAAGAGTGCGAGCCGAAAACGGTGCGACCACGGCGCCGGAGGAAGGATACCCAATGCGGCGTCAACGATCGGACGCCCTTCCCACAAGCAGTTGATCACCAGATCATAAGGGCCGCTGCTGCCGCAATCGGTGTCGATGTGAAACGGTCCTTGAAGTGAATCCTCGGTGGCGCGCACAGATTCTACCCGCGTGTTCAAAGCCAGCTCAATGTTAGGCTCCACCTCGACTGCCTGCACCAATTGGTCCGCGATCCAGAGAGTCGAGACCGACCGCTCGGGCACGTAAAAACCCGCCACGATTTCTTTCGTATCGTATTGGCGGTCGAGTTCAACCGCGCTCAGCCGTCGCGATCGTCTTCCAGTGAGGTCGACCAGGTAATCATGCGCCTGCGGGTGTCCGTTCAGTAACGCATCCACGTCGCGGATGTATTTTTCCATGGCTGCGACGGATGTGACCGAGGCCCGGTGCACCAAATAGGTGTCATCATGCGTGGTGACCACAGAGTCGATCGGGCGACCGATATGGCGCTCTATGAGGCGCTTGAATTCGAGGCCGCCCGGCAGGATGTGACGAGCGGTTTCCAGCTCGGGATCTGCGGCGTAGAGGTAGCCGAGATGGATCTTGCCTTCATTCCACCGGCTGGCACCCTGGAAAGGCCGCTCTGCGGCCTCGAACAGCGTGACGCGGGCGCCGCAAGACGCGAGCGCAAGCGCGGCGGAACTGCCCATGATCCCCGAGCCCCAGGATCGCGATGTGGCGGGCTTGCATCAGTGCCGGGCTCCAAAATTAACGTTCAACGCGCTACCACTTGGGATCAAGCGGAGTGTTGCTCCGCCAGGGTTTCGGAACGTATAAGGTCCGCAAGGACTTAAGGCCATCGCACGCGGCGCAGGAAATTGAACGACTTCAAACATTCCGAGCTTTTCCAGGGGCGCGCGCGTCTTATTCCATTTGCGGCGCGGGCAGAACCTCGCGGCACCTTGATTCCCTTCGATTTCGGAGATCTGCCTTTTGCTCCGTGTCACGGTTTCGTCGTGCGTGACGTGCCCGCAGGTACGGTTCGGGGCCGTCATGCTCATAGGAGTGCGCTTCAGCTGCTCATCTGCGTTGCAGGAGCTGTCAGTGTTGAACTTCGCGATGCAGCCAGGTCCGAAACGGTCGTTCTGGATCGTCCCGACACCGGTCTTTTGATCGGCGAAGGCCTTTGGGCAGCGCAAACCTATCTCACTCCGGATGCGGTCCTGCTTGTCTTCCTCAGCGAACCTTATGATCCGGCGGCCTATCTTGACGAGCCCCGAGCCTGAGCCGCAGCAGTTAGCACTGCGGTCGGTATCCGTGACGTGCTGGCCACAAAGACGGGCGCGCGTTCGGGAGGCTCCGCCCTATTTGTTGCTTCCGTAGAGTTCATCGACGAAGCCGGTGTCCGCGATCTGGCGCACATGGTGGAAATCCCAAAGCTCCAGGGGATTCACCTTCAGCGAGTCCTTATCCTTGTAGACCGCTTCCTGATACACGTTCGAGATCGCATCCATTTGCGGGAACAGCTTGGTCGAAAGCAGCGGGGCCAGCGCGTCATAGGCGATGGTCGCCTTCGCGCGGTCGAGCTTGCCGTCGCGCGTGTAGCGCTCCTCGATGACCTTGATCGATTTCTCGCGCTGCGTCTTGAAGAAGTGAATGCCTTCGATGATGCCCTTGAGGAATCGCTGGACCAGGTCGGGATGCTTTTCCACAAAGCTGAGGCTGGATGAAATGGTGGTGAACCAGATCATCGGGAACGGATCGAGGTCGATCACTTTCAGCCCGGCATCCTTGGCGAAGAGCGTCGCCGGCGGGGTGACAAAGCAGGCGTCGGCGCGCTTGTCTGCCACCCACTGCCAGAGCGGAACCTTCTTGGCCGCGCCGCCGAACTTCTCCTCCGGGTCCATTGCGTTCTTTTTGTAAGCGACGGTCTTGATCATCTCGTAATCGTCGCGGTCCTTGTCGAGGCCATTTTGCTTCAGAAACAGCCAGTCGTTCAGCATGGGATGCGCGCCGCTGGTGGCGAGCTTCTTGCCGCGGATATCGGCCACCGAATTCATGCCGGAATCTTCACGCACCACGAGCGAGTTATGGACATGATTGACGGTCTGGCCGAGATAGACCCAGGTATCGCCGTGCGCGCGGGAAGCATAGGTCGAGACGTGATTGCCGCCGACGAATTCGACTTCGTGGGTCGGCACCTTGCTATGCGCGTCGGACGAGGAAATCTGGAAATCGTAGTTGACGTCCACGCCATGCTTTTCCCAAGCGCCGGATTCCGCGATGACGTGCAGCAGGATCAGATGACTTGCG
Source organism: Xanthobacteraceae bacterium (assembly GCA_035699705.1). Classification (GTDB taxonomy): domain Bacteria; phylum Pseudomonadota; class Alphaproteobacteria; order Rhizobiales; family Xanthobacteraceae; genus CANKHA01. The sequence continues at coordinate 3,013 of DASSPI010000179.1, forward strand.
GCTCGATAGGGAAACTGAACTTTATCCATAGGGCTTTCCTTTTTGCTTCTATTCAGCCGGTGTGCCGCCGAGGAAGCGGAGCTTGTCTTTCCACTTCGCTTCGATCTGCTGCGAGTAATCCTTCGAGACGGTGTTCACCACCGGGAATTTGTCCATCCAGTGATAGGGCTTCACCGCATAGATGATGATGCGCGCGGTGGTATGGTCGTTGATGGCGCGCTTCTGCGGGCTGATCGAGGGGTCGATATAGCCGCTGTAGCAGCCGTCGATGATGTCGGTCTGGGTTTTCGGATCCCAGCGCGTCGCCATCGCCCACAATATCTCCGGCGTGCTGGTGACGTCGATGTCGTCGTCCACGATCACGGTGATGCGGCCCATGTAAGCGCTCGGTCCCGCGCCGGTGGCGACCAGGCCGGCCATCTTGGCGTGGCCCGGATGCATCTGCTTGATCGAGATCACGTTCATGAAGCCGACGCCGGGACCAAGCGGCTTCCAGACGCCGGTGACGCCGGGCACGCCGGCGGCTTCCAGCGCGTCCCAGATCGCTGCCATTCCGGCGAGGCTCGGCTGGCGTCCCGGAAAGGTCGGCTTCGCTGGCGGCTGTCCGATCAGGATCGGATCGTTGCGGTGATAGACCGCGCCGACGCGCACCACCGGCTCTTCGCCAGCATCGGTGGCGTAATAGCCCGGCCATTCGGCGAAAGGACCCTCCGGCCGCGTCTCTTCAGACGGCGGCGGCATGAAGCCTTCGAAGGCGAGCTCGGCGTCGGCCGGAATCGGCAGACCCGTGAGCTCGCCGCGGATCACCTTGATCGGGTGGCCGAGCCTTCCGCCGGCGGAGTCGAGCTCCGACATCCCGTGCTTCGATGAAGTCGAGGCCACCACGCCGAGAATCGGCGCCTGGCCGACGCAGACCACCATCGGGCAGGCTTGCCCCTTGGCCCAGTATTTCTCGCGGATGACGCTGCCGTGCTTGCCGGGCTCGATGAAGACGGTGAGCGTCTTCTCGTCCTGCACCTGCGTGCGGTAGGTGCCGAGATTGACCCAATCCGAATCCGGATCCTTGTTGATGACCAGGCATTCGGTGCCGATGTAAGGCCCGCCGTCGTGCTCATGCCAATGTCCGGCGGGAAAGGCGCGGACATTGACGTCATTGCCGCGCACGATGTTTTCGGTGATCGGGCCGCTCGCCACCCATTCCGGCGGAATCGGATCGGCTTCCCAGCGCCGGCGCGCGCGAAATTTTTTCAACGCCTCGAGCGAGAGATCGCTCTGGAAGATGCGCGAGAAGCGCACATTCATCAGCACCCGATGGCCTTTCGGATAGCCGGGAATGTCCTCGAACAAAAGCAGGGGCGGGTAGCGGTCGCGCAGGCTCAGCTCGTAAAGCGCCCCCATCTCCAGATAAGTATTGGCGCCCTTGATGACCTCGAGCTCGCCGCGCTCGCGCGCGAGCCGGATCAGCTCGCGCAAGTCACCTTGTGCGGCCAGCCGCTGCTCGTCCGTTGCCGGCGATGCCACCATCATTCCACCGACAGACCCTGACCGCTCAGCATGGTCGTGATGTAGGCAATCGATTCATCCGGTGTGCTGGACAAGGTCTGCACCAGTTTTTCGATATCCTGATAGGTCGTCGGAGCGTAGTCGCTGCCGCTTTCGAGATAGGCCGGGTCCTTCGCCATCTCGAGGAAGGCCTTGCGATAGGCATCCACGATGGGCTGGGGAGTTCCGGGCGCCAGCGCAAGCCACTTATCCATCGAGTTCAGCGCGGACCAGTATTCGAAGCCCTTTTGCGCAAGCGGGTCCTTGATCTTGCCCATCATCTGCTTGGCGATGATGGGCGCATCCCCAAATTCCGGACGCTGAACAAACACGCCATTCTCCATCACGCCGGATTGCGCGAGGATCTTGAACTTGCCGGTATTGAGCAGTTTCTGGATCAGCGGAATGTTGCCGGTGGCGGTCAGGTCGATCTCGCCGCGCTCGAGCGCGACCGTCAGGTCGTTGGTGCCGGGGTAGCCGACGACCCATCTGACGTTCCAGTCGAGGAATTCCTTGCCCCACGCGGTCATCTGCATGCCGGAACGCGGCATGCCGCTGAGCGCGCCCATGATCACCGGCTCGGCTTTCTTGTCGAAGACGCGCTTTTCGGCGTCTTTGTTGATGATCAGGGCAGTGCCGCCTTTGCCGGCGCCGCCAACAAATTTAAAGTCTGCCGGATTGTATTTTACCTGTGGTTTGCGGGAATGCAGCGGGTCGATCTGGGTGCCGGAGCCCATGGTGATGGTCAGCCCATCCGGCTTGGTCTGCTGCACGATGTAATTCAGCGCCACCATGCCGTCGGCGCCGGGGATATTCTGCACCACGATTGTGGGCTGGCCCGGAAGGTGCTTGCCAAGGCTTCGGGCGATCAGCCGTCCGGCAATGTCGGTTCCTCCGCCTGGCCTGTAGCCGATCACCATCAGAATCTGTTTGCCTTGGAATGACACCGGCTCCTGCGCCGATGCGCTGGAGCATGCCATCAGCAGCGCTGCGGCCAAGATCCCGATTCGATTCATGCTTCTCCCTCTCCACTCACCCCTTCGGTTTGGGGTTTTCCATTTTTTGACATGTATTTCGCAATCTGACAACTATGCGTCGCCGGATTCCGCGGCGTGACAAGCGTGCGGAGCCCCGCCCACAAAGTGCCGCGCTGGCGCTGTCTGCCGCGCCCACTATGATGCTGACAATGGTCGGAGGACAAATGACGGGAACATTTGGCAGGATTTTTCTCGGCATGGCTGCTCTCGCGGGCCTGGCGGCCGCCGCGACGCCTTCGCTCGCCCAGACCGGCGCCGATTTCTACAAGGGCAAGACGATCACCTATATCGTCGCGACGCCGCCGGGCGGCGGCTACGACTTCTGGGGCCGGCTCGTCGCCGAATACATGCAGAAGCATCTGCCCGGCTCGACCGTGGTGGTGAAAAACACGCCGGGCGCCGGGCATCTCGTCGGCGCCAACGCCACTTACGCGGCGAAGCCGGACGGGCTGACAATCGGCAGTTTCAATACCGGGCTGATCTATGCCCAAGTGATCAAGCATGACGGCGCCAAGTTCGACCTGACCAAGATGTCGTGGATCGGCAAGGCCACCACCGACCCGCGCGTGATCGCCATCGCCTCGCACTCGCCGATCAAGACCTTCGATGAGCTGCGCGCGCAGAAGGAGCCGGTGAATTTCGCCACCTCCGGCGGCGGCACCTCATCCGACTTCGTCGAGATCCACATGCTCGCCAACGTTTTCAAGCTGAACCTGAAGATCCTGACCGGCTACAGCGGCAACGAACGGCGGCTCGCCATGCGGCGCGGGGAAATCGCCGGCACCACGGGCTCGCGCTCGTCCTTCGGCTCCTTCGTGCAGGACGGCCACGGCCGTTTCATCGCGCAGATCGGCGGCAAGGACACCGACGTCCCGCAGCTGAGGGATCTGGCGAAGGATCCCGCCGCCAAGGCGCTGGTGACGATGCTGCAGGCGCAGGGCGACGTCGCGCGCCTGACCGCGGGGCCGCCCGGCATTCCGCAGGACCGCCTCGACGCGCTGCGCGAGGCCTACCGCAAGGCGATGGAGGACCCGGAACTGCAGGCCAAGGCCGAGAAGCTGGAGCGCTCGGTGGAGCCCGCCTATGGCGAGGAGGTGGCGGAGATGGTCAGGGCCGCGCTGAACCAGCCGCCGGAAATCGTCGAGCTGCTGAAGAAGACGCTCGAAAAACCGAAGACGGAAGCTGCCGCCGAGCCCAAGTAAGCGTCAAGTAATCATCCGCTGTTTTGCGAGGAGCCATCATGTCGAGTGAACCCGAAGCCGCCGAAACCGAGTTCTATGTTCGGCCCGGCGAGCCTGGCCACAATCAGAACAAGGAGATGGTCTGGGCGCGCTGGCAGCGCAAGCGCACTTTCGTGCGCGCGCTGGAAGGCACCTATGGCGAGCTGGTGAAGGATCTTTTCACCCAGCCGCGGGTCTACCGGACCTCCGAGATGAAATGGAAGGGCGGTCCCGTGCTTTTCAGCAAGACGCCGATCAATCCAGGTCATTCCAAGGTCACCCAGGCGATCGAGTGCCACCTCAACATCATTGCGCCGCATGGCGAGGGACAGAAGCACGGCCATATGAATTCAGCCGTGCTCTTTGTGCTGAAGGGCAAGGGCCATGACATTCACGAAACCCGCCGGATGGATTACGAGGCGGGCGACGCGCTGATCGTGGAGAATGCCTGCGTGCATCAGCATTTCAACGACGGCGACGAAGAGATGGTCGTGATTACGATGAAGGCGAAGCCGCTCTTCCTCTTCATGCACATGCTCTACCAGAAGACGGTAAAGCTGCCGCCGACGGAGACCGCCAAAGGCGCGGTGGATCACCGGCCCGAATTCCAGGGCGAGCTGTAAGCGTTTTTGTATTGATAGATACGTCGTCATGGCCGGGCTTGTCCCGGCCATCTCGCTTAGATGGGCATAGTGCGTCCCTAAGCGAGATGCCCGGCACAAGGGTGGGGCATGACGATGGAGGCCGATGAAGCGGGGATACTTTAGTTCTTCGCCAGGAATGGCAGCTCCTTGGTCCACTTGGCGCGGACCTTCTCGGCATAATCGCGCGACACTTTGTTCACCGCCGGGAACTGATCCTTCCAATGGAACGGACGCGTCGCGTAGATGATCATGCGGGCGGTGGTGGTATCGCCGCTGTCGCGCTTGTCGGGATGCAAGGCCGGATCGATCAGGCCGGTCCAGCAGCCATCGATGATGTCGGTCTGCCCTTTGGGATCCCAGCGCGTCGCGACCGCCCACATCACCTCGGTCGGATTGGTGATGTCGATGTCTTCGTCCACCACGATAATCATGCGCGTCATGTAGGCGCCGGCGCGGCAGCCGGCCGCAACCAGGCCCGCCATCTTGGCGTGACCGGGATGCATCTGCTTGATCGAGATGACATTGATGAAGCTTGATCCGCCGCCCGGCAATTTCCACACGCCCTGAATCCCGGGAACGCCGGCGGCCTCCATCGCATCCCATAATCCCGCGACCTGCGGGATCTTGATCTGCCGGCCGGGGAAAGTCGGCGCGGTTGGCGGCTGTCCGATCATGATCGGGTTGTTGCGGTGGTAGATGCCCTTGACGTGCATCACCGGCTCGTTGCGCGAGTCGGAAGCGTAATAGCCCGGCCATTCGCCGAACGGGCCCTCAGGACGCGAGTCTTCCGACGGCGGCGGCATGAAGCCGTCGTAAACGATCTCGGCATCGGCCGGGATCGGCAGCCCGGTCACGCGCGCCGGCACGACGTCGATCGGCCGGCCGATGGCGCCGCCGGCCATGGCGTATTCAGGCTCGTTCTCCTTGGACGCTCCCGACGCGACGACGCCGAGGATCGGCGCCTGGCCGACGCTGACCGCGATCGGGCAGGGCTTGCCTTTGGCCCACCACTTGCGGCGGATCACGTCGCCGTGCTTGCCCTCTTCGATGAAGACGGACAGCACGTTCTTCTCCCGCACGCTGACCCGATAGGTGCCGAGGTTGACCCAGTCGTTGTCAGGGTCCTTGACGATGACGACGCATTCGGTGCCGACGTAATTGCCGCCGTCGGATTCATGCCACCGTGGCGTGGGCAATTTGTTGACGTCAACCGCGTCGCCTTCCAACACGTTCTCGAAGACCGGGCCGGTATTCACCAGCCGCGGCGGAATCGGCTGTGATCGCTCCTTCGGCCGTTTGCGGTAGGCCTTGACTGCATCCATATCGAGATCGCCAACGACGAATTTCGCGACGCGCACATTGCAGAGGATGCGGTGGGTCGGATCGCAACCTTTCATCTCCTCGAACAGCATCACCGGAGGATAGAGGTGCTCGTGGCTGAGCTCGAAAATCGCGCCGATTTCAAGCTCCGGATCGGCGCCCTTGATGCGCTTGAATTCGCCGGCCGCTTCCGCGCGTTCCAGAAAGACCCGCAGGTCGCCCATCGCCGCGGGATCGTAGCGCGTGGATTGCTTTTCGGTTTTGTCCAGCATTGTCGTGTCGATCCTTCTCGCTAGGAAACTTGCCGCGCGCCCAGTGCGGCGCTGATTGCCGCGGTGACGGGTCCTAGTCGCCTTCCAGGCCCTGCTTCTTCAGCATCTCGGCAATGAAGGCGATGGCTTCCGGCGAGGTCTTGCCAAGGCTCTGGATCAGGTAGGTGACGTCCTCGGCACCCATATGGTCGAAATCCTCGCTGATTTTTTTGCCGTGTTCGGCGAATTCAGGATCCTTGCCGGCCTGCGCATAGGCGTCGCGATAGGCTTTCACATAATTTTCCGGCGTGCCGGGCGGCAGCGCGACCCATTTGTCGATCGCCGTGATGCTGGCCCAATATTGGAAGCCCTCGCGCGCGAGCGGATCCTTGATCTTGTCCTTCATCAGGTCGGCAACGAAGGGCGTGCCTTCGAATTCCGCGCGTGACGTCAGCTTGCCGTCCTGCAGCGTGCCGGTCTGCGCCAGGATCTTGAATTTGCCGGTCGCCAGCAATTTGCGGATATGGAACAGGTTGCCGGTTGCGGTCATGTCGATCTCGCCGCGGTCCAGCGCCAGCAGCAGTTCGTTGGTGCCGGGATAGCCCACCACCCATTTCGCATTCCAGTCGAGGAAGGCGATGCCCCAGGCCGTGGTCTGCATGCCGGAGCGCGGCACGCCGCCGAGCGAACCCATCATTACCGGCGTCTGCTTCTTGTCGTACAGCCGCGGTTCGGCGTCCTTGCGGATCATCAGCACGGTGCCGCCTCGGCCGGCGCCACCGATCATGTGGAATTTCGTCGGGTCGAACTGTGACGCGGGCTTTCGATAAAACAGCGGATCGGCCTGCGTGGTCGAACCCATGGTGAGGGTCAGCCCATCGGGCGCGACCTGCTTGGCGAAATAGTTCATCGATGTGAGACCCTGCGCGCCGGGGATGTTGCGCACGATCAGGTTGGGTTTGCCGGGCAGGTAATCCGCGATGAAATTGGCGATCAGGCGGCCGGACAGATCGGTGCCGCCACCGGGGGCGCTGCCGATGATCATCGTGACCTGTTTGCCATGAAAAGAAACCGGCTCTTGCGCCGAGGCCGTGGAAAGCCCCATCGCCAAGGCAGCCGCCAAAACAGCAATACGCCGCATTTCCTTCCCTTTCTGCTTATCGGAGCCCAGCTCCCGCCTGGGCTTTTCCATTTTTTGACACCAATTTCGCAATCCGACAACCGGTTATAGATCCGCGCGATGTACCGGCCCGCTGGGCGCTTGCGGGCGGGCCGGGGCCGGGCCGTGCCGCGCAAACCGAACCGGCCCGCGCCGCGCTTCCTCCGGAGTCTAGCGGAAGTCGGGGTCAAAAACTGCCCACTCGTCATCCAGCCCGCGGCGTAAAGCCGAGGACGAAAATAGTGTGCGTGACGAGGCTTTGGATGCGAGCCCCGGCGGACGGCGGCGGGGCCGCGGCGTCGCCTCCGCGCCGCCTTAC
>DASSPI010000180.1:0-13140 GCA_035699705.1 Xanthobacteraceae bacterium
GTGGCGCTGTTCACGTGCTTCACCGTGGTGGCGCTCGCGGCGGGACTGACGTTCAACGTCATCTCGGTGGCGCTGCCGAAGATCATCGACGAGCGGCTCGGCGGCGACGTGTCGCTGATGCTGGTCGGCGGGCTCGCGACCGCGGTGTTCATGTGCGGCGCGATCGCGCAACTCGTGGTCGGCCGGCTCTCGGAGCGCTACGCGCCGCACACGCTGTTCTCGATCATCGTGGTGGTGGAATTCGCGGCGATCCTCTGGTCGGCCTATGCGACCGGGCCGATGCTGATGCTCGCGCTCGCGGTTTCGATGGCGGCGATCTACGGGCAAGTCACGGTCAACGACATGGTGATCGCGCGCTACACCGCCGATGCCTGGCGCGGACGCGTCTATGCCGTGCGCTATTTCCTGCTGTTCCTCAGCGCCGGCGCGGCCGTGGCCATGATCGCGCGCTTCCATCAGCAGGGCGGATTCGAGCTGGTGCTGATGGTGACGGCGGCGGTGACCGCGCTGTTCCTGGCGGCCGCAATCGGCGTGGCGGTGATCGCGTCGCTGGCGCCAAGCCGGGGCAAGATGTCCCCGCAACCGGCGGAATAGGCGCGCGCTGTCAGAACAGCGGCGCCACCAGGTTTTCTATTCTGACGCCCGTCCGCTCCCGAACAACTTCCGCCACCCGGCGGCGATGGCAATGATTCACGTCGCGCTCGTAGCAGAGCAGGCAGACCCGGCGGCCGGATTTAACGATGGATGTGAGCTCGTCCAGCGCTTCCTTCGCCTGCGGCGTCTTCAGATGCTTCTCGAAAATGCGCCATAGCGCCTTAAGGTCGCCGCTGCGCGCGGCGAGGCGGCCTTCCTTTGGCGTGCCGAGCGCGCGCAGATGCAGATAGCCGATGCCCTGTTCGTCCAGGCCGGCGGCGAGCTGGCGCTTGGAGAATCCCGGGCGGCGTGATGCCGCCACGGCGCGCACGTCCACCAGCAGTTCCACCTCCGCCGCCTTCAATTCATTCAGCACGGCAGCAGATTTGGCCTGCTCGTAGCCGATGGTGAAGAGTGGGGACTTTGCTTGCTTCGCCATCACTTTTGCAGCCGCTCGATCAGCGCCATCGCGCCGGCGGGCGCGCGGATTTTTCCTTCATGGATGATGTAGGCGAAAACGTCGCGCGGCACGGCTTTCGGCCTATGCGTAGCATCGACGCGCGGCAGATCGTCGGGCTCCTTGCCTTCCGCCCAGAGCCGCAGTCGTTTGGCCCAGGCCTCGAGCGCCTTGGGCGGATAGGCGGTCGGAATATCGTCTTCGCCTTTTTGCAGGCGCGCATAGACGAAGTCGGCGGTGATATCGGGAATACCCGGATATTTGTGATGATCGGCGTAAACCACAGCCACGCCGAATTTGCGCAGGAGGGCGGGAAAGCCCGGCGTGCGAAAGCTGTCGTGGCGGACTTCCACCACATGCCGCAGCCGACGCTGGTGGAGTTCCGCCGGCAGCAGCTCCAGAAAGGCGCCAAAGTCCGCGTCATCGAATTTTTTCGTCGGCGCGAACTGCCAGAGAAACGGGCCGAGCCGGCCGCCCAATTCCAGCACGCCGGAATCGAAGAAGCGCTTGAGGGAATCGCCGGCTTCCGCCAGCACCCGGCGATTGGTGGTGAAGCGCGAGCCCTTCACCGAGAAGACGAAGCCGTCCGGCACCTCGCGCGCCCATTTGCGGAAAGTCTCCGGCTTCTGCGAGCCGTAATAAGTGGAATTGATCTCGATCGAGGTCAGTTGCTCGCCGGCATAAGAGAGCTCCTTCGCCTGCGGCAGCCCCTTCGGGTAGAACACGCCCCGCCAGGGGGCGAAATTCCACCCGCCGATACCGCAATAGATCTGGCCGGATTTTGCCACGCGTAGGGTGCCCTCAGCACATGACGGCGAAGTGGTAACCGGTTCGCCCACAAGGTTCATGTGCCAAATTAATATGCTGGCGCGCGAACCGCAGACAAGCATACGCAATCTGCACAGTGCATGCTTTCCGCAGACCGTAGCCATTTTCGGGCGCGCTGGCGGAACCTTTGTTCGCTTCCTAGATTAATGTGGAAGCGACGTGCAGCCGCGAGGCTCCGTCGCGTGACGGCCACGAGATGCAGCGGGTGTTGCCGGATGTACGCACACCTTGCTTCATTCGTGGTCGTTGGCATTTTAAGGTCCTGCCTTGCCGTCCGCGTGATGCGACCGTGTCAGGGGCAGGGGACGGAAGATGATGCGGCAGCGCTCGGGTTGCTATTGCCTCGGTCTTGGCTTGGCTGCTGACCGCAGGTCCGGAATGTCCGGCCCAGGAGGTTTGCCGCTTGTGATTTCTCTATCGATCTCATCGACGGCGCGCGCTCGCAGCGGCCGGCCGTGCTGAATCGAAAAAGGCCCGGGATTGCTCCCGGGCCTTCTTGTTTCTGAGCTGGTGGGCTCGATTAAAAGTCCATCCCTCCCATGCCGCCACCCGGCATCGCGGGGGCCGCGTCCTTCTTCTTCGGCAGTTCCGCAACCATGGCCTCGGTGGTGATCAGGAGGCCGGCGACCGACGCGGCGTTCTGCAGCGCGGCGCGCACGACCTTGGTCGGGTCGATGATGCCCTTGCTGACCAGGTTGCCGTATTCGTCGTTCTGCGCGTCATAGCCGTACGCGTACTGATCCTTTTCCAGGATCTTGCCGACGACGACCGAGCCGTCCGCGCCAGCGTTGATGGCGATCTGGCGGGCGGGCGTGGTGATCGCCTTGCGGACGATCTCGACGCCGGTCTTCTGGTCGTCGTTCTGCGTACGCACTTTCTTCAGGGCTTCGCTGGCGCGCAGCAGCGCGACGCCGCCGCCCGGCAGGATGCCTTCCTCGACCGCGGCGCGGGTTGCATGCATCGCATCGTCGACGCGATCCTTGCGCTCCTTCACCTCGACCTCGGTCGCGCCCCCGACGCGGATCACCGCGACGCCGCCCGCCAGCTTGGCGAGACGCTCCTGCAGCTTCTCCTTGTCGTAGTCCGAGGTGGTTTCCTCGATCTGCGCCTTGATCTGCGAAATACGCGCTTCGATCTCGGCTTTCTTGCCGGCGCCGTTGACGATGGTGGTGTTCTCCTTCTCGATCATCACCTTCTTGGCGCGGCCGAGCATCTGCAGCGTGACGTTCTCAAGCTTGATGCCGAGGTCTTCCGAGATCGCCTGGCCGCCGGTCAGGATCGCGATGTCCTGCAGCATGGCCTTGCGGCGATCGCCGAAGCCGGGAGCCTTCACCGCCGCGACCTTCAGGCCGCCGCGCAGCTTGTTGACCACCAAAGTGGCGAGCGCTTCGCCTTCCACGTCTTCCGCGATGATGACCAGCGGCTTGCCGGTCTGCACCACAGCTTCGAGCAGCGGAAGCAGCTCTTGCAGGCCGGAGAGCTTCTTTTCGTAGATCAGGACGTAAGGATCTTCCATCTCTACGCGCATCTTCTCGGCATTGGTAACGAAGTAGGGAGAGATATAGCCGCGGTCGAACTGCATGCCTTCGACCACTTCCAGCTCGGTCTCCAGCGACTTGGCTTCCTCGACCGTGATGACGCCCTCGTTGCCGACCTTCTTCATCGCGTCGGCGAGGAACTTGCCGATCTCGGTGTCGCCGTTGGCCGAAATGGTGCCGACCTGGGCGATCTCTTCGTTCGAGGTGACCTTCTTGGAGTTCGCCTTCAGGTGCTCGACGATGGCTTCGACAGCGAGGTCGATGCCGCGCTTGAGATCCATCGGGTTCATGCCGGCGGCAACCGACTTGGAGCCTTCCTTCACGATCGCCTGGGCCAGCACGGTGGCGGTGGTGGTGCCGTCGCCGGCGAAGTCGGACGACTTCGAAGCGACTTCGCGCACCATCTGCGCGCCCATGTTCTCGAACTTGTCCTCCAGCTCGATCTCCTTGGCGACGGTGACGCCGTCCTTGGTGATGCGGGGAGCGCCGAAGCTCTTGTCGAGCACCACGTTGCGGCCCTTGGGACCGAGGGTGACCCTCACCGCATTGGCGAGGATGTCGACGCCGCGCAGCATCTTGTCGCGCGCGTCGACGGAAAATCTAACTTCCTTGGCAGCCATTTCTGTTTCTCCAATTCAATTCAGGGAAGGACCGTTAGGCGGCTTTCTTGCGCGATCCTTCGGCGCCGGTGATGACGCCCATGATGTCGCTCTCTTTCATGATCAGGAAATCCTGACCATCGATCTTGACCTCGGTGCCCGACCACTTGCCGAACAGCACCACGTCGCCGGGCTTCACGTCGATCGGGATGAGCTTGCCATTCTCGTCGCGGCCACCCGGGCCGACAGCGACGATCTTGCCCTGCTGCGGCTTCTCCTTGGCTGTGTCGGGAATGATGATCCCGCCGGCGGTCTTTTCCTCGGCGGTGACGCGCTCGACGACAACGCGGTCGTGAAGCGGACGGAATTTCATGCGGTCCTCCTAAGTAACGGGAAAGATTTCGATTTTTGATATGACGATCCACCGGAAACCCCCCGCTGCGATCGTCAAGCGCGAGATAGGACGCGGTCCGAAAGCCGCAAGGGGCCGGCTGGAAATTATTTAGCACTCAAATGGGGCGAGTGCCAAGCCATTTAAAATAGGGGTAAATACCTGTTCCCGCCGCCGGGACCGAAACAATGAAACGGTGCCGGGGAACCGTTTTCCGGGGTTCCCGTTTCCATTTGCCGACCCGTAAGAGAGGCTCTGCCGGGTTGGTAGCAGGCCCTCCGGGCTGCTGCTAATGCTTTTGTTTTCAACGGTTTATTCACCATTTCGGCTTGCAATAGCCGAGTCGGGAACCGGAAACTCGTAGCTGATTTGGCTGGAGGACGAATGATGGTTTCGGAGGACTTTCAAAAGCAGGTCAAAGGCTACGGTTTGACCACTGCGCAAATTCTGTACCGGCGTCCGGATCACCGCTGGCTGCTGCAAACCTATGTCTGGCAGGCCTACGATCTGTTTCCCGATTTTCCGGAGCTTCAGCGCTTCCTGGACTTCTGGCAAAAGCAGCTGGAAGGGCCGCTGCATTCGGTGACGGTGGCGCATTCGCGCCTGATCCATCCGACGGAAATCCGGCCCGTGGACGGCGTCTTCCGCTTGCACTGATCGCCTGACGGTCCATCGGCGCAGCTAGCTCAGAATTCCGACGACCGCGCCAAGCAGGCAGGTCGAGAGCGTGCCGGAGACGATCGATTTCCAACCGAGTGAAAGGATGTCGTGACGCCGTTCCGGCGCCATCACGGTCAAGCCGGCGATCATGATGCCGAGGCTGCCGAAATTGGCGAAGCCGCAAAGCGCATAGACCATGATCAGCCGCGAGCGCGGATCGAGTGCCTCCGCGGGAAGCGCGGCCAGCCGGAAATAGGCGACAAACTCGTTGAGCACGGTCTTGATTCCCATCAGCGCGCCGGCTTCGGTCGCCTGCGCCCAGGGGATACCCATCAGCCAGCAGATCGGCGCCATGGCGTAGCCGAGCAGCCGCTCGAGCGTGACCGGCGCGGCGGCGATATCCGGCAGCAGCCCGAACACCGCATTGACGAGATGAACCAGCGCGATCAGCACGATCATCATGGCGCAGATGTTGAGCAGCAATTCGAGGCCGACCGCGGCGCCTTTCACGATGGCGTCCATGGCGTTCGCCGCGAGCGGAGCGGGATGGGCATCGGGAGCTTGGGTGGCCTGCTTGCGGACGTCCGGTACCATCAACTCGCTGATCAGGATCGCGGCCGGCGCACCCAGCACGGAAGCGGTCAGCAGATGGCCTGCGATATCGGGAATAACGGGAGCGAGGATGGTGGCATAAATGACGAAAACGGTGCCGGCAATACCCGCCATACCGCCGGTCATCACGATGAAAAGCTCGGCGCGCGAAAGCTGCGCGAGGTAGGGCCGGATAAACAGCGGCGCCTCCACCATGCCGAGAAAGATATTGGCGGCGGTCGACAGTCCGACCGCTCCGCCCACGCCAAGCGTGCGTTCCAGCAGCCAGGAAAAGCCGCGCACGATCGGCGGCAGGATGCGCCAGTAGAACAGCAGCGTGGTGAGCACGCTGACCACCAGCACGACCGGCAGCGCCTGGAAGGCGAGAATAAATTCGCTTCCCGGAATTTTGGGCTCGAACGGCAGCGGCGCGCCGCCGAGATAGCCGAAGACGAAAGATGTTCCCGCCCGCGTCGCTGCGGCAATCGCGTTGACCGCGTCATTCACCGCGGCGAAGACCTGCTTGAGCGCAGGAATTTTGAGCAGCAGCACCGCAAGCACGAGAGTGAGCATCAGGCTCGCGCCCACGCGCCGCCAGGAGACCGCCCAGCGGTTCTCGCTGAAGATCCAGCAGATCGCGAGCAGAGCGAAAAGGCCGAAGGCGGACTGCAACGTCGCCATCGGCTAGCCGCGGCCGACGAACGGCATCTTGGTCGCCATTACCGTCATGAACAGCACATTGGTGTCGAGCGGCAGGCCGGCCATGTAGACCACGGCCTGCCCGACATGCGCGGTGTCCATCTGCTTCTCGGGCATCATCGTGCCGTTGGCCTGCAGCGCGCCGGTCGGCGTATGCGCGGTCATCGCCGTCGCCGCATTGCCGATATCGATCTGCCCGCAGGCGATGTCGAACGGCCGGCCGTCGAGCGCGACCTGACGCGTGAGGCCGGTGATCGCATGTTTGGTGGCGGTATAGGCGATCGACAGCGGCCGCGGCGCATGCGCCGCCAGCGAGCCGTTGTTGATGATGCGCCCGCCTTGCGGGCTCTGGTGGCGCATCATGCGGAAAGCTTCCTGCAGGCAAAGGAAGGCGCCGTTGAGGTTGATATCGACCGCAGCCTTCCATTTCTCATAGGGCAATTCGTCGGGCGTCGCGGGCGGTGCGCCGATGCCGGCATTGTTGAACAGCAGGTCGAGCCGCCCGAAGGCTTCCTTGGTCTTGGCAAACAGCGCCTTCACCTGTGCGGGATCGCTGACATCGGCCGGAAAGACCAGTGTCTTCGCGCCGGCCGGCGCTTCCTTGGCGGTGCCCTCGAGCATCTCCTTGCGGCGTCCGGTCAGCACCACCGCGTAGCCCGCGTTGAGCAATGCGAGCGACACCGCCTTGCCGATGCCGGTGCCGGCGCCGGTCACCATGGCGATTTTCGAAGCTGCGCTCATGCGGATCTCCTTAGGTCTTCAATGGCTGGTGCCCGCTTCCAAACTTCGTGATACGTCGCGGCATCCTCTGACACGAACTTTGGAAGCAAAGGGGCACTGGCACCTTGATGAACTCCAGTGCCGCTTTTCGATTTGAAGCTCCTAGAAGAGCTTGCCGCAGGCGGGTCGGAACTTCAAATCGGCGGCACTGGTCCCGAACAAATCGGCAATGACTTCCTCGGCGATGGCAAAGGAGGTGCTGGCGCCGTTGCCCCCGGTGACCATCACCAGGCGGATGTCCGGGCTGGGCGCGTCGGCGAACATGGTCCGGTCGGCCGATGCGTAAGTGCCGGTCCAACGGGCAATCACCCGCGGCTGTGCGCCGCCGAACACCTTGCGGTATTCGCCGAGGATGATCTCGTCGACGTCGGCGGGCGCGAATGGATCGGGCGTCGGTGCGTAATGGTGGGAATCACCGGCGATGAGCGAACCGTCGGCGCTTTGCACCACGATCAGATGCACGCCATTGTCGAGCGCGGGCTTCTCTTCCGCTTCGAGGCGCCGGCGCAGTGCGGCCGCTTCCGGCAGCGCCGCAAATCCCGCATAGCGCGCGAGACTGAGATCGGAGATCACGGTTGAGTGCAGGCGAAAGCCCGGGTCGGCAAGCCGCATCATGTGCAGCTTGCAGCGCGTGACGTTGAAGGCGGCGATCCGTTCTGCAAAGAGCGTGGCGAGGTCGTCGCCCGGGCACACGATCGCTTTGCCGGCGCGTATCGGGCCGCGGCTGGTCTCGATCAGCGGCGGTTCGATTGCCTGCACGGCGGTCTCGCGGCGAAATTCGACCCCATGATGCGCCGCGAGCCAGGCGGCAAGACGGGGGATCGCCTCGTTCGACTCCACGCGCAGTTCGTGCGGGCTCCACAATGCGCCGGCAAAGCGTCCGCCATCGAGCTGCGGCTGGCGTTGGGCGAGCTCGCTGGGCGAGAGCAATTCGCAGCCGTCGCCCATCTCGGTCCTCAGGAACGCGTCAACAACGGCGAGCGCCTCCGGTCTGCGCGCCGCAACGGCCATGCCGCGATGAATGACAGCGATGCCGGCCGGCCCGGCCAGTTCCAGCCATACATCCCGCGAGCGCATGGCGCGCCGCCAGACCGTTCCGCGCTCCTCGCCGCTGACGACAACTAGGCCGAAATTGCGGATCGATGCGCCATTGGCCTGCGCGTCGCGGTCGATCACTACCACGCGAAGACCCAGCCGGCGTGCTGCCAGCGCATGGGCGAGCCCGAGAATGCCGGCGCCAATGACCGCGAGGTCGAATTGTTGGGCTGCTTTCATCGACGGCGCCGGATTTGTTCCCAACATAGACGCGTAGCGGCGCCGCGACAGCAGCCCGAAAATATCTGAAAGGGAAGACTATCAGCCCGCGATGGCGATGTCGCTTGGGGGGCGCCTGCGCCCGGAGCTTGCCAGCCGCACGCTGATGGCGGCGGCCGACATCGGTTTGCCGTAACGAAAACCCTGCATGGCGTGAACGCCGGCGGCGCGCAGGAACAGCGCCTGCTCGGCGGTTTCCACGCCTTCGGCGGTGACCTTCATGCCGAGGCCGCGGCCGAGGCTGACGATGGCATGCACGATCGCGGCGGCGTCCGCCGCCGTCTCGATGCTGGCGGTGAAGCTCTGGTCGATCTTGAGCTTGTCGAAGGGAAAGCGGCGCAGATAGAGCAAAGAGGAATAGCCGGTGCCGAAATCGTCGAGCGCGAGCTGCACGCCCAGATTCTTCAACTGCCGCATGGCGGCTTCGGCGGTGGCCACGTTGCCGAGGAAGGTGCTTTCGGTGACTTCGAGCTCGAGCCGCGCGGCGTCGAACTGCGTCTCGGCCAGGATGCGCTTGACCATGTCGACGAAATCGGTGCGGCGGAACTGCAGCGGCGAGACGTTCACTGACACGGTGGTGCCCGGCCAGGATTTGCCGTCCAGGCAGGCGCGGCGCAGCACCCATTCGCCCAGTGCAGTGATCAGGCCGGAGTCTTCCGCCACCGGAATGAATTCGGCGGGCCGGATGTCGCCGCGCTCGGGATGATTCCAGCGCGCCAGCGCCTCCACCCCGACGACCTTCTCGCCGCTGTTGTTGACGACCGGCTGATAGGCCAGATAGAGCCCGCCATTCTCGATGGCTTCGCGCAGGTCGGCTTCCAGCAGCTTGCGGCTCGACAGATCTTCGTCCATCGCGGCGTCGTAGATGCAGGCGCGCTTGCGCCCTTCGTTCTTCGCCCGGTAGAGCGCGATGTCGGCATAGCGCATGATATCGGCGGCGGCTTTCGTGCGCTGGTCGATCACCGCGATGCCGAGGCTGGCGCCGATGACGATATTCTGGCCATTGATGGAATAGGGCGCGGAGATGCTGGAGATGATGCGTCCGGCGATGCCCTGCAGCGTATAGGCGTCCGGCCCCGACGAGGTGATGACCGCGAACTCGTCGCCGCCCAGCCGCGCGACCAGGTCCTTGCCGCGCAGAATCCGGTTGAGCCGCAGCGTGACGTTGCGGATCAGTTCATCGCCGACCGGATGGCCGAGGGTGTCGTTGACGTCCTTGAAATGGTCGAGGTCGATATAGAAGACCGCGGCTTGCGGCCCGCCGGCCTGCACGTCGCTGATGACGGCTTCCAGCCGTTCACCGAAGAAAGTGCGGTTCGGCAGCCCGCAGAGCGGATCGTGCAAAGCGAGATGACGCAGCCTGTCCTCGCCGGCAGCGATGGCTGCCGCGGTTCGGCGCATATAGCGCAGGATGAACAGCGCCAGCACCCCGAAGCCGGCGACCGCCACCGCCACGAAGGGGATCACGCTGCGCATGATGCGCGAGCCAGGCTGTTTCGGCGTCCAGGCAAAGCGGGCGAGCGTCTGGCCGTAATCGTCCAGCAGCTCGAACGGCGGGCCGGGCAATTTTACTGCTTCATTGCCGATTGCACGCAGGTCGGGCAGCTGGAGCTGGCCGGAGATTTCCGACAGCACGTCGGCATCCAGAAATTTCACCGCCATGACGAAAGGCGCGAGCGTCGCGGGATCCTGACCAGGCAGCCTGATCTCGGTGACGGCGACGAAAGCCGGCTTGCCGCCGACTCTCTGCACGACCGCCATGCGCTTGCCGTGACCGATATCGGCGACGCGATCGGTCCGCAGGATGGTCATCGTGCCGTGCGGAATTTCCGCACTGCGTCCGCGCAAATAGGCGGCGAGGGGCTTCAGATCGTCCGGAACCGCTTCTTGTTGCTCCGGGCTCAGTTCGCGATTGAGATTGGCGCGCGAATCCAGGAAGCGGTCCTGCTCATCGATCACAAAGACGAATTCGTGGTCGAAATAGGTTTCCAGCCACTGGCCGATACGATGCTGGACCCAGGGCAGGTTACGCTCGACGCGGATATTGTGGGTCGCGCGGTCGGTGGCGGTGACGCTTTCCACTTCGCGCAACACGCGCCCGCCGTGGTCGGCGATGGCGCGGGTGAACAGCTGGCGTTCCTGTTCGAGCGCGACCTCGTCGGCGCGGTAGGCCGAGGTCAGCACTGCCACGATGACGCAGGCGATCGCGACGGCGACGATGATGCCGACGCGCGTCACCACGCTGAGGTGGGTGCGCTCCCAGCTCCCCGGCTTGGCCAGACTGCCGATGTTCAATGGACCCACGGCCGGCAAACGCAATACTCCCAGTTCTGGCCACGTGGACCATCGGGCAGCCTAGGGGGAAAACGTTGCAAATGGCTTGCGCAAGCGGCGGCCGGTTGAGCCCACGGGCATTTTCGTGGGGGCCGTTAACTTCCGGTTAATAAAGCCAGGCCGGGGGAGGGCCCAAGTGGCACGGTTTGGGCCCGGGTACGGCAGCTTGATGCCGCCTGTCATCCGGTGCACCCTGCGGGCCCCGTGACCCAACCTTCCTTGCGATCCCGCCGAGCCAGGACATGACCGACGCGAGCGTCCCAGCCGGACAGGGGATCGTCACCGCCGCGCTCCTGGTCATCGGCGACGAGATCCTCTCGGGCCGGACCAAGGACAAGAATATCGGCTATATCGCCGAATATCTTACCGCGCTTGGCCTCGACCTGAAGGAAGTACGGGTGGTGTCCGACGATGAAGCGGCCATTGTCGAGGCGCTGAACGCGCTGCGCGCGCGCTTCCATTACGTCTTTACCACCGGCGGCATCGGCCCCACCCACGACGACATCACCGCCGAGAGCGTCGCCAAAGCCTTCGGCGTGCCGATCGACTACGATCCGGAGGCGGTGGAATTGCTGCGTGCGCGCTTTGCCGAGCGCGGCACCGACTTGAACGAAGCCCGCATGCGCATGGCGCGCATTCCGCAAGGCGCGGCGCTGGTGAAGAACAAAATCTCCACCGCGCCGGGATTCTGGATCGGCAATGTCATCGTCATGGCCGGGGTGCCGGCGATCATGCAGGCGATGCTGGACGAGGTTGCGCCGAGGCTGAAGACCGGCGTGAAGATGCTGTCGGAAACCGTCTGCGCCTATGCACGCGAGGGCGACATCGGCACCGAGCTCGGCGAGATCGCCAAAGCCAGCCCGGAGGTGACCATCGGCAGCTATCCTTATTTCGACGAAAAATTCGGGCCGAATACCAATGTCGTGATCCGCTCGCGCGACCCGGCGCGGCTGGCCGAGGCGAAAGCCGCGGTCGAGGCCATGCTGGTACGGGTGAAAGCGAAGGGAATACGCCGATGACAGGGGCTCCTACCCGGCGCGATCTGCTGATGGCCGCGGCGCTCGCCGCCGGCGGGCTTGGTTTCGCCGAGACCGCGCTGGCGCAGCAGGCATTGCCGCCGACGCCGGAATGCAAGGATGGCGACGAGCCGACCGCGGCGCAGACCGAAGGGCCTTTCTACAAGCCGAGCTCGCCGCAGCGGGCCGACCTGCGCGAGCCCGGCCTTGGCGGGCGCCCGGTGGTGCTGACGGGCATGGTGTTGACCCGCCGCTGCAAACCCGTGGCGCGCGCACTGGTCGACCTGTGGCACGCCGACGACAAAGGCGATTACGACAACCGCGGCTTCCGCTGCCGCGGGCATGTGCTCACCGACGAAGCGGGGCGCTATCAGTTCCAAACCATCGTGCCCGCGCAATATCCGGGCCGCACGCGTCACTATCACGCGAAGGTGGCGGTGCCGGGCCGCGGGCTGCTGACGACGCAGCTCTATTTCCCGAACGAGCCGGCCAATGCGCGCGACGGTCTTTTTCAGCGCGCCCTGCTGATGCGCGTTGCGCATAGCGGCGAGGGATTGGCGGCGCAGTTCTCCTTCGTGCTCGACATCACGTAAGAAGCGACATGGCGCAGCCGTCGCAAAGACCGTTTCCGGTTTCCTGGGATCAGTTCCACCGCGATGCGCGCGCGCTCGCCTGGCGGCTGGCGGAGGCCGGGCCTTTCGCGGCGATCGTCTGCATCACCCGCGGCGGCCTGGTGCCGGCGGCGATCGTCGCGCGCGAGCTGAATATCCGGGTGATCGAGAGCTTCTGCGTGTCGAGCTATTCCGGCCCGGGCGCTCCCGCCGAGCTGAAAGTGCTCAAGGGCGTAGGGGAGGCGATCCGCAAGCTCGGCGGCCCGGGCGGCGAAGGCATCCTGGTCATCGACGATCTGGTGGACACCGGGCAGACCGCCAAGGTGGTGCGCGAGGCGCTGCCGCAGGCGCATTTCGCCGCGGTCTATGCCAAGCCGATGGGCCGGCCGATGGTCGATACCTTTATCACCGAGGTGTCGCAGGACACCTGGATCCATTTTCCCTGGGACACCGGGCTCGCCTTCCTGCCGCCGATCCGCGAGGGCGGGGCGTAGCGCGTGATCCGGCGAAGTGGAAACCGGTTCGCCGATAAGATTATGCGCAATTGAATAACGAGCGCTTCCAGTTTTCGCCGGCGCGGTGCTAGAACCGCAGTATGCGGACGTGGCGGAATTGGTAGACGCAAGGGACTTAAAATCCCTCGGGGGGAAACCCCCGTGCCGGTTCGACTCCGGCCGCCCGCACCAAAT
>DASSPI010000181.1:0-11495 GCA_035699705.1 Xanthobacteraceae bacterium
GTTGCCAGCCTTGGTGATCTTGTAGGGGACGAGCTTCTTGTCCTTCTCCACCATCGGATCGTCGTAGCGCCGACCGATCAGGCGCTTGACCGCGAAGATGGTCTTTTCCGGATTGGTGACCGCCTGGCGCTTGGCCGGCTGGCCCACGAGGCGCTCGCCGTCGTCGGTAAATGCGACAATGGACGGCGTGGTGCGCGCGCCTTCGGCGTTTTCAATAACTTTCGGCGTCTTGCCTTCCATCACGGCGACGCAGGAATTCGTCGTCCCGAGATCGATGCCAATGACCTTGCCCATGACTTTTTCCTCTCATGTTTCGGCAGGTCGGCCCGGCCCTTTTCGGCACCTGGGCGGAAACTATTCGCGGAGCAAACCGCGCAAGCCTCTTGCCGACCCCCAACCGTGGTTTGCGCCGCAAACCGCGGCGTTATTGGTCATATAGGAGAGCCCAATTTTGCCGCAAGGCAGCCGATCAAGAATTCTCCAATGGAGGCAGGCCGCTGTGGCGCAAAGAACGTTAACCGGCCACCACCGGAGCGGTAACCGGTCCGCGGGTGGGCCGCAGGCATGGCCTGTCGTTGAGAAGATGAGGGCAGCCGCGCCGTATCGGCCCAGCTTGCAGGGCAGGACGCCTGGCAGGCTATCCGATGGCCGGGGAGCTTATCGGCGGCTTTAGGCTGCGGAATCCGGCTGGTCGCCCGCGACCGGTGCGGGCTTGCTGCCCCCCTTGGAAACGGCGACCAGTGCCGGGCGCAACATGCGCTCGCCGATCATATAACCCGGCTGGATCACCTGCATCACCATGCCTGAAGGCACCGACTCGTCGGGCACTTCATACATGGCCTGATGCACGTTGGGATCGAACTTCTCTCCCTGCGGATCGAACCGCTTGACCCCGTTCTTTTCCAGCGCCTTCAGCAACTCGCGCTCGGTCAGCTCAACCCCTTCGAGCAGCGTCTTCACGCCCGGATCGGTGGAGCCGCTCAATTCCTGCTGCGCGGCGTCCAGCGCCCGCTGCATATTATCGGCGATGCCCAGCACATCGCGGGCGAAACTGGCGATGCCATAGGTGCGCGCATCGGCGACCTCGCGCTCGGTCCGCCGGCGCAGGTTCTCCATTTCCGCCAGCGTGCGCAGGACCTTGTCCTTCAGCTCCGCGGATTCCCGCATCGCCGCCGCCAGCGCCTCGTCCGCCTGCGGCTGCTCGGCTGTGGTGTTTTCCTCATACGGAGGTCGCGCGGTTTCGTCCGTCATCGTGCCTTCGTCCATGTCCCGGATGACCGGGATATCAAGCTTCGAGCGGCAAAAATCAAGCCGTGGGGCAGCTCAGAGTTCCCGATCAGGCTCCAAGCAGCTTGCTGACCACCTTGGCGGTGTAATCCACCATCGGGATCACCCGGGCATAGTTCAGCCGCGTCGGCCCGATCACCCCGATCACCCCGACGATGCGGCCGGCGGCGTCGCGGTAGGGCGAGATGATGGTGGAGGAGCCCGAGAGCGAGAACAGGTTGTTTTCCGAGCCAATGAAGATGCGCACGCCGTCGGCCTGCTCGGCGCGGCCGAGGAGATCGGCTACCCCGCGCTTGGTTTCCAGATCGTCGAACAACAGCCGCACGCGTTCCAGGTCTTCCAGCGCTTTCAGGTCGTCGAGCAGGTTAGCGTGGCCGCGCACGATCAACTGGCGCTGCTCGCTTTCGCCGCCCGACCAACTCGCCATTCCGGTCGAGATGATTTTTTGCGTGAGCTGGTCGAGCTCCGCCTTGCCGGCCTCCATGGCACGGTCGAGATCGGCCTTGGCGTCGCCCAGCGTCCTGCCGCGGATGCGGGCGTTGAGGAAATTGCTCGCCTCGGTCAACGAAGACGTCGGCAGTCCGGCGGGTACCGCGAGCACGCGGTTCTCCACCTGCCCGTCTTCCGCCACCAGCACGGCCAGCGCGCGCTCCGGCTCGAGCCGGACGAATTCGATATGCTTGAGCCGCGTATTCGCCTTGGCGGTGAGCACCACGCCGGCGGAACGGGTCAGGCCCGAGAGCAAGGATGACGCTTCCGTCAGCACCGCCTCGACCGATTTGGTCGAGCCTGCCGCCGCCACCTGCGCCTCGATCGCGCGGCGCTCCTGCTCGGTGACGTCGCCGACCTGCATCAATGCGTCGACGAAAAAGCGCAGCCCCAGTTCGGTGGGCCGCCGGCCGGCCGAGGTATGCGGCGCGTAAACCAGCCCGAGCTGTTCCAGATCCGACATCACGTTGCGCACCGACGCCGGCGAGAGCGTCATCGGGATCAGACGCGAAATGTGGCGCGAGCCCACCGGCTCGCCGGTGGCGAGATAATTCTCCACGATCTGGCGAAAAATCTCCCGCGAGCGCTCGTTGAGTTGAGCGAGGCTCACCTGGGTCGCGCCGATGGGAACGTCCTGGGACATATTTTCTTGGCTCCTCAGAGCCTAAATTGTCCGTCCGGCGATGCCGGCGCAAGCATTTAAACTGGTGCCCCGCTTCCGAAGTTCGCGATACGCCGCGGCCTCCTTTGACACGAATGTCGGAAGCAAAGGGGCACTCGCGCGTTTATGGTTCTAGTGCCGCTTTTCGATTTGAACCTGACTGACTTTGCCGCCGGCTCGACAGGGACTTCCAGTCGGCGGCACGAGCCCGGCAAATCCGGCCTTGTCGCCGCCTGCCTCGCCACCTAAAAGCGTGACCCTGGCATTCCCGGTTGACCTGAAGGAGATTCCCTATGCGGCCGAGCCGCCGACAGCCCGACGAGCTGCGCGCCGTAGCGCTGGAGCGCGGCGTGGTGAAATACGCCGAGGGCTCGTGTTTCGTGAAATTCGGCGACACTCATGTGCTGGTCACCGCCACGCTGGAAGACCGCCTGCCGCCCTGGCTGAAAGGCCAGCAGCGCGGCTGGGTTACGGCGGAATACGGCATGCTGCCGCGCGCCACGCAGGAACGCACCCGGCGCGAGGCTTCCGCCGGCAAACAGAACGGCCGCACGGTGGAGATCCAGCGCCTGATCGGGCGCTCGCTGCGCTCGGTGATCAATCTTGAAGCCTTGGGCGAGCGGCAGATCACCGTGGATTGCGACGTGATCCAGGCCGACGGCGGCACCCGCACGGCTGCCATCACCGGCGCCTGGGTGGCGCTGTATGACTGCATCGCCTGGATGAAATCGCGCGAGATGCTGACGCGCGGCGAGCCGATCAAGGATCACATCGCGGCGATCTCCTGCGGCGTCTGCAGCGGCACGGCGGTTCTCGACCTCGATTACGCGGAAGATTCCGAAGCCGACACCGACGCGAACTTCGTCATGACCGGCACCGGCAATATCGTCGAGATCCAGGGCACCGCGGAGAAGATCCCGTTCTCCGAAGAGCAGTTCCTCGCGCTGCTCGCGCTTGCGCGCAAAGGCATCGGAAAGCTGGTCGATCTGCAGAAGATGGCGGTGACGTGAGCCGGCCTGCCCCATCCGCAGCATCGGCGGCGCATCGCCGCCTCGAAGGCCGGGTCGTGATCGCCACGCATAATTCCGGAAAGCTGAGAGAGCTGCGCGAACTGCTGTCGCCCTACGGCATCGAAGCGGTGTCGGCGGGTGAACTCGCGCTCACCGAGCCGGAGGAAACCGGCACGAGCTTTCGCGCCAATGCGCGCATCAAGGCGCAGGCCGCCGCGGCCGCGGCGAAGCTGCCGGCCTTTGCCGACGATTCAGGGCTTGCGGTGGAAGCGCTCGACGGCGCGCCCGGCATCCAATCGGCGCGCTGGGCGGGCGAGAACAAGGACTTCGCGGGCGCGATGCAGAAGATCGAAAACCTGCTGCGCGAGCGCAAGGCCGGCGACCGGCGCGCGCATTTCGTCTCCGCGCTTTGCGTCGCCTGGCCCGACGGGCATGTCGAGGAATTCGAAGGCCGCGTCGACGGCACGCTGGTCTGGCCGCCGCGCGGAACCGCCGGTTTCGGCTACGACCCGATCTTCCTACCGGACGGCCACACGCGCACATTCGGAGAGATGAGCGCGGAGGAAAAACACGGGCTACCGCCGAAGGGCAAAGGCCTCTCGCACCGTGCGCGGGCCTTCCTGCAGCTGGCGGAGGCTTGCCTACAGGCTAGCCAGTAGGCTTCGCGTGCTCCGACATGAAGGTAGTATCCCGCGTGATCGGACGTTTATGTCCGGAGATACGACGGAGAATTGCCGATAGTGCAAACCACCGATCGAAGGGGCTGCTGCCGCTCTTGTCGGCCGCGAGTTTCTCAAAACTGTACCCGGCGGCTTCGCGGGCGAGGTCGCCAACGGTGTGAATTCGGCGTGGAATGTTTCCAAATACCTGGTGCCACAGATAATGGATACTGACGCCGAGCACCAATGCGGCAAGTAGCACTAATATAATAGCCCAGCCTTTAGAAAGGCCTGTTATCGAGTGCATCAATATTGCCAAATACAAACCAGATGCGGATAGCAGCGCGTATACAAGGCCCCTTACCCATTTTTCGCCGCGTTCGGGTAGCCAGCGCCCCATCGGGGTTTCAAGTGATGGAAGCTCAAGTGCTGAGCTTAAGGATAGGTCTTTCCATTTGCGTGAGATTGAACGGGGTTGAATGCCTTCCAGAATAGAAATTGGTGTTTCTGGTCTAATCTCAGTTTGTACTCCCATCGACCGGAGGCCCTTGCGCAGCCGGTAAAAGGCCGCTTGCGACAAACACGCTCGCGTATCTGCTGATAGCAACTTCAATTCCATCAGATCGTGAAGTTCACCGACATTGCGTACCCTTTCAGCTTCGGCGTCGGTCAACTTGATACCGAACGCTCGCTCAACATCGTAGATGACATCCAGGTCGTCGCCATCTCCAACAAGGGCCAATGTGTCTCGCATGCGTCACCTGTCGATAGGAAAGCGTCAGTGTACAGCGTGACTATTAGAAAAACACCACGACCTTCCCTGCCCGCTTCTCGATGAAATGCGTCCCTGGGTAAGAAAATGAAGATAAATAAGGGCTTTATGATCGCGCGCGGGCCTTCCTGCAGCTCGCGGAGGCTTGCCTGCCGCCGGTAACCAATCGCTAAAATTTTAACGGCTTGTCACAGGCGAATGCGCCTTGCCCCTGTGACCAGACCGCGGCGCACCCTATAAAGTTAACATGTCATTAACCCAGCCATCCGCTTTCGGCGTCTACCTGCACTGGCCCTTCTGCCTGTCGAAGTGCCCGTATTGCGACTTCAACAGCCATGTGCGCCACGGCGGCATCGACGAGGAGCGCTACATCCGCGCCTTCGCCTCGGAGATCGCGGCCACCGCCGAGCGCATCCCCGGACGCGAAGTCTCCACCATCTTCTTCGGCGGCGGCACGCCATCGCTGATGCAGCCGTCCACCGTGCAGGCGATCCTCGATGCCATCGCCAGCCGCTGGAGCGTCGCACGCGACGTGGAAGTCACGCTGGAAGCCAATCCCACCAGCGTGGACGCCACCCGCTTTCGCGGTTATCGCGCAGCCGGGGTCAACCGCGTATCGCTCGGCGTGCAGGCGCTGGATGATGTGGCGCTGAAGGAGCTCGGACGATTGCATTCCGCGCGCGAAGCGCTCGATGCGGTCGCGGTCGCGCGCTCGATCTTCGAGCGCTATTCCTTCGACCTGATCTATGCGCGGCCAAGGCAGACGCCGCAGGCCTGGGCGGAGGAATTACAGCGCGCCATCGCGGAAGCGGCGGAGCACCTGTCGCTGTATCAACTGACCATCGAGCCGGACACGCCGTTCTACGCCCTGCATAAGAGCGGCAAGCTGGTGATCCCCGACGAGGATTTGGGGCGCGAGCTTTACGACGTCACGCAGGAAATTTGCGCGCGCGCCGGGCTGCCGGCTTATGAAGTGTCGAACCACGCGCGGCCGGGCGCGGAATGCCGGCACAACCTCGTCTATTGGCGCGGGCATGAATATGCCGGCATCGGTCCCGGCGCGCATGGCCGCCTGGAGATCGACGGCGTGCGGCAGGCGACCGCGACCGAGAAGCGGCCTGAGGCATGGCTCCTGCAAGTGGAGTCGATGGGCCACGGCCTCATCACCGATGAAGCGCTGACGCGCGAAGAGCAGTCGGACGAGCTTTTATTGATGGGGCTTCGGCTGGCGGAAGGCATCGATCCGCAGCGCTATGCGACGCTGGCGGGACGTCCGCTCGATCCCAAACGGATCACCAACTTGCAGGAAGAAGGCGCGCTGGAAACCATGCCGGACGGACGCCTGCGCGTGACGCAATCCGGCTTTCCGTTGCTCGATGCGGTGGTGGCGGATTTGGCGGCTTAGCGCGTGGTCCCGAAAAGTGGGAACCGGTTTTCCGATAAGATCATGCGCCGGTGATTTAAGTGCCGGACCCGAAGGAACGCGGCGCCGGCGCGAGCGGCTGTCCGCCGGACGATGTGACGCGCATCACCGCCAGCCCGCGTTCATTGGTGCCGTCGGAGCGGAAACGGAACACGCCGTCGATGCCGGCAAAGCCCGAGGCCGCGGTCAAAGTTTCCTCCGAGAATCGCTGCGCGCCATGCGTCTTCACCAGCGCCGCGACCAGCGCGACCGCGTCATAAGCAAGCGTCGCGGTCTGCACCGGATCCTGATTGAAGCGCTTGCGGTAGCGCGCGGCGAAATTCCGGTAACCGGCGGGATCAGGCGCGGGATACCAGGCGCCCTGCAATGTCGGCGCCGAGGACACGCTCGGATCGGCCCATAATCCGCTGCCGAGAAGCTGCAGACGTTTCACGTTCACCCGACTGGCTGCGAGCGCCTCGACAAGATCGGCGGCGTCCGATCCGTCGGGAATAAACAGCGCATCCGCCGTCGCCGCCGCCTGCGCCACGGCGCTCACCGCGGCCTGCCGCGCGCCCTTCTCGAGCGGATAGCGCTGCAACGCGACGATGCGTCCGCCGCGGCGCGCGACCGCCTGGTTGAAGGCGGCCTCCACCACGGTGCCGTAAGCATTGTCCGGCACCAGCCCGATGAAGGAGCGTTTGCCGGCCGAGGCGGCATAGCCGACGACACGCTCGACGTCGGATTCCGGCAGGAAGCTCAGAAGATAGACCCCGCGCGCCGCGACGCTGGTGTCGGTGGAAAAGGCGATCACCGGCCGGCCGTTCTGGCGCGCGATCTGTCCCGCAGCCGCGACCGATTGCGCAAACAGCGGGCCGAGGATGATCTCGGCGCCCTCGGCCAAGGCCTGCTGCGTCGCCGCCTGCGCGCCGCCGGTGGTGCCGCCGTCGTCTTTCGCCAGCAACTGGATGTCGGGATTGTTGAATTCGGCCAGCGCCATCTCGGCGGCGTTTTTCATCGACTGCGCCGCCATGCCGGCATTGCCGCCGGCCGAAAGCGGCAGGATCAGCCCGACGCGGATCCGGCCGGTGCCGACCACAGCGGGCTGCTGCGGGGCGGCGCCGGGCTGCACGGTCGTGCCGAAGTCGCCGACGTTCATGCCGGAACAGGCGGCGCCCAGCCCGGCGAAGCCGAGCAGCAGGGCGCCAAGGCAAATCCGCCGCGAGAGCGGGCGCGAAAGTATCAGTGACTGCAAAGGCCTAAGCATCCAATCCATTCTGGCGGCGAATAGTAAACCAAGTTACTAGGTAACCCCTTGCGGCAACAGCATGACGCCCGCGCAAGCGGGGGATAAAGTGCCCGCCCATGAAGCCGCGACCCGCTCCCGCCAAAGCTGCGCCCCCCGATCAAAAGCCGTCCCGAAGCTATGTCATAGCCGGGCGGACGGTCGAGGCCCCGGCGCTTTCGCCCGGGCTGCATATCGCCGCAACCCCGATCGGCAATCTCGGCGACATCACCCTGCGCGCCCTGGAAGCCTTGGCCGGGGCCGACGTGATCGCCTGCGAGGACACCCGGGTCACCCGCAAGCTGCTCGACCGGTACGGCATCGCGACGCCGCTGACGCCCTATCACGAGCACAATGCCGCCGAGGCGCGGCCGAAAATTCTCGGCCGGCTGGAAGCAGGCGAAGCGGTGGTGCTGGTTTCCGACGCCGGCACCCCGCTGATCTCCGATCCGGGCTTCAAGCTGGCCGCCGCCGTGCGCGCGGCCGGGCATGCGGTGACGGCGCTGCCGGGAGCGTCGGCTACCCTTGCGGCGCTCACCGTTGCCGGGCTTCCCACCGACCGGTTTTTCTTCGAGGGATTTTTGCCGCCGAAGGAAGCCGCGCGGCGCGCGCGCATCGCCGAGCTGGCGCGCATCCCGGCCACGCTGGTGTTGTTCGAGAGCGGGCCGCGGCTGGGCGCCTCGCTCGCCGATCTCGCGGAGGGATTGGGCCCGCGCGCGGCTGCGGTCTGCCGCGAGCTGACCAAGCTGCATGAGGAAGTGCGCCCGGCGAGACTTCCGGAGCTGGCGCAGCATTACGCCAGGGAAGCCGAAACGCGCGGCGAGATCGTGCTGGTGATCGCCCCTCCGCCGCAAGAGGCGCAGCCCGAGGCCGCGGAGGTGGATGAATTGCTGCGGCAGGCCTTCGTTCGGGTTTCGGTGAAAGACGCGGTGAGCGAAGTGGCCGCCGCCACCGGCCTGCCCCGCCGCGACGTTTATCAACGCGCGCTCGCGCTGGCGAAAGATGACGGCGATGGCGCGCGGTGATCCCTCCGAGCTTCGCCCCGGCGTTACCGGGCCGCGGCAGGTCGCCTTCCGGCTCGGGCTGTCGGCGGAAAGCCGCGCCGCCGCCTTTCTCATCGCCAAGGGCTTTCGCATCCTCGCGCGGCGATGGCGCAGCCCGGTGGGCGAGATCGACATCGTCGCGCGCCGGCGCAAGCTGCTGGTCTTCGTCGAGGTGAAGGCGCGCGACACGCTCGACGGCGCCGCCGAATCCGTCACGCCGCAGCAGAAGCGGCGCATCTGCGCCGCGGCGGAAGCCTGGCTGGCGAAATATCCCGACGACAGCGTGCGCGACATGCGCTTTGACGCCATGCTGGTGGCGCCCGGCCGCCTGCCGCGCCACATCATTGCAGCCTTCGAGGTGGAGACGTGAGCCTGAAAGTCGCCGCACAGATGGACCCGATCGAGCGGATCAATATCCGCGGCGATTCCACTTTCGCTCTGCTGCTGGAAGCGCAGCAGCGCGGCCATGCCATTTCCTATTACACGCCCGACAAGCTGGCGATGAACGGCGGCAAGGTTTTCGCCACGGTCCGGCCGCTGCAAGTGGCGGACACCGAAGGCAGCCACTTCACGCTGGGCGAGCCGCGCCGCGCCGGGCTGACCGAGTTCGACGTGATCCTGCTGCGGCAGGATCCGCCCTTCGACCTCAATTACATCACCACCACGCATCTGCTGGAGCGCATCCATCCCAGGACGCTGGTGGTCAACGATCCGGCGCATGTGCGCAACGCGCCGGAGAAACTGTTCGTCACCGAATTCCCCGAGCTGATGCCGCCGACCTTGCTCTCGCGCGACCTCGCCGAGATCAAGAGCTTCCGCGCCGAGCACGGTGACATCGTGATGAAGCCGCTCTACGGCAAGGGCGGCGAAGCGGTGTTCCTGATCGAGCGCGAGGACCCGAATTTCGGCTCGCTCTATGACCTGTTCTCCACCTCGTTCCGCGAGGCCTGGGTGACGCAGAAATTTCTGCCCGCGGTGCGGCAGGGCGACAAGCGCATCATCCTGGTGGACGGCGAATTCGCCGGCGCGGTGAACCGCGTGCCCGCGGCCGACGACATCCGCTCCAACATGGTGCGCGGCGGTGCGGCCAAGGCCACCGAGCTGACCGAGCGCGAACGCGAGATCTGCGCGCGCATCGGCCCCTCGCTGCGCGAGCGCGGATTGTTGTTTGTCGGCATCGACGTGATCGACGGCTGGCTGACCGAGATCAACGTCACCTCGCCCACCGGCATCCGCGCGATCAAGAATCTCGGCGGGCCGGATATCGCGGCGCTGATCTGGGACAGGATCGAAGCCAAGCGGCGCTGAATTTTTTTCTCCTCATGGTGAGGAGCGCCCTCACTTCACGCTCTTCTCTTTCCGTAATTTTTCGATCGCGGCGCGAATCGGCGCGAACGGCCCGTATTTGTGCTGCGCCTGCGTAAAGCCGTCGGCATAGGGCGGATAAGGCGTGTCGACCGGCTTCGACAAGAGATCGGGGAAATCCGTCTCCAGCCCGGGCTTTTGCGGCCGCGGCTGCGAGAGCACATAGGCCGACACGTCCCACGATTCCTCCACCGTGAGCCGCACGTCGAGATAGTCGGTGCCGTGCGGCATGTTGAAATGCACGAAATTCGCCATCGTCGACAGCCGCGCCATGCCGGCGCCGTCGTTGAATGCATCGCCGCCCCAGAGCGGCGGGATCATGTAACCGAGCGCAAGGTCCGCGCTGCTGCGCGGCAGGCCGGAGCCGTCGCTGTTGTGGCAGGTAAGGCAAGTTTTCGCATAGATCGCGCGGCCGCGCGCGGGGTCGGCGGCGCGCTTGAGCTCCGCCATGTGTCCGCTGCCGAGCCCGGGCAATGTCTGACCCGGCGCCACGCCGGTGCTGAGGAATTTGATGTAGGCGACCATCGCCTGCATTTCCGGCGCATCATTGGCGAGCGCGCGCCCGTTCATGCTGCGCGTCATGCAGGAATTGAGACGGTCCTCGATCGTGATCTCGCCGCCGGAGCGCGCGCTGTATTGCGGGAAGGCGCCGAACAGGCCGAACAGCGGCAAACCGAATTTCTTGGTGCCGGCCTGCAGATGGCAATTGGTGCAGGCGAGATTGTTGCCGGCGTAGCGCTTGGCCGGATCGGCCGTCTGCGGCCCGAGATAGGCATAGGTCGCGGCGATCAGGTCGCGCCCGGCGCGGATCTGCATCCCCTGCGCATCGCGCGGCAACGCGCCGACTTCCGGCACGCTCCAAACCGGCGCGGTTTGCGCCAAGCCGCCGCCCGCCGGCAAAGCGACGGCGAGAACAAGGACCGGCAAAATGCGCAGAACGACCATCGCGCGATCTTGCGGCAAAAAGCCTGCGCTGTGGAACTGGGCCAATGGCCCCATCCGTTTTGTTGGCTAACGATTTGAGCAGGAGCCTGGTCGGCCAGTGGCGGAGTCGCGCAGGCCATGACGGGAAAAGGAATCAGTTATCGAACAGCCACGCTTTGCTTTCTTCCCCCTCTCCATCCGATCTCGGGTTTACCCGAGATCGGCACTATCAGTGGCACAAGTCGGATATATCCGACTTGTGCCGGGGAGAGGGTCGGGGTGCTCGCCTAGGCGAAGCCTGGAGGGGGTTCCGCCCTACGAGAGTCCGTACGCCCTCACCCGGCTCGCACGCAGTCAAGCTTGCGCAGACTGCGTAAACTTGTCTGCGGTGCTTGCCACCCTCTCCCAGCCAAGTCGGATTTATCCGACTTGGCCACTCATCGTGCTGATCTCGGGTAAACCCGAGATCAGTGGAGAGGGAAAAGTCCGCGCTTCGAATTCAGAATCTCCAACAGCCAACGCTCCGCTGCCCCGTATTGTGGTCAGGCGACGGGTGCCTGCCTTCTTTGTCCCCCGAAAAAGATCCGGGGGAGCGGAG
>DASSPI010000182.1:0-4550 GCA_035699705.1 Xanthobacteraceae bacterium
ACCACCGCGATGCCGAGCGCGCCGGTGCCGCCGGTCACCACCACATGCCGATCGGAAAAATCCATTGCGGCCTCCCGTCGGGCTTTGCCGCTTGCGGCAGGCAAAGCCTCATCCGCGTCCGCGCTTCGCGCGTTTCGGCAGCACGTGATACTCGATCCAGTTGGCCACCTCGCTCACGCGCAGGCGGGTGTCGAGCACATTCTTGCTGATGCCATGCCGCCAGGCCAGCCGCTTGTCGGCGGGATTCTGATCGAGCGCGTCGAGCTCGCCGGCGAAGCTCTTGATGTCATCCTCGTCGAGGAAGAAGCCTTCCTCGATCAGCCGGCTGCCGATGCGGCGCACGATGGCGGCGATTTCCCGCAGCGGATATTCCGGGTGATATTGCACGCCCCAGGCCACCGCGCCGTTGTAATGGATTTCCGCGCTCTGCACGTCGGACGCCGCATTGGTCGCCAGCACGACCGAGCCGGGCGGCAGCGCCTCGACCTCGTCGAGATGCACCGTCGGTGCGTTGAAGACGTCGGGCTTGCCGATATACATCGGGTGCTTGCGGCCTTCCTCGGTCAGCCGGATGCCGCGGCCGAAGCCGAGCTCGCGCCCCTTCGGATTGCGCCGCACGCTGCCGCCGGTCGCCACCGTGAGCACCTGCAATCCCCAGCAGCTGCCGAAGAACGGGGTGCCCGCCGTCAACAGTCCGCGTGTGAGCTCGACCTGTTGCGTGACCTGCGGCCCGGCCTCGTAGATGTGCAAGGCGGAGCCGGTGATCGCCGCGCCGTCATAGCCTTCCAAGGCCGCGCCGCGCGGCAGCTCGGCGCCCGGATCGGCGGCAAAGACAATGTCGATCTCGGCGCCCGGGAGCAATCCGCGCAACAGCTTCGCGTAGCCTTCGCTCGCGATGCCGCCGCCGGCCGCGATCTGCTGGGCGCGGCCTTCGGCGGTGTTTCCTTCGATTACAAGCAGGCGAGGCGGGGACATCGGGGTTAGGGCGTGTGCAGGTTGTTCGTCGTTTGAGCCAGTCAGGTATGGCGAAGGCAAGGCGGTTTGACAATGATCCAGCGTAATTTGTGGCCGATTCCCGGCTCCGGCAGAAACCGCTTTGCGCGCACGCGCCTCCGCGCCATCCTGTCGGCCTGAGGGAATCAACCAGCATGGCCGATTACGATCTTGCCATCATCGGCGGTGGCATCAATGGCGCGGGCATCGCGCGCGATGCCGCGGGCCGCGGCCTGCGCGTGCTGCTGGTGGAGCAGAACGACCTTGCCTCCGGCACATCGTCCACCTCCTCCAAGCTGATCCATGGCGGGCTGCGCTATCTGGAGCATGGCGCCTTCCGGCTGGTGCGCGAGGCGCTGGCCGAGCGCGAGGTATTGTTGCGCCTAGCCCCGCATCTCATCCGGCCGATGCGCTTTGTGCTGCCGGCCTATCCCGGACCGCGGTCTGCGCTGCTGCTGCGCATCGGCCTGTTCCTCTATGATCATCTCGGCGGCAAGAACATCCTGCCCTCGACGCGTACCCTCGATCTCACCCATCACGTCACGGGCGATCCGCTCAGCCGCCGCTATCGCTTCGGTTTCGAGTATTCCGATTGCAGCGTGGACGATTCCCGCCTGGTGCTGCTCAATGCCATCGACGCCGCCGAGCGCGGCGCTTCCATCCGCACGCGCGCGCGGTGCACGCGCGCCGAGCGCAGCGAGATCTGGCGGCTGATCCTGACCAACCACGGCCGGCGTGAAGTGGTCACCGCGCGCGTGCTGATCAATGCGTCGGGCCCCTGGGCCGGCTTCGTCGCAGAAAACGTGCTGCGGGTGCGGGAGCCAAGCCGGCTGCGGCTGGTCAAGGGCAGCCATATCGTGGTGCCGCGCATGTTTCCGCATGACCGCGGCTATGTCCTGCAATCCTCCGACCGCCGGGTGGTTTTCGTGCTGCCGTTCGAGCGCGACTTCACCCTGATCGGCACCACCGACGCGGATTTTGCCGGCGATCCGGCGGCGGCCGCGCCCACCGGCGAGGAGATCACCTATCTCTGCAACAGCGTGAACAGTTATTTCCGGCAGGACATCGGGATCGGCGACGTGAAATGGGCTTTCGCCGGCGTGCGCTCGCTTTACGACGATGGCTCGAAGAAACCCGAGGACGTCACGCGCGACTATCATCTCGCGCTCGACGAGCGCTTCCGCGAGGCCCCGGTGCTCACGGTCTATGGCGGCAAGATCACCACCTATCGCCGGATGGCGGAGGCGGTGCTGCGGCGGCTGCGGCATTTCCTTGACCCGCGTCCGGCCTGGACCGGAGGGACGCCCCTGCCGGGCGGCGATTTCCCCTGGGACGCGCTTGATGCCCAGGTCGCAAAGGCACGGCAGGCCTGGCCGTTTCTGCAAGAAGGTCATGCACGCCGCCTGGTGCAGGCTTATGGCACGCGCATCGACCGCGTGCTCGGTGCGGCCAGGAGTGCCGAAGAACTGGGGACGCGTTTCGGCGCCGATCTCACCGAGGCCGAGGTCCGCTACCTGATGCAGCATGAATGGGCGGAAAGCGCCGATGACGTGCTGTGGCGCCGCAGCAAGCTTGGCCTGCTGTTCTCGGACGAGCAGAAAGAAGCGCTCGGGCGTTTCATGGCGGCGCGGCCGGCGTCGGGCTAGCGGGCAATCGTTACAATTTTACAGGTCGGCTACACGCGACCGTAATCCGCCAATGCTCTGATAAGAAAAATCAAATGCGATGCGGCGAGCCAAGCCGCAAGCCGGGAGCGCAAGCATGATCCAGTTGATCCCGCAGCATATTTCGAGCCTCCTCCAGGGCACCAAGGTGCTGGTGGTGGACGACGAATTCTATTCCCGCAAAGTCATCCGCACCCTGCTGATGGCGATCGGCGTCACCAATATCTACGACGCGGACAGCGGCGGCCGGGGCCTGGAAGCGGTCCGCGCCGTGGCGCCCGACGTCGTCCTGGTCGACTGGGAAATGCCGATTATGGACGGCGCCGCCTTTTCCAAGGCGGTGCGTGCCCCGGGTGTATTTCCCTATCCGAACGTCCCGATCATCATGCTGACCGGCCACAGCGAGCGCTGGCGCGTGGAAGAAGCCATGCGGCTCGGCGTGAACGAATATCTGCTGAAGCCGATATCCGGCAAACTGCTGTGTGACCGCCTGGTCGCCACCCTGACCAAGCCCCGGCCGATCGTCAAAGTAGGCAGCTATTACGGCCCCGAGCCGCGTCCCGCATCGGCCTTCAAGCCGGTGAACGAGGCTTCCATGGACGATGTCGTGCTCATCAACTGAGCCTTTAACGTCCCGATAACCACGCCGACTTACCCGACCGTAACGCTAACTGGTGTCTCATGGCGGAAGATTATTTGAGGCCTTACGCCATGCAGTCAGCCCTGTGGAAACACATCCAGGGAATGGTTCTCGGGCTGCGCATCCTGGTGGTCGACGACAACCAGTATATGCGCAAACTGGTGCGCAACCTGCTCATCAATGTCGGCGTAAAGAACGTGCATGAGGCTTCCGACGGCATCGCCGGCCTGGAAGCCATCCGCACCATCTCTCCCGATCTCGTCATCCTCGATTGGGAAATGCCGCTGCTCAACGGGCCGGAGATGGTCCGCATCGTCCGCTCGCCCGGCGTATTTCCCGTCCCCGACATTCCGATCATCATGCTGACCGCCCATGGCGAGCGCTGGCGGGTGGTGGAAGCGGTGCGGCTCGGCGTCAATGAATTCATGGTGAAGCCGATTTCCTCCAAGGGACTGCTCGACCGCATCGTTTCGATCATGAGCAGCCCGCGTCCGATCGTTCAGCTGGGCGACTATTACGGGCCCGAGCCGCGCAACCACTATCCGGATCCGGCGCAGCCGCTGGAGAATATCGCGGCGCCCGCGCTCAGCGACCTGCGCCACTAGTTCCTTCGGGAACGCTCGTCTGTCTCCGGCGTTTGGCTCTGAGCAGCCTCGGAGAATCGGATGTCGGACAGGCAAGGCAAAGGCAGCAGCGCCCCCATGTGGTGGGGCATTTTTCTCGCTCTGGCTTTCACGCTCGCCGCGGCGATGGATTACAACTCGATCCAGGAGTCGGCCAGGGCTTCGGTTTTTGCGCATACCGGCGACGCGCGCTAACTCATTAATTTGGCGCCGGCTTTGCGCCAGATCGCGCGCCAACTCAAACATCCCGCATGATCTGACCCGAAAACCGGTTCCCACTTTTCGGGATCATGCGCTAGCATCGCGCCGCGATGACGGCGGCGGAGGCGATTCCAGGAAAGCGCGCAAAGACCGGCGGGGCAGGCGGCTCGGCTGCCGCGCGCGGCGCGGGACGCGTGCTGGTACGCTTCGAGGCGGTTACCAAGCGTTTTTCCGGCTTCACCGCGGTCGACCGGCTCTCACTCGAGATCTTTGAAGGCGAATTCTTCGCGCTGCTGGGGCCGTCCGGCTGCGGCAAGACCACGCTCCTGCGCATGCTTGCCGGCTTTGAGGCGCCGGACGAGGGTCGCATCCTGCTCGATGGCGAGGACATCTCCGGCGTGCCGCCCTATCGCCGGCCGGTCAATATGA